>JBOGLX010000156.1:0-76093 GCA_050745765.1 Occallatibacter sp. | reverse complement strand
ACTCCGTACAGCGCGTCCCGGCAGGATTCGGGCTGATGTTTCTCGCCGGGATCCTGTCGGCGCTCCTCGGCATTGGCTCCGGCATCATCAAGGTCCTCGCGATGGATCAGACGATGCACCTGCCGTTCAAGGTCTCGACGACGACCAGCAACTTCATGATCGGCGTCACCGCCGCGGCCAGCGCAGGCCTCTATCTCAACCGCGGCTACATTCATCCCTCCATAGCCATGCCCGTCATGCTGGGCGTGCTCGGCGGCGCCCTCCTCGGCACCAAAGTCCTCGTCCATGCGCGTGTCAAGACCCTGCGCATCGTATTCGGCGTCGTCATCTTCGCGCTCGCCGTCGAAATGATCGTCAACGGCGTAATAGGGAGGATTTAGCAGATGAACGATCAGCGCCTTGAAGAGATCATCGGGCAGCTTCTCCGCGCCGGCGTGCTGCTCGCCGCCGCCGTCGTCCTCGCCGGCGGAGTAGTCTATCTCATCCAGCATCCCTCCGGCACAATCGACTACAAAACCTTCAATCCCGGCCCCATGTCCCTGCGTTCGCTCTCCGGCATCTTCAAGCTTGCCGCCACATTGAACAGCGAAGGCATCATCCAGCTCGGCCTGGTCCTGCTCATCGCCACGCCGGTGGCGCGCGTCGTCATGGCCATAGCGGGGTTCTATCTCGAACGCGACCGCATGTACGTAGTCGTGAGCTCGATCGTCCTTGCTGTCCTGCTCTTCAGCCTCATGCACGCCACGTAAGGCAGTCTGCTCGCGTAGTAGGTCAGATTGGCTGGGTTTCGAAGGGTACGGGCTTTCGCTCGTACACAAGCCGCTGAAAAATCGGCGGGGCCTCACAGGCCGCGGAAAAACTCGGTCGAACCATCGCTTTGTAACAAGGGCACGACTTCAGTCGGGCCGAAGAATCCTCATTTTAAAGACTCGGGCTTTAGCCCCTGCCTCGCCTGCTCTGCGATACAGGCCGAATTTGTCACTTTTTCCGCAAGCTCTTTAGTCCTTGAAGGATACGTCTTTCAATCCGGCACTACCGCCGTCGCCCTGGCCAAGACCACCTTGTGCTAACTTTCAATCGTGACCGCGAGCGCACAGAAAGAACCCAAAGCCAGGCCGCCAAAGCCCCGTCTCCTGCCCGGCCTCGCCATTCGCGACGGCCTCGTCCGCCATCCCTTCGACCTTGAAAACGGCGTCCGCACCAGCGGCCTCGTCGCCGGCCGTCACCTCGCCAGCGGCCATCGTCACGACCGCCACTCGACGGCCTACTACGCCGTCGCTCCTTCGGTCTTCCGCTCCATCCTCATCCGCTGGCGCCGCTGCCGCCCCGTGGCCGCAATCGACGAGTGTACCTTCATCGATGTCGGCGCAGGCATGGGCCGCGCCCTCCTGCTCGCCGCCGAGTATCCTTTCCGCGCCGTCATTGGCGTCGAGCTGCATCCCACCCTGGCCCGCATCGCCCGCCGCAACCTCACCCATTGGCACGCCGCCGGCCGCGCCCTCGCCCCCGTGAAAATCCTCTGTCGCGACGCCGCCGAGTTTCAACTCCCCTCCGGTCCCTGCGTCGCCTTTCTCTTCAATCCCTTCGGCGCGCCCGTCCTGCGCCGCACTTTGACCCACTGGTCCCGCACCCTCGCCGGCCGCCAAGGCCAACTCGATATCCTCTACGTCAACAACGAGCAGGAGCACGTCCTCGAGCGCCAGCGCGGCTTCACCCGCCTCTTCGCCGGCCAGATTCGCCGTTCCCACGCCGACTCCCTCGCCGACCGCAAAATCCTCTTTAGCCAGCCGAACGCCGAGTACGCCGCCATGAACTGGGAAGACTGCTCCATCCACCGCTGGGTGGGAACCGCCGCCGTTCGGCCCTGAGAAAAACCATAAAACCCGGCTCCGGCTTTGCGTAGAATTATGTCCTTTGGGAGCATTATGGAATTGAGGCTCCAAATACGGCCGCCGGATGAGGGGACAAGAATGAAAGCGCTCTGCCGGCGGAACTGGCTTGGAAAGGGGACTACCCACCCCCCCCAAGCAGATTTGTAGTTTTCTGCTGGAAGCAAGTGTTCAGAATCAATAGCTTAGGGAGGCAGCCTATTAACGGTTCAGTAAACAAAAACTGCTGTTTTAAGCATTTTTAAGGCGAAAAACAGCCCGATAAGGGGCTGGGCCCGCTTGGAGCATCTCTCCTCGTGGTTTAGGGTCAAAAAACTGAACATTCGGGTGCCCCACCTCGCCGCATCTTCGTTTTTGCGGCTAAGGTGCGGCTGGCGTCCCACTCGATGGCCAATGGAGAGATGCCCCAAAATCAACAGCCCGGCGTCGGCCTGACTTCCCCGTCTGCCCCATTTCTAGTGATTAGGATCACGGTATACTGGCCTTTTAGCGGCTTAGGGTAAACATCGGAATGTATCTCCTCTGGCTCCGAGTGGCGGCTATCCTCTACGCAACGGCAAGTGTTGCCGTCTTCCCGGCCGTCCTCTATGGCCAGTCCCGCTGGAAAAGCATCTGCGTCCACGCCGGCGGCATGGCCCTGTTCTTCCACTTCATCTCCGTCGTCGAAATGCTGGTCATGGCCCACAGTTGGGTGCCCGTGGACCTGCGCGAAATGGAGTCGCTGCTCGGCTTCGCCGTAGCCGCCCTCTTTTTCCTCGTCTGGTGGCTCTATGAAGCCATCTCCCTTGGAATCTTTGCCTTCCCGATCACCTTCCTTCTTGTCTTCGTCCCCGCGCTAGGACCTGGCGGCTATATTTTTTCATCCCAGGGCGTCCGCAAAAGCTGGCTTATCGCCCACATAGCCGCGCTGCTCGTCGCATACGCCGCCCTGGGCTTCAGCGTCCTCGCCAGCGTCCTTTACCTCGTCCAGGAGCGCCGCCTCAAGTCCAAGCTCAAGCCCGGCGCCGAATCCCGCTGGTTCGACTGGCTGCCTCCCCTCGACACGCTCGAACGCATCTCCTACGCCACCCTGGAATTCGGCTTCCCCTGCATGACCGTGGGCCTTATCCTCGGCGCAGTCCTGGTCGAGGAAATGCCCCTGGGCGCAGCCTACTACCTCGATCCCATCGTCATCGCCTCGTTCGCCTGCTGGCTCGCTTATGTGCTCCTCCTTCTCGTCCGCCGCAGCGCCGGCTTGCGCGGCCGCAAGGCCGCCTATCTTTCCGGCGCTGTCTTCGTGGTGATGCTGGGCGTCTGGGCCGCCAATCTCGTCCATCACGTCCACAGGTTCGGTGCCCCATGAGCCGGCCCGCGCCCACTCTCGTGCTCGTCGGCGTCAACCACAAGACCGCGCCCATCGAGCTGCGCGAGCGCATCGCCATCTCCCGCGACGAGCTGGCCGAAGCCGCGCGCACCCTCGCCGCCATGCCCGGAGTCGTCGAGTGCATGATCGTCTCCACCTGCAACCGCGTCGAACTGCTCGCCGCCGTCGATGGACCCGCCGTCGATCCCGCCCAATTCCTCTTCCGCCAGTTCGCCGTAGACGCCGCTACCCTCGCCCCACACCTTTACGAGCACCGCGACCGCGACGCCGTCCGCCATCTCTTCCGCGTCGCCGCCAGTCTCGACTCCATGGTCGTCGGCGAGCCGCAAATCCTCGGCCAGGTCAAAGAAGCCTTCGCCGTCGCCCACGCCGCCGGAACCGTCTCCGGCCAGTTGGACCACCTGCTGCAAAGCGCCTTCGCCGCCGCCAAAAGAGTCCGCACCGAGACCCAGATCGGCTCCAACTCCGTCTCCATCGCCTCGGTCGCCGTCGATCTGGCCCGCAAAATCTTCGGCTCGCTTCAGGGCCGCACCGTCTTCCTCGTCGGCGCAGGCAAAATGAGCGAGCTCGCCGCCCGCCATCTTGTCCAGCAGGGCGCCGGCGCCATCCTCGTCTCCAACCGCACCCAGCAGCGCGCCCAGCGCATGGCCGAAGAATTCCAGGGCCGCGTCATTCCCTTCGAGCAGCTCCTCGACGCAGCCAGCGAAGCCGACATCGTCATCACCTCCACCGGCGCACCGCACCCCATCTTCCGCCCCGAGCACGGCCACGCCTTCATGCACCGCCGCCGCAACCGTCCCATGTTCTTCATCGACATCGCCGTCCCCCGCGACGTCGATCCGGCGATGAACAAGCTCGAAGGCATCTTCGTCTACGACATCGACGACCTCCAGCAGGTGGCCGCCTCGCACATGGAAGAGCGCAGCCGCGAGGCCGTCGACGCCGAATCCCTCGTCGACGCCGAAGTCGAGCGCTTCCACCAGCGCAACCTCACCGTCAACGTCGCCCCCGCCATCGTCGCCGTGCAGCAAAAAGCGGAAGAGATCCGCCTCGGCGAGCTAAAGCGCATGCACGCCAACCTCGGCACGCTCACCGCCGAGCAGTTTGCCGCCGTCGACGCCCTCACCCGCGGCATGGTCAACAAATTCCTCCACCCCCACATGCAAGCCATCAAAAAAGCCGCCCGCGAAGGCGATTCCGCCCGTATCGAAGCCCTCTGCGAAGCCTGGTCGGTGGCCTCCATCGCCGCCCGCGAGCAGAACCTCCAGCCGCATCCCGCCATTACGGAGCCAGCCCCGCTCCAATCCGCGCAACCCGCCCCAGCCGCCGCAGCCCGCGAAGCAAACCCAGCAGAACAGCGGACCGAGGACCGCGTCGAGAACCGCATCGGGGCGCGCCCATGAACCTCCGCATCGGCAGCCGCGGCTCCCAGCTTGCCCTCTGGCAGGCCAACCACATCGCCGGCCTGCTCCGCGCTGAGGGCCATTCCGTCGAAATCCAAATCATCAAGACTACCGGCGACCGCCTCCAGGAAGTGACCTTCGTCGAAGTCGGCTCCAAGGGCATGTTCACCAAAGAAATAGAAGAAGCCCTCGCCGACGGCCGCGTGGACCTCGCCGTCCACTCCCTCAAGGACCTGCCCACCGAGCTGTCCGAGCCTTTCGCCCTCGCCGCCACGCCGCCGCGCGCCGACCCCCGTGACGTCTTCGTCTCCGTCCGCTACCAAAAGCTCGCCGCGCTCCCCGAGGGCGCCCGCGTAGGCACCAGCAGCCAGCGCCGCCGCGCCCAGTTGAAGGCGCTGCGGCCAGACCTCGAAGCCGTCGAATTCCGCGGCAACGTGGATACGCGCCTGCGCAAGCTCGCCGAGGGCCAGGTAGACGCCATTCTCCTCGCCGCCGCCGGCCTCGACCGCCTCGGCCGCACTGACTGGGTCCGCGAGCGCTTGAACCCCACAGACTTCTGCCCCGCCGCCGGCCAGGGCGCCCTCGCCATCGAAACCCGCAAAGGCGACGCCGCAACCATCGCCGCCATTGCCTTCCTCGACGACGCAGACACGCGCTTCGCCGTTACCGCCGAGCGCGCAGCGCTAGCCGCTCTCGGCGGCGGCTGCCAGGTCCCCATCGGCATTCACTGCCATCCCGCGCCCGAACCCGGCAACGGAGAGCGGACCGACGAGATCGACGGCGTAGTCGCCAGCCCGGAAACCGGCGCCGTCATCCGCATCCACCATCGCGCCCCGCGCGCCGGCACCGACCCAGTCGCCCTCGGCCGTCTGGCCGCGCAGATGCTCCTCGCCGCCGGCGCCGGAGCGCTGCTCGCGACCGGCAGCGCGATTCCTGGAGCCGCATGACCACCGGCCCGCTCACCGGCCGCCGCATCCTCGTCACCCGCGCCGCGCATCAAGCAGGAAAACTCAGCGACGGCCTCCGCGCCCTCGGCGCAGACCCCGTCGAAGTCCCTGTCCTCGAAATCCGCCCGCCTGAGAGCTTCGCCGCCCTCGACGCCGCTCTGCGACGCCTCGCCGGCAGCCCAACAGCCCCGTTCTCCACAACAGTCCCGTCGTCCACAACAGCCCCATGCCCCATTCTTTCCGCGTCCTCTGCGGAAAGAGTGGGAAGCCCCGAAACTTCGCAGCACACAGTGAAACCCGCCTACGACTGGTTAATCTTCACGAGCGCCAACACAGTGCGCACCCTCGTCAAACGCGCTGCACAACTCGGCATCGCCCTCGTTCCGCAGTCTCAAACGGACATGGGTGCCCCAGGTCTGGATTTTCAGACCTGGGAGGGCCATAACTCACGCCCATTCGTCGCAGCCATCGGCCAAGCCACAGCCGCCGCCGCGCGCAACGCCGGCTTCACCGTCTCTCTTGTTCCCGAGAGTTACGTCGCCGAATCTCTAGTCAGCGATCTAGCCGCTCGCGCCGCAGGCAAGCGAATTCTCCTCGCCCGCGCCGCCGTTGCCCGCGACGTAATCCCCGACGCCCTCCGCCAGGCCGGCGCACAAGTAGACGTTGTAGACGCCTACCGCAACGTCCTTCCCGAGTTCTCGCCCGAACTCCTGCGCCACGCGATCGAGCAACCAATCGACGCCGTCACCTTCACGAGCTCCTCAAGCGCCACGCACCTCGCCGAAGCCGCCCGCCGCGCCGGAGCCCAATTCCCATTCGCCGGCGTCCCAGCCATTTCCATCGGTCCCATCACCAGCCAAACCCTCCGCGATCTAAACTGGGAGCCAGCCGCCGAAGCGAACCCCTCCGACATTCCCGGCCTCATCGCGGCAATCCAAGAGGTCCTCCGCAATCGCTGATCTCGCCGTCCAACTCCGCGCGAACCCGCCAGCTTGCCAACCCGCCAACCCGCGAAATCGCCAACTGCCCTCACGCGCGAGCACCGCCAGCCCCGCTAACCCCGCCAGCTCCGCTTTCTCTTCACGACTTCCAGGTCTTATCCTTCGACCGGCAAAGCGTCTCCAGATTGCACTGCTTGCATTTAGGATTTCGCGCCAGGCAAACTTGCCGCCCATGATGAATCACCTGGTGCGAAAAGGCGATCCACCGGTCCCGCGGCAGCACCCGCATCAGCTCCTGTTCAACCTCCTGCGGCGTATCGCCCTTGGCCAGTTCCAGCCTGCGCGCAATGCGGAAGACGTGCGTATCGACAACCACCCCCTCCGCCTTCCCGAAGCTCACGCCCAGCACCACGTTAGCCGTCTTCCGCGCCGCGCCAGGAATCGTCGTCAGCTCGGCAAGAGTCTCAGGCACCTTCCCGCCAAACTCATCGGTCATCTTCTGCGCCGCGCCCTGAATCGACTTAGCCTTATTGTGATAGAACCCCGTCGTCCGGATCAGCTCTTCAAGCTCCAGCAGCGTAGCCTTACTCATCGCCGCCGGGGAAGGGAAGCGCCGGAACAGCTCCGGCGTGACCATATTCACGCGCACATCCGTACACTGCGCGGAAAGAATCGTCGCGACAAGCAGCTCCCACGGCGTTCTGTGCTGCAGCGCACATTCCGCATCCGGATAAGCTTCGTCCAGCGCCTTCAAAATCGCCGCCACCCGCTCCGGCGCGAGCGCTCCGCGCTGCGCCGCCGTCTTTGTTGCACTGGGGCCCAGCGCCTTCCGCGCAGTTTTCTTTGCGGCAAGACGTTTCCCGGCAATCTTCTTTGCAATCGTCTTCGCTCCAGCCATAATCTAGTACCGTGATTTCGTAATCGAGTCCACGAATTTGGGCGCCCCAGGTCTCGATTTTGAGACCTGGGAGATCGCCAATCTTCACGGGTTGCAGTACTCCGGAGTGCTGCTCGTCCATGTTACAAGACATCCGTATGGTTCTGCGCCCACAGAAATTCTCGCCGCATCCCCGCAACCGCCGCGCGACGCCAATGCTCGCCCGTTGCGCGGCTGCCTGGCTGCTCGCCCTTAGCGCCTTATCCACTCCTCATGGCCAAGCCCAGCAGAAGCCCGCCGCTGCAACCGAAAACTCGCAGCCCACCTTCGAAGTAGCCGCCATCAAACCCAGCAAACCGGGCGACGGCAATCACAACTGGGACGATTCCCCCGGCCGGGTTTCCATTGAGAATTACACCCTGCGCCGGCTGATCTCCGTTGCCTACGGATTGAAGTCCGAATCGCAGGTCCTCGGCGGCCCTAAATGGGTCAGGACCGAATGTTTCGACACCGTGGCCAAAGCCGACGACGCGGAAACCGAAGCGATGCAGAAGATGAACCGTCAGCAGTGGGTCCAGGCGCGCAGCCAGATGCTCCAGGCGTTTCTCGCCGACCGCTTTCAGCTCAAGGTGAGTAGCGGCGAGCGCAGGATGTCCGTTTTTGCATTGGTGGTCTCCAAATCCGGTGCGAAGTTCATGCCCAGCCCGGAGAAAAACAGTCGCGGCAGCGATTTCTCGGGTTGGAACGGCCGCCTCACGGCCACCAATATTTCAATGGACGAATTCGCCCACGACCTGGCGAACTTCGATGAAGTAGGAGGCCGCCTGGTAATCAATCGAACGGGTCTGCCTGCAACTTTCGACCTCAAGATGAACTTTACGCGCGATCACGGCGACGGCATTCCTGCGGACGCAGTCTATCCCGGCCTGTTCACCGCGCTCAAAGAGCAACTCGGCCTGGAACTGAAACCCGAAAAGGCGCCGGTCCCGGTAATCGTCGTAGATTCCGCATCCGAGCCGGTCTTCGATTAGGAACTCTCTTGGCTCGCTCAGGAAAGCAATCGCGCGCGCAGCCCTTGCGCCTTAAGGAGCGAAACAGCCTTCTTGTCGAAGCTGACAAATTCCTCCGCTCCCAGCCAAGCACCCTCATGAGCGATGACCCCGTCGGCAAAGTCTCCGCCTTTGTCAAGCACTTCCAGGCCCATTTCGACGGCAGGGCGGTTCATCTCGACGTTGTCGCCACTCATCAGAAGGCGAATCGACAGGGCAATCTCCGCGGGAGATCTCTGATAAAGCCGCCGCATTACCCATACAAACTCGCAAAGCGCCGGAGTCTGCGCGAAGACATGCTCCGCGCTCTGTAAGGTCTTTGCGGCTATCGGCGATTGCTGCGGGTCGTCTTGTAACGCGTCGCGGAGCAGGACGTTCGTATCCGCGGTGATTTTCACAGTTCTCCGGCCCAACCCTTGGCGATGACCTCGTTGATCTCTTCGATGGTCAGCCGGGGCGTTCCCTCTTTGGCAAGCGATCCGCTGAAAGCCGCAATTGAGCCCTTTCGGGCGGCTGGCCGAACCACGAGCCGGCCATCCGGCAACTTTTCAACATCGACCTTCTGGCCGGGGCTGACGTTGAGGTGCCGCAGCAACTCCTGCTTGAGCGTAATCTGGCCTTTTGCGGTGACGGTAAGTGTGGCCATAGAAATGCCTCTCCTTTGGCTATGGTAAGGTAAATCGTCCTTACCGTCGAGTGCCTTCCCTTACAGAGCGGGCCGGTCGGACATGCCTACAGTTTTCCTTCCAGCCAATTGGCAAGCTTCTCCATTGGTAGCCTCACACCAATAAAAAACTGCCCAAACAGCGCATAAACCGCGCTCACCTCGTCGAACCGCATCTCGTAAATCAGCTTCTTGAACACCACCGCATCGTCGGCGAACAAATCCACGCCCCACTCCCAGTCATCCATCCCGATCGATCCGGTAATGATCTGCTTCACCTCGCCCGCGTAGCGCCGCCCGATCGTCCCGTGCTCGTGCATCATGCGCTGCCGCTCCGCAAACGGCACGGTATACCAGTTCACCTGCTCGCCGCGCTTGCGGTCCATGGGATAGAAGCACAAGTACTTCGCATCCGGGACAGCCGGAAACAGCCGCGGCGCCATCGCTTCCGCCCCACGCTTGAGCGAAGCGGCAATCTCCGCATTCCACTCCGCCGAGTGCGCCTCAAATCCCTTCGCCGCGGCCGCCTCATAAGTCTTCCGCGAAGACTCGTAAAGCCCCAGCTCCACCACCGAAACATAAGAGTGAACCGGCGTCAGGTAGTCGTAAAGCTCCGTCTGCGCCAGATCCAGCTCCACCTGGTTCAGCGCTTCCAGCGATTCCCGGAAATGGACCAGAATCAAGTCGCCCTTATGCCCCAGCTCTGAAAACAGCGCCGAACGCCCCGGCGCGTCAGCCCCGGCGCGTTCCAATCCCGCAAGGACTTCAACCCCATCGGCCGCAATCCGCTCGCGCTCCTCCGCCGCCGTTGCCCGCCACGCCCTCCAGTCGAACCGGAAAAACTGGTGCAGCACATACGACCCTTCCAGCGTCAACGGAACCGGAGGAAACTCGGAAACAGGGGAATTTTCAGCCAACCCACTCACCTCGAATCGTCTTCGGAATCAAGCCCCATCCTAGCAAAACTGCCTGCCGCGCCGTCGTCTCGCACATCCACGTTCGTCCCGGATGGCAGGACCAAATCCTGCCCACACCGCCCTATATACTGTAGGGGCACATGAACGAAAGAATTCTGGCCTTCCTGGTCCAATTCGTAACCCATGTGATTTCGGCTGGCGGTTACGCCGGGATTGTTGCGCTCATAACGCTCAATTCTTCCGGCGTTCCAATTCCCTCCGAGCTCATCCTGCCGTTCTCCGGATACCTCGTCTACCTCGGCCATTTCAATCTCTTCCTGGTGGCCACAGCAGGAGCGGTAGGCTGCAATATCGGCTCGGCCATCGCCTACTGGATCGGCGCCAAAGGCGGCCGTCCCCTGGTCGAGCGCTACGGCAAATGGGTCCTCATGAGCCGCCACGACCTCGATCGCATAACCCGCTTCTTCGATAAATTCGGTTCGATCGCAATCCTCATCGGGCGCATATTGCCAGTGGTGCAGACCTTCGTCGCCTTCCCGGCAGGAATCGCCAAAATGCCGCGCCTGCGTTTTCACATCTACACCACTCTGGGCTCCTGGGTCTGGTATTTTTGCCTGGCCTGGATCGGCATGAAACTCGGCCAGAGGTGGGACACAGATCCGAGCCTCCAGGAAGCCTTTCACCGCTTTCATCTTGCCGTTGAGATCGCGCTGCTCGCGGCGGCAGTCTGGTTCATCTGGTCCCACGTCAATCGTGGGAGGGCCGCAAATGCGGCGTGAAGAATTGTGTAAGTCTGGTTTGTTTGAAGGATACGGGCTTTAGCCCGCACATTGATTGCTCAGAAATCGACGGGAGCTTTACAGGCTGCGGAAAGCCTCAGCGCGCTTGAGGTTTTGTAAAAGGGCACGACTTCAGTCGTGCCGCAAATGCAACAAAATAAACGCGGGCTTTAGCCCCTGCGGGCGCTTCGTGATTGCATTCATCGTTTCTTCTCTGTTCTTCCTCAGTCTCTTTAGCCCCTGAGGGAGCAACCGTTCAAATCGACCCACGGCCGGGCGTGAGCAAGGGCCACGGCAGGCGGTAAAATGTTTCGTCTTTGTAATACCAAATTCAACCGGCGCTTAGCAGCCGGTAATACAAAGGTAGGTTAGGAGAAAACAATGTCGAATGAGAAGCAAGGCGGCCATAAATCCGGGGTGCCCGCGGACAGGTCTTCGTCCGAGGGGTGGGAAACCGCGCAAAAAGTAACGCCCGCCACCGGCAAGCTGGGCGTGATGGTTGTTGGCCTGGGCGCCGTCGCCACCACCATGATCGCCGGCGTTGAAGCCGTTCGCCGCGGCCTCGCCAAGCCCATCGGCTCGCTCACCCAGATGGGCACCATCCGCCTCGGCAAGCGCACCGACAGCAACTCTCCCCTGATCAAAGATTTTGTTCCCATTGCCGATCTGAACGACGTCGTCTTCACCGGCTGGGACATATTCGAAGACAACGTCTACGAAGCGGCCGCGCACGCCGCCGTGCTCGACAAGGAAACCCTCGCGCAGCTCAAGCCCTATCTCGAAACCATCAAGCCCCTGCCGGCGGTATTCGACCAGTACTACGTCAAGCGCCTGCACGGCACGCACGTCAAGAAAGGCAACAACAAGCGCGACCTCGCCGACCAGGTCATCGCCGACATCCGCAATTTCAAGAAGACCGTCGACCGCGTGGTCATGATCTGGGCCGGCTCGACCGAGATCTTCCTCGAGCCCACAGCCGTCCACCAGTCCATCGAGGCATTCGAGAAAGGCCTTGAAACCGGCGACCCCGGCATTGCCCCCTCGCAGATTTACGCCTACGCCGCCTTGAGCGAAGGCGTTCCTTTCGCCAACGGCGCGCCCAACCTCACCGTCGATGTTCCGGCCATGATCGAGCTCTCCAAGAAGAACTCCGCGCCCATCTGCGGCAAGGACTTCAAAACCGGCCAGACCTTCATGAAGACCGTCCTCGCCCCGGCCTTCAAAGCCCGCATGTTGGGTGTCTCCGGCTGGTTCTCCACCAACATTCTCGGCAACCGCGACGGAGAAGTCCTCGACGAACCGCAGTCCTTCAAAACCAAGGAAGAGTCCAAGCTCGGCTCGCTCGAATACATCTTCCAACCCGACCTTTACCCCGATCTTTACAACGACATCTATCACAAAATCCGTATCAACTACTATCCGCCCCGCGGCGACGAAAAAGAGGCGTGGGACAACATCGACATCTTCGGCTGGCTCGGCTATCCGATGCAGCTCAAGATCAACTTCCTCTGCCGCGATTCGATCCTCGCCGCGCCCATCGCGCTCGACCTCGTGCTCTTCCTCGACCTCGCCAGCCGCACGCCGGAGCTAAAATCCATCGGCATCCAGGAGTGGCTCAGCTTCTATCTCAAGTCGCCACAGTCGGCCCCAGGGCTTTATCCCGAGCACGACCTCTTCATCCAGTCCATGAAACTCAAGAACACACTCCGCCACATCATGGGCCACGACCTGATCACCCACCTCGGCCTCGACTACTACGATTGAGGCTTCTGACAACTTGAACCTGTACGGCATTGGGTGCAACTTGAACCTGTACGACATTGGGTGCAACTTGGACCTGGAATCCAACCAAAGTCGGATTTCAGGCTGGGCGAGCCGTGTTCGAATGCAGGAACGAACCGATCGCAGCGCGGCGGCCGTGGCGCTTTCAGCCGATCGGCTCAATATCTCCGCTGATGGCCGCGGTGTTGCCCACATTGTGGTGGAGATTCACGACGCCAAAGGGCAAGTTGTGCCCACGGCAACGAACGAGATTCATTTACGGTGGAGGGCGAAGGCAAGCTCATCGGCGTGGATAACGGCGACCCCTTCAGCCACGAGGAGTACAAGACCGATCGCCGCCTTGGATTCAATGGTCTGTGCCTGGCCATCGTGCAATCGACGGCCACGGCGGGACGGGTAAAGATCGCAGCAACCTCGCCCGGCCTAACCTCGGCGGCCGTCACCATCGAGACCGCTTAATGCGGCGCGCTTGCAAGGTTGGCCCCGCATTCAAGGCTGACCTTCGGCGGGCACATCGTCGCCGGGCTCCGGTCTGCGGTTCATCTGGCGATACAACTGAGCCACGCGATCCTTGGCTGTGCGAATGTCTTCAAAGAGCTTTATCTCCTTTCCCGCTTCCTCATTCATATGAAGCGCCTTGTACGCCCGCGCCAGCCGGTAATGGGCGGATGCGTTCATGGGGTCCGTCTGCACGGCCATGCGCAGGTATTTCAACGCCTCCCCGGGTTTGTTCTGATCGGCAAGCGCCGCTCCCACGCCGAGTTGCGCCTCGCCGTTGGCCGGGTCCAACTGATAGGCGCGCCGATAGTGCGCCAGCTCCTCGTCGAATTTTCCCTCCAGCGCGGCGATGCGGCCATAGGTGCATTCGATCCGCGAGTTATCGCCTTCGCTTTTTACCGCGGCGTCGAGTTCCTTGAGCGCGTCGGCCTGTTCAGCCGATTCGTTCGATCCTTCCAGAATCGCTTCCGCCAGCTCGAAATGCATCCCCGGCAGGCGCGGATCGATGGCCGGCGCCTTGCGGTAGTGCGCGATGGCGTCATTCAGATCGCCGCCATTGATGAGCCGCTCCGCGATGAGCTGCTGCATGCGCGCTGAGTCCGGCGCCAGCAGCGCCAGCTTGTTCATGGTGTCGTCGGCCATCTCGGAGTAGATTCGCTGCGCAAAAAACAAGAGGTCCACGTTGTCCGGGTCCAGATCCACCAGCTCGTGAACTACAGGCAGGGTGTGGTCCAGATCTCCATTCTGGTAGTAGAGATCGGCCAGCTCCACGCCCACCTGCACACGCATTTTGGGATCTTTGATTTTTGCGAACGCGCTCTCAAGATTGGCGCGCGCATCGGGATCGCGCATGCGCTTTTCGCAGATGGCGATCAGCCCCTGAGCATTCTCGAGCGTGGGCGCCGCGGCCAGGGCGCTTCGCAAATCGGGCAACGCGGCGGCGCAGTCGCCACGGAAAAATGCGATGGCGCCCAAGTTGGCGTGCGCTTCCACGTTGGCGGGATCGGTCTTGAGCGCCGCGCGGAACGCGCTGGCCGCGGCCGCCTGATCGTTGGCCTTCAGCGCCGCCTGGCCGCGCTCCAAATCTTCAGTCAGCGCGCTCTTCGTGGAGCCTGTCTGCGCCAGGGACGGGATTGGAAATGCGAAGGCAAGAACAAGCAGAAGAAACAGGAGAGTGTGGCTCGCGGTCCCTGATTCGCAGCGATTGGACATAAGGAAGGCCTGTGTAACCAATTGTAAGACGCGCCACGCAAGCCTGCCGGCATGAACAGCAAACCGGGATTCCGGCGTTCCGGAACCCCCCAGTGTTTGAAGGCAGGCTGAGTCCAGCTAGAACGTCAATCGTCCTCCAAGCTGAATGTTGCGCTCTCCGTTCGTGCTTGTAATCTGAGCTTCGCCCGCGCCTTGCGCGTTATCCGGCTGCGAGAAATTGGAATTATTGAAGGCATCGTACATATCGGCGCGGATTTCGAACCGCATTCCCTCCACGAAAAGGAAGGTCTTTCCCAGGCTCAGGTCCAAGTCGCGCCAGTTAGGACCAATCAGCGTGTTTCTTGGCTCGTCGCCGAAGGTGCCTGAAGTTGGCGTAGCGAACGCGGCGGGATTGAACCACTCAGACGGCCCTGGGTTGGCAACCGATGCGCTCCCGACCACGTTGGGCAGCCACTCGTAGCCGCAACCGCACTGGTTGGCGCCCGATCCGCTCAAATCCTGGCCATTGGCAGACGCCGTTACGGTGAATGGAATGCCGCTATGAACCTGGAAGATGCTCGACGCTCGCCAGCCTCCGAGTGCTTCATCCGCAGCTCCATGCAGCTTGAAGCGCTTGCCGGCGCCAAACGGCAACTCGTAAGACACGTCTCCGGTGAGGGAGTTGGGCATGTTCAGCAAGGACTGGCCGTAGTTCGCCGGAACGTCGAACGCGTTTTGCCATACGTCGGCCGTGGCATTGTTTCCGGATCCGGTGCCTGTATCCAGCGTCCTCGACCATGAATAGTTCAACAGTCCGTACAATCCAAAGGAGGTTCGCTTCTCCGCCCTGAGCTGCAGCGCGTTGTAGTTCGAGTAGCCGTCGAAGTACACCGCGGCAATTGAGCAGAAGAGCGGATACTCGTTGACTCCGGAGTAGCAGTCGGAGCTGGCCGTCATCTTATCGGCGGGATTCTGATCGATATCGCGGGTAAATCCGAGATGTGTGCCCTTGGTGAAGACATAGCTGGCATCGAACAGGGCCTGATAGGGCAATTCACGCTGAATGGAGAGCAGCGTCTCCTGATAGTAAGTGATGGGCCGATGGACCGGGTAGTAACTGACGTCGTCGTAGTTATACTGATAGTCGGTCAGGCTGGAAAGGCTGGGATAGGCAACCGCGCCCGGCCCAGGGCCATCCTTGAGCAAGAAGGCAGGTGAGCTTCCATACCCCTGGCTGCCGTGCGGATTGAGGCCAACGCCCAGCGCTGCTGTATAGGGATCGACCGACCACGGCTGGTCGGAGATTCCATAGCTGGCGCGAAAGGCCCATTTGGGAACGGGCGACCAGGAAAAGCCGATGCGCGGAACCCACTCGCTGCCGCCATTCTGGATCAAGGTGCGGCCGCCCTGTCCTCCGTAAGTCATGGCGCCGAGCGCGCCGGCAGGTGCGTAGGGCCCCGTATTCGTAACGGTTGGGCTGAACGTCCCCCACAGATTGTTCACCACGCCCCAGCCGCCTTGATATTGATAGCGGAAGCCCAGGTTCAGCGTGAGCGTGGGCGTAACCTTGTAGTCGTCCTGCACAAACGCGCCCAGGTTCCACATGCGTGCGCCGGTTTCCGCATAGTCGTAGACATACCACCCGTACACTTCGCCAAGCAGGAAGTCCGCGTACGGCTGCCCGGTTGCAACGCCGTCGAACACAAAGTTGCCCGAGCTGACGTCGCCCCAGTTGGTGTAGTTCTGGTAGCTCCTGTCGTACTCGCCGCCCATCTTGATGGCGTTCTTACCCGTGATTATGGTAAAAACGTCCGATTCCACCAGCGCGCCGTCGGCCAGCAATGCGTGAACGCCGCCGTTGATCCCCACTCCTCCGATGGCCGAACTGCTGTCGACGGTGACGCCTGGAAAAATATCGACGGGCGCGTCGTTCCCGTAGGTAGGCTCGAGGCCGATCGTCGTAGGATAGCCCTTGCCATAAGTGGGAGGAATGTACTTATCGAACTCGCGCACTCCGCCGATGCGAGCTTCGTTTATCATGTGGTCGTTGATCGTCCAGGTGTCGGTGATCTGACCGTCCATGTTGTAGTTGTTGCCATAGGTGCAATCGAAGCCCAGCGAGCAGAACGCATCGGTGTTGTAGGTCAGCGGGCCGATAGGATAGTCGAGATAGGATCCCGATATGCGGTTGTTCGCGCTGAGGTCGTAATCCACCTTGGCTACGTACCAGGTCGAAGTGGTGGGCTCGGTCTGGATCACACTGTAGTTATTCACGTAAGGATTGGAGCCGACAACATTCGGCGCCGGGAAGTATTTCTGGATCGCGAGTGCTACAGGGTCCATGGCGGTATCGATACAGTTATTGGGGTAAGGCGTCCCGGTGTTGGGATTATTGACCGTCACCGGGAAACAACCGGCCACCATATTCGTGGTTCCGTTCTGGCCCGTCGTCGGCACCGTAGTGGTGTAGACGCCGGAGGAAGTGTTGGGATTTCTTTGGTAAGTGAAGAAGAAGAACAGCTTGTTTTTCAGGATCGGACCGCCAATGCTGCCGCCAAATTCATTCCAGTGCAATGGAGCAACCGGCTGCGGCGCGCGGTTGAAGTAGTTCCTGGCGTTGTAATCGTTGTTCTGGTTGAACTCGAACAGCGAGCCATGGAACCTGTTGGTGCCGCTCTTGATGAGCACGTTGAAATCGGCGACACCATTGCCGTATTGCGCGCCAAAGTTGCTCGTCTGCACGCTGACTTCGCCGATGGCGTCGGTGGGTGGATAGTTGTCGCTGGCGTTTGCATCTCTTGGCTCCTGCGCCAGCGCGCCCTCAATTAGAAAGGTGCCCGAGTAGCCCTCGGTTCCATTCACGCCCACGCCCTGTCCCGACGCATCTTGTCCACCGCCGCCATTCACGCCTGGCAGCTCGTTGGTCAACTCGTTGTACCAGACTCCTCCAACGATAGGCGCATTCTGAACGGCCTGGGCATCGATGTCCAGGTGCTGGGCCGAGTCTTCGGTTTCGAGCAAGGGTGCGGCCGCAGTCACGACCACCTGCTGCGTAGTCTGGCCAACCTGGAGCACGCCGTCGATGCCGATCGCGCCGACTTGCAGGACGATGCCGTTGCGCACCTCGTCGCGGAATCCGGCTTTGCTGAAGGTGATGGTGTATGGGCCGATGGGCAGCGAGGGCACATCGTAAATGCCCACACCGTTGGTTTGCGTTTTGGTTGCGACGCCGGTTGCCGTGTTGACCAGTGTCACATCGGCTCCGGCGATCACCGCTGCAGAGGAGTCCGTGACCTGGCCTTTGATCTCTCCCGAATTTGCGTTCTGCCCGAATGCACCCAGGGCGCAGGAAACGCCCACGAGCAACACCGGGACGGCGAACAGTCTGATCGTATTGGTATTCACGTTCAAGGCTCCTCCCCCAAGGAAATTAGTCACGCCGAGGAGGGTACGCTCCGCGCAAGGCACATGCATCCGACAAAAGTCGGATTGATCTCCAGTTTTGTCCCGGCGGCGTTAACCTCATCTGTTTCAATGCATTGGGAACAGATATAGCAGGTTCCTGGTCACCGCTCTTCCACCGGCCTCATCTAACTTCATCCCAGAGGCCACGCGTCCGGCAACGCAGCCCCCTTGTACTTACCCGCTTCAGTCCGCCTTTCGTCGGATGCCGCTCCCGGCGTTACTCGCTATGCTCGCAGTCATGTCAATGCGCGTGCTTTCGGTTCCTGCAAGATGCGCAAGGTTGAGCAGAATCGGGGTCTATTCCTCCACTCTTCGAAAGTGAGCTATCGATGACTTTTTCCAGCACGGGGAGCCATGATTCACGGCCGGCTGCGCTCAATTGGCGCCAATTCCGGGTGCTGTTCTTCCTCGTGTTCGCAGCCGCTCTCACGGTCGTCCCCGGCCGCGCCCAGCAACCCACTGAGCCGGTCGACATCAACCCCATCAACGGCCAAACCTACTATCTGATCAATCAGCTTTCCGGTCTCCAGGCCGATCTTGACGGCGGTTCCACCACTCCCGGCCAGCCCGTGGTCATTGCGAGCCGCAGCTTTACCAGCCTCACGCAGCGCTGGGCGTTCACGCATCTGCCCGGCGGCGATTGGGCCATCAGCAATATCTCGGACGGCCTCTGCCTCGACAGCGCCGCTGGCAGCGGGTCAACCACGACGGTCGAGAACACCTGCTCGCTCTCTTCCGCCACGCAGCAATGGACCCTTGCCGCCGCCGGCAACGGTTATTGCACGCTCACTAACCATGGCGCCGGTCTTGTGCTCGATGTCTCCGGCGGCGCTTCGTCCGCCGGCGCAACATTGGATCAAACGGCCCTGGGGGCTGCCGCCACGCAGAGCCAGCAGTGGCTGCTGCGGCCGCCATTCTTCCGCGGCGTGGACGGCGTACTGCTCGAAAAGCAGGAAACCGACCGGGGCGCAGCCAGCCTGCCCTGGTGGCAGGATGCAGGTCAGGCCTCCGATGTGCTCGCCATGTTGAAGAGTCACGGCGTAAATATGGTCCGCATCCGGCCCACTTCCGCGCCGCCCTACCAGACTTTCACCCTGAACGGCTCCAGCGCTCTTCCGGCCACTTGCACAGGCAATGGCTGCTATGCAGAAACCGATGCGGCCGATCTGAATCTCGCCAAGCGCGCCAAACAACTCGGCATGTCGGTTGAGCTTACGCTGTTCTACGACGGCGCATCGTCCAATGCTGTTCCTGGCGCATGGTCGGGCTATAACCTCACCCAGCTTGAGAGCGCCGTTTACAGCTACGTCAAGTCCGAGGTCGAGTCCTATCGCGCCGCGGGCGCAATGCCCGACATGGTCACCATCGGCAATGAAGTTGACACCGGGCTGTTCGGCTCGCTCGCCTCGCCCGGCACGAACTTCAGCAACTTCGCCGCCGTCGAACAGCAGGCTATGCAGGCCGTTCTCGACGCCTCCTCCGATACATCTCTGGGAGCGGCGATTCCGCCTCCGCTGCGCTGCATTCACGTCACGCCCGCGTGGAACCTGACCAGTTTCTTCACCGAGGCAAAGAGCAACTCGATTCCCTTCGACGCCATCTGCCAGAGCTACTATCCGTTCTTTCATGGCCCGCTCGCCGCGGCCCAGGCAGCGGCCTCCAATCCCAGCAATCGGCCCGTCGAGCAGACCGTGCTCACCAATGCGGCCAACTCCCTCGGAGTGCCTGTCTTTCTTATTGAGGTTGGCGAGCATTATGAAAGCGGCTTCGACGCCAACGAACCCTGGTACAAGGACACCGTCGCGGGCCAACGCCAGTTTCTCATCGACGTAAACAACGTTCTGAAGGGTTTGCCGAACCATCTCGGCATGGGGATGGACTACTGGGACCCGGAAGGCGTCAACACCGCCAGCACCGGCGGCGGATTCACCAACGGCGACGGACGCACCGACGGCACCTATGTCTGGAACGGCCTCACTCTCTTCGATAACGCAGACACTTCCGGCACGTCGCTTTCCACGGCGCAAAATTACTCCGCTATTCTTGGCGGCGCCGACGCCCTCGGCGGCAAGCTCGATCCGTCGCTCGCTTACAAGCTGATCAACGTTGGCACGGGGCAGATTCTGGGCACAGCCGGCTCCGCCGGATCCTCAGGCACGCCCCTGGGAACCGCAACCAGCGATGGCGGCGCCAGCCTGAGCCAGCAGTGGTCCATCGCCAGCAACGGGGACGGCTATCTGCAGATTGCCAATTTGAATGGGAGCGCGGGCGCGGCGGCGCAGGTTCTCGACAGCTCCGGTTCGAGCTCTGCCGGCAGCGCCGTTGTGCTCAACGCCGCGTCGGCCGACGATGCTTCCCAGGAATGGAATCTCGTCACCGGCGGCAGCGGCAATTACACCCTCGTCAACAAAGCGAGCGGAATGGTTCTCACCGCCGCGGATTCCAGCGCCATCCAGCAGCAAGCTCCCTCAGCCACCGACCTCGACTGGATCGTGCCCGCAAACAACAGCCAGTTGTGGCAGGTCGTTCCCGCCCACATCACTGAAGCCGGATCGGTCACGCCGCCCACGCCCACTTACACGTTCAGCGCAAGCCAGAGCAGCATAACCCTCGCCACCGGAGCCAGCGGCAATCTGACACTCACGGTCACCCCGAGCGGCGGCTATCAGGGCACGGTCTCTCTCGGCTGCAGCTCGACGCTCGCGGGCGTCACATGCAGCTTCAATCCCGCCAGCTTCACGCTCAATGGCTCCAACAGCGCACTCACCGGGACAGTCACCATTACCGCGCCTTCCACAATCGCCTCTCTGCGGCCGCTCCACGGCCGGCCCCCGCAAAACGCCGCGGACGCAGCCCTCTGCTGGCTGCCTGGCGGAGTTCTTCTCCTGTTCGTCGGCACAAAGCGAAAGAGGATTTTTTGCCGTGCTCCTCTGCGCGGGTTCTTCATGCTGCTGGGTGTGCTTGCCGTCGCCGCAAGTCTTTCCGCATGCGGCGGTGGCAGTGGAGGAGGCAGTGGTGGAGGCAGCGGCGGAGGCGGAGGTTCCACTGGGCCTCAATCGGAGACCGGCACACTGACCATCACCGCGACCGGATCGACGGGCAACATTGCGCAAACCGTCCAGATTGCCGTAACCGTCGATTGATGCGGTTTATGCGCCAGGCGATCTGCATTCGGCCACCGGTCCCTGACAACAGAACCATATCTTCAACGACGCCGCGGCAGCCGCACCTCGATGTGGACGCCTTTGCCGATCGCGGTGGTCAGGCGAAATCTGCCTCCCGAGCGCTCGATCCTTTCTCTCATCCCCTTCAATCCGAAGTGGCGGCCATTGGAGGCTTCAACTGCTCTCATGTCGAAGCCGCAGCCATCGTCGGCCAGCAAAAGGATCAACTCGCGGTTTCTATACGCGAGCGCGACATCGACTCGCCCCGGGCGCCCGTGCAACACCGAGTTATAGACTGCCTCGCGCGCCACCATCAGCAGATCGTGCGCCACGGGAGGACTCACGCCAAAAGGCGATCCGCTCATCGACCAGGAAACGGGAAGATGGAACTCGTCGCCGGCCTGAAGGGCCATACTTTCGAGGTTCCCGCCGAGGCGGTCCGCCTCTCCGTCGGATTTGCGCAGATTCCAGATGGCGTCGCGAGCCTCATCGATGGTGGTGCGCAATTGCATGCGCGCAAATTCCATCAACCCGCCGTCCTGGCCCACCTTTGCGGCCTCCATCGCCAGCGCTTCCAACAGAGCGAAAACCCCGGTGCAGCCTTGAATCACGGTGTCGTGCATTTCGCGCGCAACCCGGCTGCGCTCTTCCAGCACCGCTTCGGCCCTGGCCCGCACCTGCCTCACGCGATATTGATAGACAGCATAAATCGATAGAATCGCAAGCAGCGCACAGGCGGTCATGAACCACCAGGTGCGATAGAAGAACGGCAACTGCCTGACCGCAATCGACGTTTCGGTGACCGCATCGGGACTGCTGACTTCAAAGGCGCGTACACGAAAGCGGTAACGGCCCGTCGACAGGTTGGTGTAGTCGGCGGTGCGCGCCGAGGTCGGCGCACTCCACTTCTTCTCAAAGCCTTCGAGCATGTAACGGAAACGAACGTCGTCCTGGGAACGGAGTTGAATGGCGGCGAAGGAAAGCTGCAAGCGGCGGTTGCCGGGCTGCAATACGATCGGCTCGATCGGCGGAACGGTCACGCCATCGGCGAGCACCGACTGAATGCGCAGCGGCGGCGGCGGCAAGGTCGAGCGTTCAAACGGGAGAACGTGAATCGGTCCCAGATTGCCCGGAAACCACACGTCGCCCGCGGCAGTTATGCAACCGGAAGGTTGCGTTCCGCCATAAATCTCGGTGTTCGCCGCCATATCCGAGGTGGAATAAAATGTCAGCGCAAAATGACGCGGGAAAGTGTCCGCCTGCGCATCGAGCTCGCGGCGGTTCAGTCGGACTTTCGGCGGATTCAAAATCCGGTGTTCGCGCTTAGAGTATTGTTTTCTAGGAGCAGGAGCACAAATGCGTCCATCAAGGTGCCGGCCCGCTCGGAGCCGATCTTCAATGTCCTCTTTCGTACTATGGGTCCTCAGAGATCTGCCCCAGGGGCGCAAAAGCTCGGGCCTGTTGTCGGGAGCGCTGCTGCTGGCTTGCATCTGGGCAGCCGCTGCTTCTCATGCACAGCCGCGCACGATCGTTCGCATCGACGCCAGTCAGCCTTTCACCGAACCCGGACCCGCGCTCTACGACGAAGGGTCCGCAACCTCGCCTTCCGGCGCCGTTCTGGGCGTGAACAGCCGCTACCTTACGCTCGACGGAAAGCCCTGGCTCCCGGTTATGGGAGAGTTCCACTTCTCGCGCTATCCGAGGGCGCAGTGGGAAGAGGAACTGCTCAAGATGAAGGCCGCCGGCGTCAATATAGTGGCCACTTACGTCATCTGGATCCATAACGAGGAGATCGAGGGGCAGTTCGACTGGAGCGGCCAGCGCAACCTGCGCGCCTTCGCCGAACTGTGCGCCAAACACGGTTTGTATCTGGTGGCGCGCATCGGCCCCTGGGATCATGCCGAGGTGCGCAACGGCGGACTGCCCGATTGGGTCGTCAAGCAAGGGCCAACCCGCGTGAACGATCCCGTCTATCTCGCGTCGGTTCGTACCTGGTACGGCCAGATTGGCGAGCAACTCAAAGGGCTGCTGTTCAAAGACGGCGGTCCGGTCATCGGCATTCAGCTTGAAAACGAGTACTCGAAGCGCGGCCCCGGCGCGGGCGACGCGCACATCCTCGAGCTGAAGAAGATCGCCATCGCCAGCGGCCTTGACGTTCCGCTTTACGTGGTCACCGGATGGGACAATGCCGTCGTTCCGCGGCGCGCAGTCATCCCCGTGTACGGCGGCGGCTACCCGGCTGCACCCTGGAGCCGTTCGATCCGCAAGCTGCCTCCGCCAGAGGTCTATGCGTTTCGCTTCAAGAGCCGGGTATCGGCCAACGTCAACCCCGGCGCCGAAAGCAGCGCCCCCGAGGCTGACGCGGCTGCGCCATACCAACTGCCCTACCTCACCGCCGAGATCGGCGGCGGCATTGAAGACACTTATCATCGCCGCCCCGTCATTCACTCAGACGACATAGCCGCCATGTTTCCAGTTATGCTCGGCTCCGGAGCCAACTTATACGGTACTTATATGTTTCATGGCGGCGAGAATCCGGATGGAAAACTCACCACGCTTCAAGAGTCGCAGGCGACCGGCTATCCCAACGACCTGCCCATCAAGTCCTATGACTTTCAAGCGCCCATCGGCGAGTTTGGCCAGGAGCGCGCCTCGCTGCGCAAGCTCAAAGTCTTTCAGTATTTCGTGGACGAATTCGGATCGGAACTGGCCCCCATGATGGTTCACGCACCGGCCGTTTTCCCGGCCAGCCCCTCCGACTTTACCGTTCCCCGCGCATCGGTGCGCTCCAATGGAGACTCGGGCTTCATCTTCTTCAATAACTTCGTGCGCGGTTACTCGATGCCCGCGCGGCCGGCAACTCAATTTCAGGTGCGCCTGCCGGATGGCGTGCTCGCGGTTCCGCGCCATCCCGTCGATATTCCCTCCGGCGCTTACTTCATCTGGCCGTTCAATCTGCACGTCGGCGGCGCCACCATTCGCTACAGCACCGCGCAAGTGTTCACGCGCATCGAGGCAGATGGCGCAACCGCGCTTTATTTTGAAGCCATTCCCGGAATTCCCGTCGAATTCGCATTCGATGCGGTAAGCGTTCGTTCGATCCACTCAGCGAGCGGCACGAGAACAACCGCCTCTGGCGCGATCTATCTGAACGCGTTCAAACCGGGTCCGAATTCTTCCATCGACCTGGTTTCAACGCAGGGCAAAGCCGTCCGCCTCGTCGTGCTCACCGCCGAACAGGCCGAGGATGCATGGAAGGTTCGCATCGGCGGCGAAGAACATCTGCTCATTACCGAGCAGGATTTCATCGCCGATCCAGACACGCACCCGGAGCGCATCTGGCTGCGCTCCCGCGCCACGCCCCATTTTGCCTTCACCATCGTGCCGCCGCTCGCCGCTCCGCTTCGTGCCAGTCTGCCCCTGACGCAGGCCGCCTCCACGGCGCATAGGGTCAGCTTCGAGGCTGAAGCCAGACAACGCAAGATCAATCTCGTCTGCAGGCAGATTCAGATTGCCGGCATCGCCCCTCCTGTCAAGATCCGCCCCGATCCAAGCGGGCGTCATGACGGCGTCGCGGAAGCACCTCCTGCATCCGCGCTGCCCGAGGCTGCCAAATGGTCCATCACCATTCCGCCGGGGTCCATAGGCGGGCTCAGCAATCTCTATCTTCAAATGGACTATCTTGGCGATGTGGCGCGCTTCTACTCGGCGCACCGTCTCCTGACAGACAACTTCTACAACGGCCAGCCCTGGACGGTCGGCCTCGGACGCTTTCTCGACCCGCAAGGCGGCGGCAGCTTCACTCTGAGCATTCTGCCGCTCCGCGGCGACGCTCCGGTCTATTTCGAACTGCCCCGGCAACTGGATCCTCCTGCGCACGGCCAGGCCGTTGGCCTGAGGAGCATCCATCTTATCCCCGAGTACCAGTTGACGATCGACAGCGGCGGGCAATAATTGAGGCTGCGCGAACTGAAGCTGCGCGAACTGAAGCTGCGCTCAGCCCAGGGAACACGCGCGGATACTTCAAAGAGTCGCCACTTGCCATCGATCGCAAAAGAGATCGAAGATGAATCGATGAAAGCAATGGACCCACAGACAGAATTGAAGGAACACGCGAAGATTCGCGTCCTTGTGGTCGACGATCACCCCATCATGCGCATCGGCATCTCAGCCATCATCCAGGCCACGCCGGACATGACCACCGTCGCCCAGGCGGGAAACGGCGAGGAGGCCGTCGAGCTCTTTGAAAAACATCTGCCCGATATTACGCTGATGGCCCTGCGTTTGCCGGGAATGAGCGGCGTGGAGACCATTCGTACCGTGATGGCCCGCCATCGCAGCGCCAAGTTCGTTGTGCTCACTACGTATGAAGGCGACGAGGATATTCACCAGGCGCTGGCGGCTGGCGCGCGCAGTTACATCGTCAAAGGAATGCCGCACGACGCCCTGGTTAGCGCACTGCGCCGCGTCCACACCGGCGGACGCTTTCTTCCATCGCCTGTCTCCCGAGTCCTGTCCTCGCGCATCCCGAATTGCGACCTGAGCGCTCGCGAACGCGAAGTACTCGACCTGATCGTCAGGGGCAAGAGCAACAAGGAGATTGCAACCGATTTGGGCATCACGGAATCCACTGTGAAGTGTCATGTCAGCGTGATATTGATGCGGCTCAATGTAAGCGATCGGACCCAGGCGGTCGTCACCGCGCTGCAGCGCGGTCTGGTCCACCTGTAGACACTGCAAGCCGCGCCATCGGTCAAGTCATCCACGCCCACATTCGTCAACATTGTGCCGAGGAGCGACGACTCGATCCATATTGGCCCCAAAAGTCACTATTGCCGTGTTCCCATTTCGGAGAAATGCCGCCCAGATCCGGCGCAGTCCCTCATCTGGTTCTTCACATTTGGATTCCTCAATACGCTGTCGAACAGATATAGTCGCAACAGCAGCTTCCCCGGCAAAAGAGGACTTCTTTCATGGCGCGACGATCCACGCGGGTTGTGCGTTTTTCGGCAGCACTCCCATGGGGCAGGTTGGCTGCCGGTCTCCGAAAGACCGCTCCTGGGGGCGCTCTGCTGTTTGCCGGTTTGCTTGCCCCGGCCATCCTCGTTCCCGCGCAGCCGCCTCCAACTGCCGCGGACGCTCCCTTCATCGCGGAGAACCTCGGCAAGGCCTACGTCCCTGTCGATGGCCCGTGGGCCTTCCATCCCGGTGACGATCCGGCATACGCCCTCTCCGATCTCGACGACTCGCACTGGGCACGCATCCGGGTGGGCCGTCCCTGGGAAGGCCAGGGATTCCCCAGCCTCACCGGCTTCGGTTGGTACCGGCGGCACATTTCCCTCCCACCTCCACGGGAGGCTAATGCAGGATGGCAACTCGTCCTGGTTCTGCCTGGGATGGAAGACGCCGCCGAGGTCTTCTGGAACGGCCGACTGGTCGGAAGCTACGGCAAGCTCCCGCCGGACCCCGTCTGGTACGACCAGGCCGGCGCTGGAGTCACTGATATCAGCCCGCATTTTCCCGCCTTTGTCCCGCTGGGACCGCCCCAATCCGGCGTCCTGGCCATTCGGGTCTGGAAGGCGCCCTACGTCTACTACAGCTTTCCTGACGAAGGAGGCCTGACCGGGACACCCCTGCTCGGCAGCGCCCTGGCGTTAGCCGATCGCGACCAGGCCGCCTGGTACGATTGGCTCCGCGCCAATCTTTGGCAACTCGGTCTGGCATTCCTGTGCAGTATCGTCGCTGCACTCGCCCTGCTCGCCTGGTTCCGTCATCGCCGTCAGCGGATGCTTCTCTGGCTCGCTCTCTACACCGTTCATCCCCTGCCCCTGCTGGCAGTGGTCGGCTTCCCCGGCCTGCTCAGTTTCCGCTGGAGCTACGGCCTCGTCGCCCCCTTCATCTGCATTGAGGACGTGTCCCTATGGTTCCTGCTCCTCTATCTCCTCGGCCTGCGTGACAGTCCACGCCTCGTCCGCTGGACCTGGTGGATGGTCGCTGTGGCCGTCTTTGGCAATTTCGGCGACGGCGCGCTTCAGCTCTTCAACTGGACCATCTGGCCCCATCACGTCTTTCTCGCGCTCGATGTCGCCATGACCATCCCTGCCCTGCTGACCGAAGCGTGGGGCGTCGTCCTGGTCATCTTCGCTTTTCGCCGCCGGCTGGACGCGGCGCGCTGGTTCCTTGCCATCGTCGCCATGCTCACAGACCTCTTTCAGGCGCTTGGCAACTGGTTCAGCCTCGGTGTGCGCTGGACCCGATGGACCTTCTGGGCCCCGTTCCAGAAACCGCTCTTCTCGATCGCCGGCAACCAGTTCGACGCCCAATCCGTCCTCAACACGCTTTTGCTGGCTGCCATCATCTATGCCGCGTGGCGCTATCAGGCCGAGCAGACACGGCGGCAGAATCAACGCGACGAGGAGTTCCGCAGCGCCCAGCAGGTCCAGCAGCTCCTCATTCCCCAGGAACTCCCCTCGGTCCCCGGCTTCTCGATAGAAAGCGTTTATATGCCCGCCGGTGAGGTTGGCGGCGATTTCTTCCAGATCGTCCCCGCTGACAATGGAGGCGTCCTCATCGCCATCGGCGACGTCAGCGGCAAGGGCATGCCCGCCGCCATGACCGTCTCCCTGCTCGTCGGCACTTTCCGCACCCTCGCGCACTACACCCGCAATCCATCCGAAATTCTCGCCGCCATGAATCAGCGCATGCTGGCCCGCAGCAAAAATGGATTCACCACCTGCCTCATCGTCCGCATCGACTCCAGCGGCAAAGTCACCCTCGCCAATGCCGGTCATCTTGCACCCTACGCAAACGGCCACGAAATAGCCGTCGAGAACGGACTGCCCCTCGGCCTCGCCGCCGATGCCGTCTATCCCGAGACCGTCTTTTCGCTCGCTCAGGACGAACTCCTCACCCTGCTCTCCGACGGCGTCGTCGAAGCCCGCAACCCCACCGGCGAGCTCTTCGGTTTCGACCGCGCCGCCGCCATCAGCACCGAATCCGCTCCAAAAATAGCGCAGACCGCGCAGGCCTTCGGCCAGGAAGACGATATCACCGTGCTCACCCTCACCTTTGCTCCCGCCGAGGTGCTCCATGCGTAAATTCGCCTCTTTGGGTTTCGGCTTCCTCAGCTTCACCTTGCCGCATCCGAGGTTGCCTATGCTTAAAGCCGCGTCAGGAATCATGCGCTGGCCGCGGGCGTTCCTGCTTTTCGCCTTGGCCGTTGCCGCCACGCGGCCGGCAGCTCCGGCGCAGCCGCAGCAGACGCCCCAACAGACCCCACAACAGACCATCGTCCTCGGCGAATCGGCCGTGGCGCTCACGGGGCCGTGGAAGTTCGCTCCCGGCGACTCGCCGGTGGTCAACGGCGCGCTGCTGTGGGCGCAGCCCGGCTTTGACGATTCGCGATGGGATTCGATGGAAGTGAAGCCGGCCACCGGCTCCTTCGACCTCGAATTCGGCGCGGTGCCCTACGTTCCCGGATGGACGCAGCGCGGCTATCCCAATCTGGTGGGCTATGCGTGGTACCGGCTGCGCATCCGCGTCGAAGATGCGGGCCAACCGCTTTGGCTGGAAATGCCCCAGGACTTCGACGACGCTTTCCAGCTTTTCGCTAACGGGCAGTACATGGGCGAGCACGGCGAGTTTCACCCCGGCGGCGTGACGCTCCACTATAGCCAGCCGGCGGCCCTGCGCCTGCCGGCTCCCGGTGCAGACGGAGAAATGGAAATCGCTCTCCGCTTTTACATGTCCGCGGTCACTCCGCTGCGCTGGCCCGACGCCGGCGGCCTGCACATGCCGCCAATTCTGGGGTCGGCCTCCGCCATCTCCTATATATACCGGGTAGATGTGAACGCCGAGTGGCTCGGAACCTTCGGTTACCTGCTCACCGTCTTGTTCTGCCTGCTGGCCGCGCCACTGGCCTTGTGGGCGGGAATCGCCAACCGCCGGGACCGCGCCTGGGTATGGCTGTTCCTCGCCCTGGTCTCCGGGCTTGGCGCCGCCGGCTGCTGGGTTATCGGGGCTCTCAACCCCCACGCTTCCATGTGGGCGGGCGAATTCTGGACTCATGTCATCTTCACCCCGGCTCTCGAGCTCTGCTGGCTGCTCTTCTGGTGGAATTGGTTCGGTTTGCGCAACCGGCGGTGGATCGCACGCGCCGCCTCCATGCTCACCGCGTTGTACGCCGTCGTGGATTTCTGTTTTGAATCGCCTACGCTCGACCTGCATTTCGCCAGCCACGCTCTGCTGCGCGGGTGCAACACAGCCGCGCTCGCGCTCTCTTTCGCCCTCGGCGCGCTGCTTCTGGCGGTGCTGGTGGAGGGTTTCCGCCGCGACCGCACCGCCGCATTGCTGGCCACCGCTCCCATTGTGCTGCTGGAATTCAGCAGTGTCAGCATCCCGCTCATGGTGGCCTTCCACTTTCCGGAGAAACTCTACTTTTACGGCATCGGTATTGGCTATTCCGACCTCGCCGGCGTCCTCATGGTGCTTATTGTCGGTGCGCTTTCCCTGCACCGTTTCCTCGCCAATCGCGATCGCGAGCTGGTGGAGCGGGAGACGCTGGCGCGCGATCTGGAACAGGCGCGGCAGTTGCAGCAGGGCGTGCTGATGCCGGAGGGCGTTCGCTCCCCTGCGTGGTCGGTGGACATCGAATACCGGCCCGCGCAGACCGTGGGCGGGGACTTTTTCCAGACCATTTCCCAGCCGGACGGTTCTATCCTCATCGTCATCGGCGACGTTTCCGGCAAAGGCGTGAGCGCGGCCATGCTGGTGGCCGTGCTGGTGGGCGCCGCTCGCGCTCGCGCCCGCCAAACCTCGGACCCCGCCGCCATTCTCGCGGAATTGAACGCGCAATTGATGGGATGCTCGAGCGGTCACTTCGCCACCTGCCTGGCCGCCACGCTCAGCCCCGAAGGCACGCTGCACCTGGCGAACGCGGGGCATTTGCCGCCCTATCGCAACGGCCGCGGGATCGAGCTCGAAGGTTCGCTGCCGCTGGGGATGGCGGAGGGACTCCAGCCGGTTACGCAGGTCTGTCACCTCGCTCCCGGCGATACGCTGACTTTTCTCTCCGACGGCGTGGTGGAGGCGCGCAACGCGGCGGGCGAGCTATTCGGCTTCGACCGCGCCGCCGCCATCAGCACCCAATCCGCCGAGGCGATCGCGCAAGCCGCGCAGTCCCACGGCCAGGAAGACGACATCACCGTCCTCACTCTCACCTTCACACCTGCCGAGGTTCTGCATGCGTAAGGTCCCTCTGCTCAGCCTGCTCGTCGCCCTCTTGGCAACCGCTCTTCGCGCGCAGACCTTCAGCTTGGTCACGGGCCGCGAACCCATAGCTTCGCTCGACGGCCTGTGGCGCTTCCGCCCGGAGACAGTCCCGCCTGGGCCAGCCCCGGATTCGACGACTCGCAGTGGCCGCTGATTCGCTCCGGCGAAAGCTGGACCGAGCGGGGGTATGCGTGATTGCGTGTTACGGTGGTAGTCGCTCCACTGGGGTCGCGCCTTGTGGAGCGATCTAGGGCCGATGACACGGGCGGGCTGCGAAGGAATCGGTAATCGAGACCCTCTGCTGTTTGGGCGATGGCCGGGATGGCAGAGGGTTTCGTGTCTTTGCCAGCATTCCCCCGGTCACGCTGCGGGCTGCGGTTCTTGCGCCTCGATTGCGTGGCCCGCGAGATGCTTCTTCACGGCCTCGGCCTCAATTTCGCTGTTGATGACCCCGCCCAGCAGCACCATTAACCCCGTGATGTAGAACCACATGAGCAAAATAATCACTGCGCCCAGGGACCCATATGTGACGGAGAAGTTATTGAAGAAATGAAGATAAATGCGTAAGCCCAGCGAAGCGAGGAGCCATAAGACAATTCCAATCGCTCCGCCGGGCGTGAACCAGCGCCAACGCCGCTCCTTCCAGTCGGGCGCCCAATAGTAGACGACTGCGAAGCCGAGCGCGAGCAACGCTGTGGCGATGGTCCACGCGGCCACTCTTGCGCCGATCTCTACAGCCGTGGCAAGACCATGGCTCGATATTTCGCTATAGGCCAACGAGGCAACCAGGTTGCCGCCAAACATCGCTGCCAATCCGAAACTGACAATGGCGGTGAGCAGAATCGTGAGACCGATAGCGTAGATCCGGGCCGCCACGTAGGATCGCGAGTCCTTGATCTTGTACACGTCGTTCAGCGTGTCCTGGATCGCCGAGATACCGACAGCGGCAGACCACACAGCACCGATTAAACTGAAGGTCACCTTGCCCGAACTGGCCGCCGCCGCAGTTTGATTGAAAGTGGTCAGGACTGCGCCCAACGCCGAGGTGGGAATCACCAAAGACAGATAGTTGAGAATCTGGAAATAGACATGGTGAGCCGACCGCGCCGCCAGTCCGATCACCGCGCTCGCGCAAAACAACGTCGGGAACAGAGAGAAAAGGAAGTAGAAGCCCAACTCCGCCGCGTGCCCGAAGATGCGGTCGGCAAGCAGCGAATTCCATGTGCGCTTCGCCAGGTCACGCACCGGAATCCCTTGCAGATTCCACAAGGATTCCAGCGGCGAATGAGACACTGCTTTCCAGACGCGCTGTTCAAGCCGGTTGCCAGACCGATCCGCATTGTGGTTGCCGCCAGGAATTGCCGGGCCTCGTTAATCGACTGTGGCCTTTCTTCTGGTATGGATGCGGAGCGCATGACGCCGAGCCGCTCGCAATGGCCATCGCCCCGGCACGGCAACACGCGTAATCAAACCAACCGGGCTTACCGCGCATCATAGCTGCAAGTGACGCGTAGTCTCTATGCGTGTATTCTCGCCGGCAAATATCGCCTCGACGCCACCGCAAAATGCGGTGTGGTTCCATGGTTCCGCTAGCTATCCTTTTTCTGTCATTCGCTCTCTGCCGGTTCCCCCTCCTCGCGCAAAACAAACCTGAGCCGATTCAGGTCCCCAGGGATACGCCGGAAACTGAGCAGATGCTCTCTTCCTACGAGGGTCAGCAGGTCTCTTCGTTACAAATCGGCGGCCGGCCCGGTTTGCAGATTTCTCAGTTTGAGTCGCTACTGGCGCAAAAGAACGGCCAGCCGTTTTCGCTCGAAAACATCCGCCGTACAGTTGCGGCGCTCAAGGCTGCTGGAAAATTCGATTACGTCAGGGTTGAAGTCGAACCCGAGGCCAGCGGCATTCAGGTTCTCTTCGTACTCGAGCCCGCCGTCTATTTCGGCATCTTCGAATTTCCTGGAGCTGCGCATTTCCCTTACGCTCAGTTGATCCAGGCCGCAAATTATCCCATTCAGACGCCGTTCAACGTTGCCGACGTCGAAAGCGGCCGTCGCAGCCTGCTCGCTTTCTTTCGGCGCGAAGGCTATTTTCAGGCCGAAGTACAAACCCAGGTCCAGGTCGATTCCGCGCATAAGATCGCTAACGTTGTCTTTCACACCACACTGGGCCCAAGAGCCAAGTTCGGATCCGTCGACATCCAGGGCGCTCCAACAGGCGATACTGCACATCTGCATCATGAGCTCACCGGCCTGTGGGCCCGCTTGCACGCAGCCGCCATCCGCCCTGGGAAGACCTATAAACACGGCACCGTGACCAGGGGAACTAGCTTTCTTCGCAACCAACTCGCCAAGCAGAGTTATCTCGGCGCCCAGGTCAAAGTCGAGGGCGCCGAGTACCACGGCGCCACCAATCGCGCAGACATCCATTTCGGCGTCAAGCCCGGCGTGCCCACGCATGTGAAAATCATCGGCGCTCACCTATGGAGCTGGGACCGCAAATCCTTGCTGCCCGTGTATCAGGGCATCGGCGTTGATCAAGAAGCGGTTCTGGAAGGGCAACAGGCGCTGGTTTCTTACTTTCAGGGCAAGGGCTACTTCGATGTAAAAGTGGATTCGCAACTTCAGACCGTCAAAAGCGGCGACACCGTGTTCTACCGCATCGAAAAAGAAAAGAAGCATAGGGTAACTTCCGTGCACCTAGCAGGTAACTCCAAATTGTCGTCGTCCCAACTGACTCCCAGCATTGCAGTCAAGAAGAAGAGCTTTGTCTTCTGGTCCCACGGCGACTTCAGCCAGAAACTCGTAAGCGACAGTATCAAAAATCTCACAGGGATCTATAAGTCTGAGGGTTTCAGCAACGTCAAAGTCAGCTCGTCGGTTAAAAACAGCAACGGCAATATCGAAGTGTATTTCCGCGTGGATGAGGGACCGCGTGACCTTGTCAATTCGATCGCTATTGAGGGCGCGGCCACGTTTCCCGAATCGAAGTTTGCGCCCGGCGGCCTCCAGATCCGCGCCGGTCAGCCTTATTCGCAGGCGCATGTGGAGGCCGACCGCGCCGCCATCGTCGCCAATTACCTCAAGGCCGGTTATCTCAATGCCGGCTTTCACGAGACAGCGTCACAGGTCTCCAAACAGCAACCCCACCGCATCAATGTGGTTTACCACATCTACGAAGGCCCGCGCGTGATGACGGCAAGGGTAATCACTTTAGGACGCAAGCACACAAACCAGGAGCTCATCGACCGCGACGTTGCGCAGATCAAGCCCGCGCGCCCCCTCACCGAATCAGCGCTGCTGACTTCCGGAAGCAACCTCTACAACCACACCGGCGTCTTCGATTGGGCCGAGGTCGATCCCAAACGAGAAATCACCACGCAGAACAACGAGGATGTGCTTGTCAAGGTGCATGAAGCGCAGAGAAACACCATTACTTATGGTTTCGGATTCGAGGTGATCGAACGCGGCGGGAGCATTCCCAGCGGGACGGTCGCGCTTCCCAATCTTCCTCCCATCGGATTGCCGTCGAAATTCACCGCCAGCGAGAAAACATTCTGGGGTCCGCGCGGGACCTTCCAGTACACCCGCAACAATCTGCGCGGCAAGGGCGAATCCTTTTCATTTACTGCCTTCGCGGGAAGGCTGGATCAACGCGGTGCTGTCTATTACATCGATCCTAACTTCCGCTGGTCGCCGTGGAGGGCTACAACGTCGTACTCCATCGACCGCGACGAGGAAAACCCCATCTATTCGTCTCAAGAACAGCAAGGCAGCGTTCAGTTTCAGCGCGCGGTGGACAAAGCTGAAAAAACCATCTTGTTCTTCCGGTATAGCTATAGCAAAACCGATCTCACCCGGCTTCTGATCCCTGGTCTTGTGCCCACGCAAGACCTCAACGTCCGCCTTTCTACGATCTCCGGAAATTTTACCCGCGACACCCGCGATAACCCCATGAACGAGCATCGCGGCGTACTTGATTCCCTTGAGCTTGACTTCAATACGAGCAAGCTCGGTTCGACCGCGGACTTCGCCAAGCTGACCGCGCAGTCGGCATTTTACAAAGAAGCCTTCCACCACATCGTATGGGCCGAAAGCGTCCGGATTGGTCTGGCCCAGCCGTTCAACCATAGCTTCGTCCCTCTAAGCGAGACGTTTTTTACGGGCGGCAGCAACACTCTCCGCGGTTTTCCTCTGGACGACGCGGGGCCGCAGCGCCCGGTTTTTGTGTGCAGCAGCGGGCAAACTTCAAACTGTCCCCAAATAGAGGTCCCCAAGGGCGGCCACGAGCTGCTGATTCTAAACTCCGAAGCACGCATTCCGCTGTCGTGGGTCAAGAAGGGCCTGGGATTTGTGCTATTTTACGACGGCGGCGACGTTTTTCCCTACGTTGGCTTCAATGACTTTACTTCTCTTTATAGCAACAACGTGGGAATTGGATTGCGGTACAACACACCTGTGGGCCCCATCCGCTTCGACGTGGGATACAACCTCAACAACACCAACCCCAGCGTTAGTTCGACGCAATATTCCATCACCATAGGCCAGGCGTTTTGACGGCAGGCGTCCCATGAATATTATTGAAGATTCCGCAACTCCTCCCGAACCCTCCCGTCCCTCGACCCGAGGGCCGCTGCGCCGGCTCCTTCGCACCGTAGCATGGACGGCGCTGGGTTTGATTTGTCTGGCGATCGTATGCATAGCTGTGACGTTGGCAACTATCAATGTCGACGGGGCGCATCGCTATCTGCTCGGGCTGGCTCAGCGAGAAGCCAGCAGCAAGCTTGGCGTTCCGGTGAAATTACAGAATTTCTCGGTGCATCTGTCGAATCTTAGTGTCGACTTATATGGAATTCGCGTGGCGGGGGCGAGCCCTCACCCTAATCCCCCGCTGCTCGAAGTCAATCGTATTCAGGTAAGTGTGCGCATCGTATCCATCCTTCGCCGCCACTGGTATCTCGACGATCTTCGCATCGATCACCCTGTGGTGTGGATTATGGTTGGCAAAAACGGAGTGTCGAACCTTCCTGCCATAAAAAGTGACGGCGGCAGCAAGATCAACGTGTTTACTCTCGGAATCCGTCACGCGCTGCTCGATCGCGGCGAGATCTATTACAACAGCCGGCCGAGCGCCATCGCGGCAGATCTGCATCATCTGTTGTTCCAGGCATCCTTCAATAGCCGCCTGCAAATGTACAGCGGAAATCTGTCCTATACGGGCGGTCATTTGAAATACCGCAGTTACCGGCCCGTCGCGCACAACCTATACGTAAGGTTCGATGCGACTCCATCCATCTTCCGTCTGACTGAAGCACGGCTTTCAAGCGCTCCATTGCAAGCTGTTCTCTCCGGTGCAATTGAAGGTTACCGAACCCACCCTGTGGCACAGGTGAAATACAGCATAACCGTCAACGGGGCCCGGATTGCGGCGCTCCTCAATCGCCCCGCTCTGCCTGCCGGAATCCTGCGTACCTCAGGCTCACTGAGTTATCGGGACCAAGTGGGGCGGCCGCTGCTTGAGACGATCACCGTTAACGGCGATCTGGCCAGCCAGCGCATTCGTGTTTCTGGTTCCGGAATGCGCGCCGCACTGACCAATGTAGTGGGGCATTATTCATTGGTGAAGGGCGAAGCCACATTGAGTTATCTTCACGCCAGCGTCCTCGGCGGCGAGGCAACTGCTCACGGAACAATGAAGAATATCGGCGGGGGCGATGCCCATTCACAATTCAACGCGGCTTTGCGAGGAGTGTCCCTTGCAGCCCTTCAGCGCACCATCGCTCCCGCGGGGACCAGGACAGGGATCGAGGTGTCAGGCGCCCTCAATGCAACCGCCAGTGCTTCCTGGGGAAAAACATTCGGCGACATGGTGGCGCAAGCTGACGCCAAACTCAGCGGGAAGTTGACAAGAGCTCGTACCGCGCAAGGCAATGGCGCGCATCTCACGCCCGTCAGCGCAGTAAATGGAGCGGCCAGTCCGGCCGCGATTCCCGTTAACAGCGTCATTCACGCCATCTACGTCAATCGCAACCACACATTGGAACTCGCGAATAGTTATCTTCGCACCTCGCAAACCAATCTGAAATTCAATGGAACCGTTGGCAAGCGCTCTCGTCTGGCTGTCCAGTTCCAGACCAAAGACCTGGGCGAGCTGGCGGCAATGGCCAATGCATTTCGGACCCACGTGTCCGGGGCTGCGCCGCTTGAGCTGGCGGGCAGCGCGTCATTTCAAGGAGCCGTGCAGGGATCTACGCTGGCTCCGCGGATTTCCGGTCAACTGACCGCCGAAAATCTCCGCGTAAGAGACACTTCCTGGAAATACCTTCGCGCCACGATCGACGCAAGCCCAAACGGTGTCGGCCTTCAGCAAGGCGAACTCGAAGCCGCATCGCAGGGACGTATTGCATTCAACGGCAGCGCCGGGCTGAAAGACTGGAAGTTCTCAAGGTCGAGCCAATTTCAAATTCAGCTTGATGCGTCGCGGTTAGATATTGGGAAACTCGCTCAACTTTCTGGTAAGTCGATGCCAGTGACGGGCAACTTGAGCGCCAATATTCATGTTCATGGGAGCGAGGAGAATCCGGAGGGCAACGGCACTCTGTCGCTGACCAGGCTTACGGTATATCGTCAGCCTATTCAATCGGCGAAACTGAACTTGTCCGCTGCCGGCAATCAGATGAAAGCTGACGCGCTGGTTCAGCTTCTATCCGGTGAGTTGCGCGTTGACCTTACTGTGCAGCCGAAACAGAAAACGTACATGGCGCAAGTTAGCTCGCACGGAATCCACATCGGCCAGTTGCAATTCTTAAAGGAGCGGGGCGTCAAAGCCTCAGGCGTGCTGGCGCTCAACGCCTCCGGCCAGGGCAGCTTCAGCGATCCTCAGTTTAGCGCTGGGGTTCAAATTCCCTCGCTGACGGTGGGAACGCAGACTGTCTCCGGGTTAAAGCTGCAAATGAACGTTGCCCATCACGTTGCCAACGCGGCTCTCACGTCCACAGCGCTCAACACTTCAATCAAGGCAAAGGCGAAGGTTAACCTGAGCGGCGACTATCCCACGACCGCGTCGCTGGACACCAACGTGATCCAGTTGCAGCCTCTGCTCGCGATCTATTCACCTGGAGAGGCTTCGAATCTGACCGGACAAACGGAGATCCATGCAACGCTCCAAGGCCCGCTTAGGGAGAGGAAGCTGCTTCAGGCGCAGGTCACGATCCCGATTCTCAAGGCGGCGTATGGAGTGGTCCACCTTGCGGCTGTTTCGCCCATTCGGGGCGACTACAAGAACGGAGCTTTCGACTTGCAGCCGGCGGTCATACGCGGCACCGACACTAACCTGCAGTTGCAAGCCAGCATTCCGGTTGCCGGAAATGCGCCCATGTCGCTGAAGGTTCACGGCTCGATCGATCTTCAGCTCGCACAGCTTGTCGATCCCCTGGTGCACAGCTCCGGACAAATCCGGTTCAACATCGATTCACATGGCCCCGTGACGCAAGGCAACGTGGGCGGAGAAATTGACATTGTCAACGCCAGTTTTACGCCGCCCAACGTGCCGATTGGGCTGCAGAATGGAAATGGCGTCCTCAAGCTCTCCAGCAAACGTCTCAATATCGCGAAGTTTCAGGCCTCCGTTGGCGGCGGAACCATCACTGCATCGGGCGGAGTCGATTACCGGCCCAAGCTTCACTTCGACGTGGGCGTCGTTGCCAAGGATGTTCGCATTCTCTATCCCCAGGGATTGCGCGAGAGTATAGACGCCAACCTCCGGCTGAATGGCTCCCCCACCTATGCGGTTCTCGGGGGCGCGGTCGATCTGGCTGATATTTCCTTCACTCCCGGATTCGACCTCACCAGTTTTGTGGGAAAGTTCTCCAGTGGCGTCGCCGCTCCGCCGGCGCAGGGATTCAGCCAGAACCTCAAGCTGAACATTGCCGTCCACGCCGCCAACAACATCGATCTTGCCAGCCGAACGTTCAGCGTGAACGGCTCGGCGAATATTGAAGCGCGAGGCACGGCGGCGCAGCCGGTGATCCTGGGCCGGGTCAATCTAACGGGCGGCGACATTATCCTCCACGGCGACCGCTTCGTGCTGACCGGCGGAACCGTGCAATTCGTCAATCCGTCCCGCACCGAGCCGGTGCTCAACATCACCCTCACCACCAGCATTCAGCAGTACAACATCGATCTTCATTTCAGCGGGCCGGTCGAGCAGATGCGGAGCGAATATACTTCCAATCCCGCTCTGCCGTCTGTCGACATCATCCATTTGTTAGCCTTCGGCCAGACAACCGAAGCTGCCGCCAACAACCCCACGCCTGCAAATCAAGAGGCCGAATCCCTGATTGCTTCGCAGGTTTCCAGCCAGGTGACGAGCCGCATCGCCAAAGTAGCGGGCATCTCGCAGCTTTCCATCAATCCGGTCCTCTCAGGCAACAGCGAACAGGGGCCGGCGGGAGCGCAGATCGCGATTCAGCAGCGCGTCACCGGAAATCTCTTCATCACCTTCACGTCCAATGTAGCCACGACGCAGGACCAGACCATTGAGGGTGAGTACCGGATTTCGCCGCGCGTCTCCCTCAGCGCCACGCGCGACCCCAACGGCGGCTTTGCGCTGGATACGCTGATCAAGAAAACCTGGTGAAGGTTCCGGGGTCAGGTGGCGTAATGGCTCATGGCCCGACCAACAGAGATGAACTCGAAGCGATCGAGAAATTCTTGTGCTTTCCCGGCGTCGCCGTCTCCCACACCGCGCCCGCTGCCGGCGATTTAAGTGTACAATTTAGTAAAATTTAATCAGACGTGTCAGGTCATTCTGCAATGCCGCTGTGAACAGGAACGGTCACGTTTCGGCCCGATTAAGAATGAAGAATGGAGTGCAATTTCGATAGCGGACACAGAGGGCAGAGAATGCAAAATGCCAATCGGGTACTAGGGGCTGTTTCATAAACACCGCCTGAGTGGGATCCAGAGGCAGGCGAGGCAGAAGAAGGCTCTGTAGGTGGCGAGGAAATGTTCATGGCGTACCAGAAGGCGGCGGAACTGGCCAAACCATGCGTTGGTTCGTTCGATGATCTACCTGAGTTTGTAGCGACGCGGTTTGCGCCCATCTTCATAACGCCGGAGTTTGTTGTTTTTCCGGTAGGGCGCGATCAACTCAATGGCTCGCTTTTTCACCCGTTCCCGCAGTGGGTCCGAGTCGTAGGCCCGGTCGGCGATCAGTGGCTTTGGCTTTTGCCGCGGGCGGCCTTTGTATCTCGGGGCGCGGACTTCGGCGAGCGTGGCTTCCGCAAGCGTAGCTTCTTCTGGAGAGGCACTTTCAAGCCGATCTCCCTGCAACCCTTCGCCATCCGGCGCGCCCAGCAATGTGCGCCAGACATCGAGCCAAACGTCTTGCTCCTACCACTTCATCAGCCGCCGCCAACATGTGGCCGGAGATGGAGACTTGTCGGGCAGAAATCGCTGCGCCGCTACGTCGACAATACCCACAGAATGGCCTCAAGGCAGGCCGGGTTCAACGCCCATGAGCGGCCGCGGTTATCCCGCCGGCGCTTGAGCTCAGGCAACAGCGGGTCAATCAAAGCCCACTGCGCATCCGTCAACCAACAACTCGAATCGCTTCCGGCTCAGACAAGAAGACGATCGAACCGTCCGCCTCAAGCAAAAGTGCCAGGCTTGAGGCCGAACCTGTTTATGAAACAGCCTCTAGGCAGTCTTTGTCTCTGTCTGCGATGTACAGGCGATGATCTTTGTTGACATGGTGGATTAGACTATTTGCTTTTTGGGACAATTGAGGATACGCGAATGAAAGCAGTCATACTTGCAGGCGGACTTGGAAGCCGGTTGAGCGAAGAAACCGTGCTCAAGCCAAAGCCGATGGTCGAAATCGGTGGGCAGCCTATCCTCTGGCATATCATGAAGACCTATTCTGCGCACGGCGTCAATGATTTTGTTATCTGTCTTGGATACAAAGGCCACATTATCAAGGAGTTTTTTGTCGACTACTTCCTTTATTCTTCCGACGTTACGGTCGACTTGACGAAAAACAGCGTGGAGTATCATCGCAACGCATGCGAACCGTGGCGGGTCACATTGGTGGACACGGGTGCCAGCACGATGACTGGTGGTCGCCTGAAGCGCATTCTTCCCTATGTTGCGGAGGACGAAGCGTTTTGTTTTACCTATGGCGATGGAGTGGCGAATGTAGACATCTCGGAGTTGATTGACTTTCATCGGCGCCAGAAGACGCTGGCGACCCTGACTGCTACCCGGCCCACGGGGAAATTTGGAGCGCTCGAGGTGGACGGCGATGCACGCGTGCGCACCTTTATGGAAAAGCCTCGTGGCGATGGCCGATGGGTGAATGGCGGCTTTTTTGTTCTCTCTCCCAGGGTCGGAGAGTACATCAAAGACGACGCCACCATCTGGGAGCGGGATCCGATGGAGAAGCTTGTCAGTGAAGGGCAAGTCTCGGCCTACCAGCACACAGGATTCTGGCAACCTATGGACACGATTCACGATAAACGGGTGTTGGATGACCTGTGGGCAACCGGCAAGGCTCCATGGAAGGTGTGGGAATGAGTTTCTGGCACGGTCGGAGAGTGCTCGTCACCGGGCATACTGGATTCAAAGGCAGTTGGCTTTCTCTGTGGTTGCGCGAACTCGGTGCCGTGATATGCGGTATCGCGCAGCAGCCCAACACTGAGCCAAGCTTGTTTCATCTTGCCAATGTGCCGTTGGGAATGCGCTCGGAGATCGCCGATATCTGCAACCTGGAGCGAGTCAAATCAATTCTCGGGGAACACCGGCCCGAGGTGGTCTTTCACTTGGCGGCGCAGTCGTTGGTGCGCAAGTCCTATGACGATCCTGTCGGCACCTATGCTGCCAATGTCATGGGCACGGTCAACTTGCTCGAGGCGGTACGGAGTTGTGACTCGGTTTGTGCCGTTGTCGTAATCACCACAGACAAGTGTTACGAGAACCAGGAGTGGGTTTGGCCCTACAGGGAAACCGACCGTCTCGGCGGCCACGACCCGTACAGCAACAGCAAGGCCTGCGCGGAACTGGTCGTCTCAGCATATCGTGATTCCTTTTTCCCGCCTGTACAGTATGCGCAACATGGGGTTGCAATTGCCTCAGCGCGGGCGGGCAATGTGATCGGCGGTGGCGACTGGGCTAGGGACAGAATTATCCCCGATGCGATTCGCGCCTTTGCCGCGGAAGAGCTACTGCAAATTCGCAACCCACGCTCCATACGCCCTTGGCAGCATGTGCTTGAGCCGCTACGGGGCTATTTGCAGCTCGCTGAGCGCCTGCTCGAAGGTGGTGTCCAATACGGTAGCGCCTGGAACTTCGGTCCTGAGGGTTCGGACGCGAAGCCTGTCGAATGGATTATTCGAGAGTTGGCCTCCAACTGGGGTGGCAATCCGGCTTGGGAGATGGATCGGCAGGTCCACCCGCATGAGGCGCAGACGCTCAAGCTCGACTGGTCAAGGGCTTCGAATCTTTTGCAATGGAAGCCTGTTTTGCCCTTGAAGCAAGCTCTTCAGCTCACGGCCGACTGGTATCGCCGATGGAACTCCGGCGAAGATGCGCGGACGCTTACACTAGAGCAGATCGGCTTCTATAGGCAGCTCGTCGGTCGGTGCGAGGCTGAGACAGCTCCAGCAACGCCGCTTCACACTGAGCACGGCTGAGGAGATACATGAATCGAGCAGAGGAGCTTCGCAAGCAGATCCTGCATCTGGTTGAGGAATATTCGTGCGAGGCCTTTCCCGCAGACCGGCCGTTTGTCGCGGGGCAAAGCCCCGTGCCCGTGTCCGGCAGAGTGTTTGACGCCGCAGATGTGCAATCCCTGGTGGATTCCTCCCTGGATTTCTGGCTAACCGCGGGCCGCTTCTCGGATGACTTCGAGCGCAAGTTTGCACGCCGTCTCGGTGTGCGCTTTGCCCGTCTGGTCAATTCGGGGTCTTCTGCCAACCTGCTGGCAGTTTCCGTGCTCACTTCGCCCACGCTGGGTGAGCGGCAACTGAAGCCGGGCGACGAAGTAATTACTGTGGCGGCTGGGTTTCCCACCACGGTGAATCCCATTGTTCAGAATCGGGCCATCCCGGTCTTCATTGATGTGCAGTTGGGAACCTACAATGCCGACATCGCGCGGCTAGAGGAAGCGTTAAGCCCACGCACCAAGGCTGTGATCTTCGCCCATACCCTGGGGAATCCGTTCGATCTGGATGCCGTGACCGCCTTCACACGCAAGCATAATCTCTGGCTGATCGAGGACTGCTGCGATGCGCTTGGATCGACTTACAAGGATCGCAATGTGGGTACATTCGGAGATCTGGCTACGGTGAGCTTTTATCCGGCCCACCACATCACCATGGGCGAAGGCGGGTGCGTACTCACAGAAAGTCCGCAGTTGAACCGGCTGGTAGAATCGTTTCGCGACTGGGGGCGAGATTGCTGGTGTGCTCCAGGCAAGGACAATACCTGCGGCAAGCGCTTCAATTGGCAACTCGGGACTCTGCCTTGCGGATACGACCACAAGTACACCTACTCGCACGTCGGCTACAACCTCAAAGTGACCGATATGCAGGCCGCTGTGGGCGTTTCCCAGCTTGAGAAGCTGGATCGATATATAGCCAAGCGCAGAGAAAACTTCGCGGTCCTCAAAAGCGGCCTGGAATCGCTCCAGGATGTGTTCCTGCTGCCTGCGGCAACGCCCGGCAGCAATCCTAGTTGGTTCGGATTCCCCCTGGCAGTCAAACCGGAGTCAGGGCTGACGCGGGATCAGGTCACGGGCTATCTCGAATCGCGCAAAATCGGTACTCGCCTGCTCTTTGCCGGCAACCTGACGCGGCAGCCGGCCTATAAGGATGCCGAATATCGGGTTGTGGGCGAGTTGCGCAACGCCGACTATGTCATGAACAACGTATTCTGGATTGGAGTCTACCCGGGCCTAAACGACGGTATGCTTGAGCACATGGTCAAATCCCTTGGTGAGGTGGGAAGAGCACAATGCGCTGTCTTGTAACCGGGGCATCCGGTTTTGTGGGATCCCATCTCGTTCGCCAACTCGTAGCCGAAGGCCATGAGGTGGTCGCCACTGTCCGGCATACAAGTGATCTGTGGCGGCTGAACGACACCCGGAAGAGGATTAGGCTGATCTTTGCCTCGTTAAGCGCAATCCAATCCGTTCGTGAGGTTATTGTGCAATTCCGGCCCGAGGTTGCATTTCATCTTGCCTGGACCGGCGGCAACAGCAGCAAGTTCGTCAACCAGCCTGGACAGGTTTTTGAAAATGTGCCCGGCTCCCTTGAATTGGTTCGCATCCTGGCGGAGACAGGCTGTGGGGCATTGATCTACGCAGGTTCTTCGTTGGAGTATGGAACATTCCAGATTCCTGTGCGCGAAACAGACCTTCCCTTCCCCTCCAATCTATATGGCGCGGCAAAATATGGGGCCGAAGTCCTGGTTCAAGGACTTTGCCGCTCCTATGGAGTTCGGTTTTGTGGAGCTCGTATCTTCTGGACTTACGGCCCTATGGACGACCAGTTACGGATGATTCCTTCGGTAATTGCATCGCTGCTTGAGGGCCGAAGGCCTCGCCTGACGGAAGGCAGTCAATTATGGGACTTTTTATATATCGACGATGCAATCAGAGCTCTTGTATTACTTGCTGAAACAACAGGCGCTGCCGGCATTTTCAATCTGGGCGCGGGCGAGCCGGTTTCTGTCCGTCATGTCGCCGAGCTTATTCGTGATCTGATTAGTCCATCGCTGGAACTCGTTTTTGGAGAGGTGCCCTTTGGCTCGAATCAGGTCATGCACCTTGAGCCAGAGGTGACGCGCCTGCGCACCGCCACCGGTTGGAGTCCGACGATAGGCTTGATGGAGGGGCTGTGGCGCACTGTCGAATGGTATCGAAACATGAAGGCGAACCTGACGGAGATGGAGCGGAGATGATCGGCGACTGGGTGACAGAGTTAGCCCTGAAACGGAAGCTGTTTGCTCGTAGATGTGAGTGGAGTTTGAGGCCAAATCAATGACCATCTACCGCGATATGATCGTTCGCCGCGAAAGCTGCCGTATTTGCGGAGCCTCGCTGGGAAGGGAGCTGATTACCTTCGATGCTCTACCGGTTTCCGGCGCCTATGTTTCCCCGCAAGATCCTCCGCCAGACCCTGTTTTCCCTCTTTCACTGATTCAATGCAGCGCCTGCGGGCTCGCACAATTGCGGGAATCCGTGACGCCTTCGTTCTACAGCCGCTATTGTTTTATGTCCGGCGTGGCGGCCGGATACATGAATTATCTGGGCCATTTTGCGAAGCACATCTCCGATACGCTTGAGCAGGGGACGCGGGTTTTGGAGATTGGCTGCAGCGATGGCTCGCTGTTGGAACTTCTGCGCAATGCTGGATTCAAAGTCGCTGGTTTCGAGCCGGCCACCGGGCCAGCCCTGGCTGCGCAGAATAAGAGTTTGGCAGTCGCCAACGAGTTCTTCAACGTTAATTCGGCTTCGCGCTGCGGATTCGAGCGGGCAGATCTCATTATCATCCGCCATGTGCTCGAGCACATCGACGATTTTTTGCCTATCTTTGCGGGGATAGATCATCTGGCTGAACCGGACGCCACTCTGGTGATTGAAGTGCCCGACCTTGCGTCAACTGTCAAGCACGCGATCTTCAGCAACATTTATCACATCCATCCCTGCTACTTTGATGTGCGGACGCTGTCCGACTTGCTGGCGCGATATGGATGGCAGGCGGTCGGCTCGACTACGGTGGATATTTTTGGCGGCAGTTTGCTTGTGTGGGCTCAACGCAAGGGGATGGCAAAAAGGCCGGCCTTTTCGTTTCGTGAAGTTACACGCCAACCGGCGCGAATTGTAAACTCTTCTGAACTGTATAGCTTTGTACTCACATGGAAGGAGACTGCCCAAAAGGCGCGAGAGTTCTTCGATCGCTTGCGTAATCGGGGAGCACACATCGCCGGTTACGGGGCAGCCGAGCGGACGGCCTCAATGATAGGTGCGTCAGGGCTGGACGCTTCCCATGTTTCCGTGATCTTCGACCGCAATCCGCACCTGGACGGAAGGATGTTGCCAGGCAGCCGGATCCCCATTTTACATCCATCCGCAATTGCGGCGCATAAACCGGAATATCTCGTTATTTTTGCACAGTCTTTTGAGGATGAAATTATCCATCAGCAGAATTCGTTTCACGATGCAGGGGGGCGTTTCATCTCCCTAAAGTCCGGAGTTCCAAGAATTCTCGGAGACTAGGTCTTTGGCCGTATGATTTGGCGTGTTGAGTCCGTGGTTTCCCAGGTCTGAAAATCGAAGCCCGGGGCATCCAAGGTTCGCGCCGATTCAAGCGGTGTAAGGCCTGCAATGGAGTGGCTCGCGCCAATTAACATTTTGGAGGCGCGGGCTTCGGATAACTTACTGATCGCTAGCACGATTATTTGCCGCGGGAGATGTAAGCATATGGCCCCTACTGTCTTGGAACTCTCATTGATTGCGCAGTCTCTGCGCGCGCACGCCGTGCGCATGGTGCATAAGTCCAAGGCATCGCATCTTGGCAGTTGTCTTTCCATGGCCGATCTGGTCGCATGCCTCTACTGGGATACGATGCGCATCGATCCAACGCAGCCGGACTGGGACAAGAGAGATCGCTTCTTCTTGAGCAAGGGACACGGAGCCGCATTGCTCTATGCGGCACTCGCGGAGCGGGGTTTTTTCCCGGTAGAGGAGCTGGCGCAATACTGCGAGGGCGGCTCGCGCCTGACAGGGCACGTGACTTCCGGAGTTCCAGGAGTGGAGTTTTCCTCCGGCTCCCTGGGGCACGGACTCCCCGTCGCCTGCGGTGTGGCCTTGGCGGCCAGGCGGGGGAATCTTCCCTTTAGAGCCTTTGTGCTCTGCAGTGACGGAGAACTGGACGAGGGATCGAACTGGGAAGCCATCCTGTTTGCTCCGCAGCACAAACTCGACAATCTTGTTCTCATCATCGACTACAACAAGATCCAGAGTTTCGGCCGCACGAAAGACATTCTCGACCTAGATCCGCTGGCGGATAAACTCGAAGCATTTCGCTGGGCTGTGCGGGAAATTGACGGGCATAATATGGCGGTGATCGGAGATACGTTTCGCTCTTTGCCCTTTAAGCCGGGAAAACCCAGTGCCGTGATTGCTCATACAATCAAAGGACGCGGCGTTGCGGAAATGGAAGATAAGCTGGCTTGGCACTATAAAAGCCCCACATCCGAGCAGGTACAAGAGGCGATGCGCGAGTTGGGAGTGGATCGGTGAGGACAGCATTTATCCAGCAGTTGTGCGAGCTTGCCGAGCAGAATGAGCGAATCTGGCTGGTTTGTGGCGACCTGGGATATTCGGTTCTGGAAGCGTTTGCGGACAGGTTTCCGAGCCGCTATCTGAACGCGGGCGTGGCCGAGCAGAATATGACGGGAATTGCCGCCGGCCTCGCCCTTTCAGGAAAGATTGTTTTTACCTATTCGATCGCAAATTTTCCGGTAATGCGATGCCTGGAGCAGATTCGCAACGACGTTTGCTATCACAATCTCAATGTAAAGATTGTTGCTGTGGGCGGCGGGCTAGCGTATGGTAGTCACGGGTACACGCACCATGGCGTGGAAGATCTGGCCATGATGAATGCTCTGCCGAATTTGGTCGTCGCGGCGCCGGCCGACCCCATTGAAGCGCGTATGGTTACCTCGATAGTGGCTAGTCGATCAGGTCCTGCGTATCTTCGCCTGGGCAAAGCTGGCGAGCCTGTCTTGCATGCCGCAGATGTCCAGGTACAGCTTGGGAAAGCGATTCAAGTTGCCGCTGGAAGCAGCATGACCATCTTCAGTATCGGCGGCATGCTGGGCACGGTCCTCAGAGTTCGAGACGAGTTGGTGCGCCTGGGTATACAGCCTCGCGTTGTAAGTATGCCTTTTCTCGTGCCGCTAGACACTGCTGCAGTGCTGGCTGCCGCGGAAGAAACCGGAGCAATTCTGACGGTAGAAGAACACGGTCCGGGCGGTCTGGGCACCGCAGTGGCGGAGGTGCTTGCCGTGCATCGTTCTGCTGTTCCCTTTGGCATGATGCGGCTTGCCAAATCCCCCATCAGGCTCTCCGGATCGCAGGAAGGGTTACGTTCAGCTCAGGGGCTGAGCGTGGCCGGCATCGTCCAGGCTGCAGAACAGCTTTTCCGCGCCGTTCGTTCCGGGGTGACTCGTTGATCGAAGAGTCGATGCAACATGTCACCCCGGCGCGTGGCGGCCTGTTGGCGCGCATCAAGCATCTGCTGGGGTTAGACCGTGCCATCGCTTTTACGGTGCTTGCGCGCGGCTGGAGCACGATGGCAGGGATCGTCACGATTCTGTTCATCGCTCATTTTCTCACTCTTGCGGAACAGGGCTACTACTACACAATTGCCAGCCTGGTCGCACTGCAGATTGTATTTGAGTTGGGCTTTTCCTTTGTCATTTTGCAGTTGGCGGCGCACGAGCGCGCCCACCTGCAAATCCACGACGATGGATCAATTACTGGCGACAGCAATGCCCACTCTCGTCTGGCCTCCACATTCCAGAAGACCGTGCGCTGGTATTCGGTTGGAGCCTTCCTCATGGCCGCCGCACTCGTGCCGGCGGGCTTCCGTTTTTTTCAAATGCACCACCAGCCAGGAGTGCAAGTCTCATGGCAAATGCCTTGGTTCGCTGCGGTTCTAGCCACCATGTTCACCTTCCAGATGGACCCCATCTTCGCCTTTCTTGAAGGATGTGGGCGCATACCGGAAGTGGCGCGCATGCGTCTCACCCAGGCGATTGCCGGAAGCCTGATGGCCTGGACCGCACTCTCCCTGCATCACGGACTTTTTGCTCCAGCAATGGTCATCAGTGGTCAAGCGCTTGCCGGTGGCTATTTCCTATTCACCCAGCGGCGTTTATTACTTCCGCTGCTTCGCCGTCGCACGGGTGGCGAAACGGTTAGTTGGCGAGGAGAGATTTGGCCCTTCCAATGGCGAATCGCCATTAGTTGGCTGTGCGGCTATTTCATTTTTCAGATCTTTAATCCTGTTCTGTTCGCAGATCGCGGAGCTGCCGAGGCCGGCCGCATGGGCATGTCGCTGAGCATTGCCTCCGCTCTGAGCGCCATTGCTATAGCCTGGATGAACACCAAAGCTTCGCCGTTTGGCACTCTTGTTGCGCGCCGCGAATTCGCAACGCTGGACCGCGTCTTCTTCCGAACGCTCTGGCAGTCAGCCCTGCTGCTGGCGGCCGGTGCCGTGGTAGTGCTTCTGGGTCTCGCCGTCGTTACCCAACGTGCTCCGCATCTGGCGGTGCGTGTTTTGCCGCTTCCTGTCTTGGCTGTGCTTCTGGCTACCGCACTCTGCAATCATGTTGTCTTCAGCGAGGCAATCTATCTGCGCGCGCACAAACGCGAGCCGTTTCTCCTGCTATCCGCAGCGGTTGGCGTCCTTACAGCTTGTAGTACTCTGCTATTGGCGAGGTTCTGGGGGGCTCCGGGCGTGACGCTCGGCTACTTCTGCACCAGCGGAGTCTTCGGTCTCGCCTTCGGGACGTACATCTTTGTAACCAAGCGCCGGCAGTGGCACAGCGCCTCTTTCCTTGAGGATTCGACCTCCTTATGACCCAAGCGAGCCAAGTCTCCGCACGTCCGTTGCTCAGCTTTGCCATTCCGACCTATAACCGCGCCAAGCATCTCGATCAACTTCTTGGGGTGCTCTTCCAGCAGCTCCACGGCGAAAGCCGCGTCGAGCTGATCGTGTCGGACAACGCCTCCACCGACAACACTCCGGATGTTGTCGAGGCGTACAAACGACAAGGGCTTCAAATACTTCACCTTCGCAACCAGGAGAACCAGGGCCCGGACTCCAACATACTGCAATGCTATGAACAGGCCGTGGGAAAGTACGTATGGATATTCGGAGACGACGACATGCTTGCCCCGGGCGCCATGAAGCGCGTGCTCCAGGCCCTGTCCGCGCAACAGTACGACCTCGTCTGTATTCGTGCTTATTTCTTCGAAGGGGATTATATCCATCATAGAAAATTCACCCCGAGCTCCGATCTTGAACTGAGCAAAGCCGAGGACCTGGCGCGGCATTTCCACGTCTTCTTTACTTTTATTTCCGGCGTCATTGTTAACAGAGAATACGTCTCCTCCTTACCGCATCGTCCGTTCGATTCCCTGTTGGGCACTTACCTGGCTCACCTCGCACCGCGTTATACGGCTCTCAATCATCATCGCGCCAGCCTGCTCATCCGCGACCCCCTGATTGCGGCCACGGGCAACAGCCATGTTGGGTATGCGCTTTATCGTGTCTTCGGTCCCACGCTCGCTCGGATTACAGGCGAATGGATCGAGAATCAATCTGTTCAGCGCGCCATCGTCAATGGAACGATTCAGACGTTTTTCCCGTCTTTTATCCTGCTGACCCGGCAATCTGAAATTTCATCCATCGCTCAAGATCCTCACCAGATTCTCCGGTCCTGCTTTCACAATCATCTCCTATACTGGATATTTGATTACCCCATATACGCGTTGCCGCTCCCATTAGCAAAGGTTTGGCTGCTGATTGTCAAGGTGGTCAATAAGGTTGACGCGCTACTCGGGTGTCCATTGTAATGAGATCATGAATCGGCAAATCCCACTCAATCACTTTCTAACGTCAGGGAGACGGTTCATTCGGACGAATGGCTTGTATCTTTTTGCCTGCGAATTGTGGCGTCGTGCCGGAGTCGTTTTCAGGCGGTGGATGCTCGCCCGGAAACTTGGCTGCCCGGACATCGTTCTCGGTCCACGCTGCCATCTGCGCGGACTGGCCTACATGCGCATCGGGAGAAACTTTCAGGCCGGTGAAGGCCTATGGCTGGAAGCCGTTTCGGCCCATCTTGGGCAAACTTTCTATCCCAGCATCGTGATCGGCAATAATGTCTCCATTAGCCATTGGAGTCACATAGCGTCTACGCACCGGGTAGAGATTGGAGATGGGACGCTAATCGGCAGCAAGGTGCTCATAACGGATCATAACCATGGCAAATATCAAACGAACTGGGATCCAACGGTGCCTCCTTCCGAGCGGCCGCTTGATTCGGATCGTCCGGTACGCATCGGGAAAAATGTATGGATTGGAGACGGCGCAATCATCACCGCGGGGTCTGTTCTTGAAGATGGGTGTGTCATTGGCGCAAATGCGGTCGTAAGTGGGACGATTCCTTCCAACTGTATTGCCACTGGGGTCCCTGCTCGATGGAGAGCGTAGCGCCCTCCAATTCATTGCAACTTACCTCAAAGCGAGAATTTGTCAATCATGTCCTCCACGCTGAAGACTGTTGCATATTATCTTGGGCAATATCACCCTATCCCGGAGAACGATCAATTCTGGGGCCCAGGATTCACTGAATGGCATAACGTGGCACGAGCGCGGTCTCTTTATCCCGGCCACATTCAGCCGGTCTTACCTGGAAGGCTAGGTTTTTACGACCTTCGATTTGAGGAGACGCTGCTGGCCCAGATCGAATACGCCCAAGAGATCGGAATCGACGCATTCTGTTTTTGGCATTATTGGTTTGCGGGTAGGAGGCTGCTCCATCGCCCGCTCGATGCAATGCTAAAGTTGGGCCAAGCGGATTTTCGCTTCATGCTCGGCTGGGCCAACGAATCTTGGTCGGGTGTCTGGCATGGAGCGGTTGACAGGATTCTTGTCGAACAAAGTTATAATGCTAGTGAGGTTGAGAGGCATGCGGAACTTATTGCGGACTATATTGCTACGGGAAGATACCTGGAGATCGATGGGCAATTTCCATTCGTAATCTATAAACCACGCCAAATTCCCGAAGCACAAGGTTATCTTGCCACGCTGCGACATTCGGTACAGAAACTATCAGGTGCGCGGCTATTGCTGATCGGAAACTGGTCTCCAGGATGGAGAGCCGAATTCTCGGACCCCGCTTCGTTGGGTCTCGATGCTGCGGTCGTGACTCCGGTTGCCGCATACTATGGCCATCGTTTGCTGGATGGAAGCAATCGATTGCTCTGGAAGTGGCTTCGCGACATTGGCGTAGGTCCGGAGGTGCGATCCTACACGCAGGTCACCGCAACACTTGAACGCGGGATCCGCGCAGTAAGGGGAGAATCGCACGCAACCATCGTGACGGGCTGGGACAATACTCCGCGATCTGGCCGCCGAGGGCTTGTGCTCACGGGCTATAATGAGCACAGCCTCGAGTTTGCTGCGATGAGGGCGATCGCCATAGAGAAACGCAATTCTACCCCGATTCTGTTTGTGAAATCCTGGAATGAATGGGCCGAAGGAAACGTTGTGGAACCCATCTTTGGTGAGCGCTGGTCCGTTGGATCGACGCTTAAGAAGGTTCTTTGTCTTTCATAGGCGTGCTGCGCTTCTACGCCTTTCATTTATCCTAATCGCATTCCTTTGGATAAGTCTTCTGACCCTGCGCCCGATTCCAGGTGTCCACGCACTTAATGATACCGGCCGCTACGTTGCCAGCCAGATGGATTCGTGTAGCACATCGATTTCGGAAATCGATACTTCTAACCTAGCGTGGCGATCGTTCGATCTAATCATGCGCCCCGCCTGCGTTTTTGCTGAACCACACCTTTTCATGTTTGCCACTTCCCTAGCGCTCCCTTTAGGACTTTTATTGTTTGCTGACTGGAGTCGCCAGGGGACACTTATCATATCAAGCGCGCTGATGGTGAGCATGGCAGGCTTCGAACTGATGACGAACGCATTGAGACAGGGCGTCGCCCTGCCGTTCTTACTTGCCGGCTTTTACTTTGACAAGAAGCTTCCCAAGTTCATATTTCTTGGGATTGCCATGCTTCTCCACGATTCGAATTGGTTCTTTGCCCCTCTCGCGATACTTATCGCATTTCAGAGTGGGTTGATCTCGAAGAAGGCTCTAGCAGCTTGGTTCCTTCCGGTTCTCGCCGGGGTCGTCTACTTATTCTATGTTCGCTTCTTCTCCGTGTTCGGTACGACTGTCGCGATGTTCGATTTCTACTCAATGAGCTATTCAGATCGTCCGAACTTGTCCTTTCTCATATTCGTTCTTCTACCTATTGGCTGGATTTTCTTCACGCACGCACTGCTCGATCGGGCTGGCGTTTCGCGTGAGGAGCAGACCACTTTCGCCTATCTCGCTGTCGTTCTGGTAGGGAGCGCACTGTTGATCCAGGACATCACATACCGATTTACGATGACGGGAATTGTCCTTCAGGCGTTTACAGCAACGCGTTCCCGGCGGTTTTCGCTTCGGACGGCAATCGTCATATCCGCCGGCCTTATTGTACACTTCCTTATCTATGCTCTTGTTTCGAAGAATGTCATGGGAGTGATCAATGGCTAAGCAGATTTCTGTCGTCATCCCCACATTTGATCGCAAACGTCTCACCGATCAAGCTGTCGATTCGGTTGTCGCCACAGAGCCTGACTCCTTCGAGATAGTGGTCGTCGACGATGCAGGAACACTGCCGTACATGTATGAAGCGTCCCGCAATCCGGCAGGCATAGAAGTTGCCATTCTGCGTTCGATTACGAATCGAGGCCCTGGATTTGCTCGCAAACTTGGCGTTGCGGCCGCGCGGGGAAGGTTAATTTGTTTTCTAGATTCAGACGACGTATTCAAGCCCGGCTGGCCAGATGCTGTCCTGGAAGAATTGCTAAAGAGTGAGGCGGGGCCTACCGCTCGCTTGTTTATCGCAGGTCAAACAGAGCAGGCGTCCATAGTCCAATCGCTATGCGTGAAGTGGCTAGCCTCCCTGAGGCCACGACTGCAGTCTACTGCTGTGCGTTTGGTTACGATCGCATTCAATCCGTTCTATACACCGGCAACGGCGATGTCGAAGTCGCTCTGCCAATTCTGGGATGAATCGCGCTTTTGTGAAGATTACTTTACGAATGCCATGGCCATCTTCGCATCAGACACTATCCATATTTTGCCTGTGACAGCTTGCAAAATATCCCGTTCACCGGGAAGTGCGGGAGGGATATCTCAATCAACCCGTGACATGCTGAACGGAGAGCATCGCGTGCGGGTGCGACTCCTACATTGTTCGACGGTCCCAGTTCCCTATCGTCTGCTAGTTCCGCTGGGCATGTTGTATTCAAGAGTCAGGGGGGAAGTAAAATCTGTCGCTGAGAAAGTTCGTGGACGCTATTCCAGAGCCAATTCTGCATCAGGGGCACAATAGAGTGAGTAAGCAACACTTTGACGACGGACGTGCACTGCGTGTCGCCATCCTCGGCACACGTGGAATCCCAGCAAAGTATGGTGGTTTTGAGACTTTCACCGAGCGATTGGCGATAGCACTTGTCGAACAGGGAATGGAAGTCAGCGTTACGTGCGAAGAGGGCAGCGGGACGTTCAAAGATTATAAGGGCGTGCATCTGATCTACTGCAAAGCAACACGCCTCGGGCCACTTACCACCATACTTTATGATTTGCGATCTCTGTGGGCCGTCCGGCGTGGCTTCGATCTTGTCTACATGCTCGGCTACGGGGCGTCTTTCTTTTGCTTTATTCCACGTCTTTGGGGAAGCCGGGTCTGGATCAACATGGACGGGCTCGAATGGAAGCGGAACAAATGGGGATTTGTAGCTCGGAAATACTTCAGAATAGCTGAGGGCGTGGCACTACTTACGTCGGGAAAGGTCATCGCCGATGCCCAAGCGATCGCGGACAGTCTGCGCGGTAGATTTGGCACCTGGTTTGCCTGCAATGTCCTTCCCTACGGGTGCGATATAGTATATCCTCAACCAGAGTCTGTAATTCAGGAATGGGATCTCCGTCACGGCGATTATCTGCTTGTGGTCTGTCGATTTGAACCGGAGAATCACGTTTTGGAGATCATTGAGGCATTCACGCGCTCTAAGAGTTCAAAAACCTTGGTGCTGGTTGGGGATATTCGTGCAGAGTCTCCTTATGTCTCCAAGATGCGCTCCATTGCTGATCCCCGCATTCGCTTCCTTGGGACCATCTTTGACAGGAGAAAGCTGCAAGCTTTGCGCTTTCACTGCCAAGTCTATCTTCATGGGCACAGCGTTGGCGGTACGAATCCATCGCTCCTCGAGGCGATGGGATGTGGCAATCTGATAGTTGCTCATAACAACTGCTTTAATCGGGAGACGCTTGGAAACTACGGCCTATTCTTCGAAAATGTCAACGAACTCATTGGAATCGTGAATTCTTTCGAACAAGAATCGGACACATGGGAAGACATGCGCGCTGGAGCTCGGTGCCGGGCCTTTGATCTATATTCGTGGGAATCGGTCCTTGAGAAGTACGGAAGACTGATTCGCGCAGACGTGCAGAGCTCAGGCCTGAGTTCGGGCGTATGACTGGCGGACGTCGATCGGCTGTTTTGAGATTGTTCTAACAATGTGAATAAAACAAGTCAGAACTTAGATTAGTGGGGTCATAGAGATTGGGATGAAGGGCGCATGAAATCTGGGCTTTCTCGACAAGATATTCGCTCAGGATCTGTAGACAAGTGTAGAGCGAGGCATCGAGGATGAGTTCCTTCTTGACGATGGCGATGAGTACGTAAGTAGCTGACCTGTCCCCCTAAATCCGTCCATTTCGGAATACGATTTGGACGAAGGAAGGGGAAGCTCGGATGAGCCGAAGCCAGCACAGAGAGGCGCAGATCATTGCTGCGCTCAAGCAGATTGAGGCGGGCCGCACGGTCGGTGATGTAACCACTCGCCTTGCGGTGTGCCGCGTTGCCGCGATACCTGTTGGCCGTCTGTGGTCTCATGTTCAGGGATTTTCGCGCGATGGCATCACTGCCAGCGTCTTCCGTATCCCCTCATCATAGGAGGTTCTCCTGATGCCGCCCAAAAGTTGGCCGAGTCGTCCGTCGTCCATCAAGATGGGCTCTGTGGCAATCCGTCTGGTCGGCGAATACGTGGCCGAGCGCTTCGCCGCGCCTGCAATCCAGCATTAATCCGAGCCTTTCGCACAAGAAGTAAACGACCACAGTGATCCATGGCTTGCCACTACGGAAGATGGCCCGTGATTCCAATCTGACGTGCTCGCTTGCGGTATAGCGGCTGTTCCAAGTCAGCTTCCGGCCGGAGCAGCGGAACGACGTACGGATTAGCGGCTCTTACCTGAGGAAGGAGAAGCAAAGTGATAACCACCAGCAAGCATGACCCCCAATAAAAGGAGATTGCGGCGGACGGGCCTTGACCAGAACGTGCGTGCGATCTTCCAAAAGCTCGGAGCGTGCATATTCCTGCGGGCGGTCCTATCTTTCAGTTGTGGAGGAATGGATCGTCCAATCTCTTCGATCAATTCGGGATCAATATCCCCGAGGATTTTACCTAAAGCAAGCAGATTGCGCGTGATGCGGATAGATTCCTCCTGAGCGGTGACTTTTGCGAGACGGCATATGATGTCGTCGCCGGCCCCGACGACGCCACGGAGCATTGAGAGGACATTCTTACGGTGGAGGAGTTCGAGTAGCTCAAGAAAATCATCGATCGCCTCAGCGTGTTCGATGGGAGCTTCTGCGAGACGGGCTCTAAGCTCCGCTTCGCGATCGCGCGCCGGAAAGTCGAGTTGGACCGGTCTTGCCATTGTCCTTACCTTTCTGTCTCGTTAGCATGCCCGGCGCCGGCAGCAGGCCGGATGTTGACCAGATTCGTGCCCGGCATACGGTAGTCCGCGCGAGCCCATTTGCGCTCAACTTCAACACCCTTATGCGGAATGGCTTGGTGGAAGCGGTGATTTGTGCTGGGTAAAGGTGAACGGCCACGCTGCGGCAGCGGCTCTATCATAACCGGCGTTTCCTTATAGGCCGGTGTATGGACCGCGGCATCAGCATTGTTACTCGTCAGGGTATTGATCGGCTCCGTCTGCGAATTGAGAGGCGCGTAGAGTTCGTTCCCAACCACTCGATTGGTGACGAGAGCGCGAAGCGCGATTTCTCCATCGTGGGATTTGATTCGGACCCAGGAGCCTGATTCGAGACCACGTGCTTTTGCAAGTTCGGGCGAAACCTCGAGAAACGGGACGGGGGCCTTGTCGGCAATTCCAGGGACACGATAGGTCATATTGCCCTCATGGAAGTGTTCGAGGAGACGTCCGGTGTTGAGATGCAGGTCGTACTCGGCATCTTCCTGCTGACTTGGTTCCTGCCACTCGATAGGATGGAATTTGGCTTTACCGTCGGGAAAGGGAAAACGCTCCACATAGAGGAGCGGTGTATCCGTACCATCTGCATGAACGGGCCAGTGAAGGCTCTTATACCCGGCAAGCCGGTCGTAGGTGACGCCTGCGAACATCGGAGCAATGGCGGCGCATTCATCCATAATTTCCGATGGAGAGTTGTACTTCCAGGAAGCGCCTAACTTATTCGCAAGGCCCTGGATGATCTGCCAGTCGGGCTTAGTTCCCGGAATTGGATCCATGATCTGATAGAACCGCTGGATGCGGCGTTCAGTGTTGACGAATGTGCCCTCTTTCTCGAAACTCGGTACTCCGGGGAGAATGACGTCAGCGTACTGGCAAGTGAGCGTGAAGAATATCTCCTGGACTACGAGAAGTTCGAGTTTTTCAAATGCCGCCGCTAAGTAATTCTTGTTGGCTTCGGAAGTGATCATATCCTCGCCGATGAGATAGAGGGACTTAATCTTGCCCGCGTGTATGCCATCGACCATGACGTGGTTATCCATGCCCTCGCGGTCCGATAGAGAAGCGCCCCACGCCATTTCCCAGTGACGGCGAACCTCGGGGTCATCGGTGTTCATATATCCGGGATATTTATCGGGCATGGATCCAAAATCGCTACAGCCTTGCACGTTGTTATGACCGCGAAGAGGATAGCCGCCTGTGCCGGGGCGTCCATAATTGCCGGTAAGCAGCAGTAGGTTTGAGAGCGAAGTTGAACCGTCCGATCCATACTTGTGCTGAGTGACGCCCATCGCCCAGAGAATGCAGACCGCTTTTGAGTGAGCGATCTCATCGGCCACAGTTTGAATCGTCTGCGCGGAAATGCCGGTGCGCTCCTCAGCGAATGCGAGAGTAAACGGCTCGAGGCTCTCGGCATATTTCTCGAAGTTATTCACCCGGGCGTCGATAAAGGTCTGGTCCTGCCAATTGTTGTCGAGGATGTATTTGGCTACAGCATTGATCCAAACGATATCGGTGCTTGGTTTTGGGTGGAGCCAGATGTCTGCCCGCATCGCCATCTCGTTGCGGCGCAGATCGGCTACGATTAGCTTCTGGTTGCGCAACTTGTGGGCGCGCTTGATTCGCGTGGCAAGGACCGGATGATTTTCAGCAGCATTCGCGCCCACCATCACCACAAGGTCAGCTCGCTCAATGTCGGCGATCGTTCCGGAGTCGCCCCCATATCCGACCGTCCGAGAGAGTCCTTTCGTGGCGGGGGACTGGCAATAGCGAGAGCAGTTGTCGACGTTGTTGGTGCCAACCACGGCTCTGGCCAGTTTCTGCATTAGGTAGCTTTCCTCATTACTGCATTTCGAGGAGGAGATGAACTGGAGGGAGTCAGGACCATGCTGCGACTCGATGGCTTTCATCTTTGCCGAAATAAAGTCCAGAGCTTCATCCCAGGTGCACCGAAGGAATCGATCGCCATGACGGAGAAGCGGGCAGGTGAGACGATCGGCAGAATCCACAAAGTCGAAGCCAAATTTGCCCTTTACGCATGTTGAGATCCCGTTGGCGGGTCCTTCACCCGGCTGGATTTTCAGTATCTGGCGATCGCGATGCCAGACATCGAACGAGCAGCCTACGCCGCAATATGTGCAAACAGTTTTTGTTTTATTGATGCGGACGTCGCGCATATCGGCTTCGGCATCGGAGAGCTGCAGAATCGGGCCGTAGCCGACCTCCGGCTCGATGCCTTTCACAACGTCGATCATGGAGTCCAGCGCCTGTTGGGCGAGCCCCGTGAAATATCCGGCCTCGCCCAGCATAGATTTTTCCATCAATGCATTGCACGGGCATACAGTGATGCAATGTCCGCAGGAGACGCAACTCGACTCGCCGATCGACGCACCGCCATCCCACAGAACGCGCGGATGCGAATCCTCCCAATTGATCGAAAGAGTTTCATTGACCTGCACATTCTGGCAGGCCTCCACGCAGCGCCCGCAGAGAATGCATTGATCGGGATCGTAACGGTAGAACGGGTTGGTCTCGTCTTTCGCGTAAGGTTTTTGCCTATAAGGAATTGACTGATGTTCGACCTTTAGCAATGCTGTGGTGTTGTGGACCGTACAGTCCTGATTATTGTTATCGCAGACGGTACAGTAGAGAAGGTGGTTTGCGAGAATACGATCGAATGCCTCACGTTGCGCGGCGCGAGCACGAGAGGACTCGGTTGTCACGAGCATGCCGGCCTCAAGCCTCGTCCCGCATGCGCGAGCCAACTGTCCATTGATCTCTATCATGCAAGTGTCGCAAGTCTGGAGTGGACCGAGTTGCTGAAGATAGCAGACCTGCGGAAGTTCCGTCGAGCTTTCCCGATTAATGGTGTCGATGAGAGGTTCGCCGGCGAAACCTCGCACGATATGACCGTCTATGGTCACCTCGACATCTTCTGGTTCAAGCTCCAGAACCGCTTTCTCGACATTCAAGAAGTGCGTGTTGGCGCCGTTTTGGAGGCTCATGTCTGTTCCTGTCCTGTGAACAAATATTGGTACTGTTGTTCTCACTGACAGCAGTTAATGCGGACGGAGACACTTCACCGATTGTCCACGACAAGAGATGCTCTGGATTCAGATCGTTTCATGAAGCCCTTTCAACGGGGCGCATTTCGACCGCAAAGCCGAGCTCGCGTAGTTGCCGAGCCGTGGCGTTGAAAGAACGATTCTGATCCTCCGCGGCCGACGGACTCATCCCCGCTTCGACTACTTTTGCTTTGAATTCATCCCGGTTTGCGAAGTGCATTGGGCCGTTGATTTCGTATGGCTGCCGCTGTCCAGCCACTACACTTATGCAAACCACATCGAACGAGCTATGTTTCTCCTCGAAATGAAACCGCACAGCAGCAGGGCAGTCTTCGGGTTCAATTTGCACAGACATGCCAGACCTATGGCAAAGCCACAATAGCCACTTCGCACCTCCTCAGTCGGATGCGTGTCCACGCCCAGAGAGTTGTGCGGACGCACCCCGGATGTATCCGGTCGTCAGTTTTGGATGCTCTCCCGAGCATCGTCGAGCGCCAGGAACCAGTGCTCGTACAGGCACTCCTCACGGAATCCGCCGTGGAAGCATTCGCTATAGCCGTTCTCCATCCCACGGCCGGGCATCATGAAATGCAGCGCCGACCTAGTGACCTGCTGCCGGCTGTTGACGAATTCGGGCATCCCGGATCCGGCTGGACGAGCTGGTACACGGAGATTCCGACATCAATCGGCTTAGATAACGGATTCGTGCGTGAGAGCATCCATTAAGAACGGAAGCTCGTTAAGAACGGAAGCTCGTTGAGGTCCATTTCAAAGTGGAGAACCTCGGCACAATGAAAAGTTTCCTGTGGCGATTCCCAGGCATCCGGCAAGCGCTTTTGATTTCCGCAGGCCTTGGAATCGCCACACCTGCTTTCGCGGTAAAGAAGTCCGCGGTCTCAGCCCCCGCACAGAACTTCGCTGTTTCGCAATTCCCTCCCTGGATGAAGATGGACTTTACTTTGCGCGGTCGCACGGAAGCCCAAACCGCGATCAACTACGAATCTCATAACACGCAACTCTACGAACTAACCCGAGCTCGCGGCGGGCTCACGATTCAAGCGCCTAAGTACTTTTCCATTTACGCGCAGTTCCAGGATGCACACTCGCCGGGCCTGCCCCGTCGTGAAGCTGCGTCAAATATGCTCGACGCATTCGACCTGCGCCAGGCGTATCTGAAGCTCGGAAATGCGCCGTTCACTTTTTACGCTGGGCGTCAGGAACTGCGCCTCGGACACGAGCGGCTGGTTGGAAGGAGCAACTGGTCAAACATCAGCCGCACATTCGATCTGCTTCATCTATTTATCGGAAGCGAGAACAATCATGTTGAGCTTTTCAGTGGCTCTGTGGTCAAGGTGAATCCTACGTCGTTCGACCGGCCCGAGGGCGGATTTACGATTCATGGCGCCTATGCCACCTTGGCGACACTTATCCCGCACACTAACCTGCAGCCGTATGTCCTCTTTCACACGCTGCCCGTCACGAGTCAGCAGGGCCTCAAAGGGCGCGAACTGCTTGTCGCACCTGGGATACGCGCCGTTGGTAAGCTGCCCAGTGGTTTCGACTACAAAGTGGAAGGTGTGATGGAGCGCGGGAGTTACGTGAATGACTCGATCCACGCCGGGGCCGGATATATCAAGGCCGGGTATACCGCAGCCAGCCTGCCCTGGAAGCCACACATTGAACCTGAGTACGATTACGCCACCGGGAACTCCCACCGCAATCCACTACGCGTAAGCACGTTCGACGAGTTCCATCCCAGCGATCACAACGTCTTCGGACTGCTCGATCTCTTCAGCTGGAAGAACATAAAGCAGCGTCGCTTAAACCTCGATCTGCGGCCGAGCAAGAAACTAGACTTTTTGCTGCAGGGCGAATCGCTCCACGTTGCCAACGTCATGGATAGTATTTATAACGGCGGCGGATCGAAAATGACGGTAGCGCCGCCACCTGGCGGACTACGCAGCGATGACATTGGCTCGGAATTCGATGCCTCCATCGGATGGGATACCGGACACCACGTGCTTTGCGAGATGGGCGTAGGGCATCTGTGGCCCGGAGCCGCCCTGACGCAGAACAATCACGGCGCACCGGACACGATTGCTTACTTTCAGCTCACCTATAAGTTCAGCATTTCAAAGGATGGCCATAAGGTGAAGACGATTTATTAACGGGCATCGCAAAGCAAATCGCAAACGGAAAGCTTGCGGATGGCATCTGACTAGAAGTACCAGGGGCGGAAGCATGACATCGGACTAGCCAAAACAAGTCGGATTCAGCGTCTGATTCGGTCTCTGGAACTACTCCTTTCGCTCTTAATGCTGCCACCTGAAGCAGGAAGAGTCGCCCATGAAAACACATCGCTGGCGCCAAGCTGTACTCGCGCTGATCACAATGGTGATGATCAGTCCGTATGAGTACACATTCACGGTCTTCGAGCAGCCGATTGCAAAAGCTCATCACTGGGCGCTGCCATCTGTGGCGCTCACTTACACCATCTATGTGGTCGTTTCCGCGCTCTTCATGATTCCCAGCGGGTACTGGTCGGATCGCCTTCAGCCCCGATGGCTCACGACGGCCGCTGGCATCTTGGCAGGGGTAGGATGGATCGGAAGCGCCTATGCAAGCCAACCCTGGATGTTGTACCTCGCCTATGGAATCGGCGCCCTGGGACCAGGATACATCTATGCCAGCAATATCAACGACGCGCTTAAGTGGTTCCCGGAAGCGAAGAAGCGCGGCCTGGCCGTCGGCATCATCGACATGGGATTTGGACTCGGGTCCGCGATTTTTATTCCCATCGTGTCAAACATCATCAAGCATTCAGCGGGCGGCTACCATGCCGGATTTCTCGACATAGGTATTGCAATGCTCATTATCATCGTGATCGTGGCGCAGTTCCAGCGCTTCCCGGAGAAGAACTGGAAGCCCGAGGGCTACGATCCACGGCAAGAAGAGGAAGCTGAGCGCGAAAAGAAGACCCGAGTGCATCATGCCTCGCATGCCTTCACGACCGGCGAAATGATTCGGACCTGGCAATATTGGGTAGCGCTGCTCAGCTTGACTCTGATTACGGCATCGGGACTGATGATCGCCGCACACGTCGTTGCCATGGGCGCTGCGGCGGCGGCAGTGGGTGCAGCGGCGGGGCTGGCGGCTGCAACCTATTCGCGCATATCGAACGGGGTGATGCGGTCGGTGGCCGGCCGGATTTCGGATTTCATTGGCCGGGAAGTTTCGATGCTGATCTGGTTCGTCGTCTGCGGCTTGGCCATCGCGGGCCTGGCCTTTGCGCACAGTGGCTGGCTATTCATCACTTTGACCATCATTGCGCTTGGAGGCTGGGGGCCGCTCTTTAGCCTCTTCCCTGCTCTCGTCGGTGACTATTGGGGGCGCGGTCATTCCGGCATCGATTACGGCATTTTGTATGGGCCTGGCAAAGCAATGGGCGGCGTATTTGGCGGCATCATCGCAGCATCCATTTACGCGGCCAGCCATTCATGGACCGGAGATTATTACCTGGCGGGTGGATTCGCGGTCGTCGCGGGCATACTCGCCGTTCTGCTGCGCCCACCTCGCTCTGCGCAACAAACTCAGGCAGCGACGGAAGAGCCGAAGCAGAGCGCCGCTTGAACAAGCGGCTCACGGCTGGTTAAGGCGTGAACGAAACGCAGGTGCGCTTGCATACTCAACGGCCAGGGTCGCTTATATAACTGAGTACTTACTATCGGATCGTACGTCGGGACATTATGCAAAAGGAGGGAACGATGTTAGGGAGAGCATCCACTACGAAGACGGACGATAACGTCAAGGCGGCAAGAGATCCAGGACCCGATAATCCTGCTTTGGACAAGCACAATCCAAGCGCCATGGTCCCACCCGAATCTGATTCAGGCGCCGTACCTACTTTCAAGTATTCATTTGCGCAGGCACATAAGCGACTTTATGATGGCGGATGGTCTCACGAAGTAACAGTCCGCGAACTTCCAATATCAACGACGATGGCTGGTGTGTTGATGCGGTTGACCGCAGGAGGAATACGCGAACTGCACTGGCACAACGCCGCCGAGTGGTCCATTATGCTCTACGGAACCGCGCGGATCACCGCGGTGGATCTGGAAGGCAAGAGTTTTGTCGCCGATACCGCTGAAGGAGATTTGTGGTATTTCCCCACTGGAGTTCCTCATTCTATCCAGGGCCTTGGACCGGACGGCGCAAAGTTTCTGCTGGTTTTCGATGACGGCAAATTTTCAGAACACGAGACAGTTCTGCTTGCCGATCTGGTCGCTCACACCCCGCGCGAGGTGCTTACAAAAAACTTCGGAGTCTCCCGGAAGTCACTTGAGAAATTGCCGGACGAGGAGTTGTTTATCTTTCAGGCCCCGGTTCCAGGGGCGCTTGCCGACGATCAACGCGTCGCGGCCAACTCGATCGGTGCTTCCTTACATGAATTTGCTTTCTATGCAGATCAGCCCGCGGTTATACGAAAGACGAATGGAGGCGAAGCGCGGATTATAGATTCCATCACCTTTAAGGAGTCGACCACGATTGCCGCGGCGATCGTTACGGTTCACCCAGGAGGCTTAAGGGAATTACATTGGCACCCGAATGCCGATGAGTGGCAGTTCTACATAGCCGGGAAGGGGCGGATGACCGTTTTCGCGACCGGAGGCCGGGCACGCACGGCGGACTTCGAAGTCGGCGATGTTGGTTACGTGCAGAAGACCTTGCCTCATTATGTCGAGAATACAGGTGAGACCGATCTAAAGTTCCTTGAAATGTTTAGAACCAGCCATTTTCAAGATCTCTCACTTTCAGAGTGGCTGACTCACACGCCGCCGGAGCTGGTAATGCAGCACCTGAACATTGACAAGGCAACGCTTGATGCATTGCCGAAGGAAGCCACAGTCGTCATGCCAAGATAGGCGCCTGGAAACATGGGAAAAGTGCTCGAACTTACTTTGATTCAAGACACTCCTGCTATCTTGCGCTCAGAGGCAGGGAGGGTGAACGGATTCGCCTCTGAACCGGGAACTGAGACGCTGGCAATTGAAGAGCCGCTCGAAATTCAGCTTGGGTATGGCGCGAAGGGAGAGAGGGCGGTGAAATCAATCTCCGTCACGATGCGCACTCCGGGGAACGATTACGAACTCGCCGCTGGGTTTCTGATAAGCGAAGGTGTGATACACGATGCCAGCGACATCGATCGAATTGCGCATGCGCAAGTCGATCGGCCAATAACCCAGGAACCCGCCGATTCGAACGTGATCTCTCTCTCTCATCGATCAATGAATAATGTAGTTCGAGTGGAGCTCTTCTCAGGTGTTTCCGTAGGTCTCGCGAACCTTGAGCGCAATTTCTATACAACCTCCAGCTGCGGGATTTGCGGAAAAGCTTCGCTGCTGGGCCTACGGACGGTTTGTCCTGCACGGCGGCCAAACACCTTCACTATAAGCGCCGGGGTTCTCTATGCTTTACCTGGCCGGATGCGACAAGCGCAGCAGGTTTTCAATCGTACCGGGGGGTTACATGGAGCCGCCCTCTTTAACTCGGACGGGGAAATGCTCGGTTTGCGCGAGGATGTGGGCAGACATAATGCTGTCGATAAACTGCTCGGGCGAGAGTTTCTTGCCGATCGATTTCCTCTGTGCGGCGCCCTGCTGCTCCTTTCCGGGCGAGCAAGCTTTGAGCTGCTACAGAAGGCAGTAATGGCAGGTATCCCCATGGTCGCGTCGGTTGGGGCGCCATCGAGTCTTGCCGTGCAAGTGGCGAGAGAGTTTGATGTCGCGCTGGTAGGGTTTCTCCGGGATGAGCATTTCAACGTCTATCACGGACTACAGCACTTGACTGGGTTAAAAGCGCAGAAAGAGTAAGGAGCATGATGAAGCTGCGAATAAAAGGGAATTCATTGATGCTTAGGGTTTCGCGTTCCGAGCTCGTGCAAATTCTCAATGGTGATCGAGTGGAAGAAACCATCCGATTCGCGCCAGCGCATGAAGCAAAATTGACCTATGCCCTGGACTCAGCACGGCAGCTTTCCGCTATCAACGTACGCTACAAACCACAGGAAGTCACAGTTACGCTTTCGCAGGATCAGGCTGCTATCTTGGGATCGGACGGCGAAATCGGAGTATACGGAGCACTGGCGCAGAAGGCTCGCTTGAGGTCATAGTGGAGAAGGATTTTGCCTGTCTCGATCGGAGCGATGAGGAGACATTTCCCCAAATCCTCATGCCGGAATTATTTGTTGAGAAACAGCTCACAGTGCGGGGAGACGCGCTTATCGTCAATGATTCCCTCCGGCCTCGCCAAGGCTTTGTCCAAAGAGCACATAGACGCCATAACCGGCTAATCTCTGCCCATTTTCATTCAGGTGGTTTTGAGTTTGTGTATTTCGGCGAGGATCTTTGTGAGACGGTTGGAGAGCCGGCTCATGCGATTGCGCGCGTTGCCGTGTGGGAGAGTGCGGCAGACCATCACCATGAGGTGTTGTGTGGCAAGCAAGGATTCGATGAGGCCGTCGACGCCGGAGCGGAGAGGCGCGGATGCAGTTTTGGGCTGGGGAGCCAGATGCCTGGGCTTGGAGCGAGCGAGTTGGAACTCGCGCTGGAGGTCGGTGAGGACCACGTCGACGTAGCGCATGGTCATCTCGGGATTGACGTGGCCGAGCAGCTTCATCAGGACGGGGAAGCTGACGCCGGAGCGAAGCATCTCGGTGGCGTAGGTGTGCCTGAACTGATGGGGAACGATGCCTGTGGAGAGGCCGAGCGAGTGACAGACCTGATGCAGGTAGTCGCGGAGTTGAACCAGGATAGCTATTTTGCTTCCGGGGCGCGCCAGGAGCCGTCCATGGGCGGGCAGCGGGTCGAGGGAGCGGAAGAAGCGCAACCGGTGTACGAGATCGCGGACGAAGGCATCGACGGGGACCATGCGTTCGGTTTTGAGCTTGCCGAGGGGGACATGGATAGCCCATTGGTTGGGGCCGGTGGAATGCAGACAGTCATAGGACAGATCGGCGCATTCTCCGATGCGCATGCCGGTCGAGCGGAGTAACAGGAAGACATTTCCCCCGAGGTCGTTGCGGCGCAGGAACTCCTGCTGGAGGAGTTGGTCCTGCTCGGCGGTGAGTGGCCGCGGCAGTGTGTGTGGCGACCGTGGGATGTCCTCACGCAGCAGCAGTTGAGCGAGTTCCGGGAGATGGTTGGTCCGGGCAAGTTCGTTGAAGATGGTGCGCAGAGCGAAGAGGCGTCCGATGCAGGTGGCAGTGGCCAGAGGCGGAGTCTGTGCGCGCAGGCTCGCCATCCATCCGAGGATGTGCGGATCGCGGCGCAGTTGCTGGAGACGAGAGACCTGCGGATGTTCAGCGCCGAGATAGACAAGGAAGTGACGCACTACGATGCCGTAGTTGCGGGCACTGGAAGGCGTGAGCGCGGTACACAGTGACTCGACGGCGCGCGCGAAGGCATGCGCCAGCGGATGCTGGAGCGGAGGGCGGCGCCAGTGCGTCACGGCGCGATCCTGGGCTGAGGATGGATGCACTGCGCCGCGGCGCGGGCGTACTGAAGATAGACATCCTGCGGTGAGACCTGCACGTAGTGCATCGTGGTCTCGATGTCGGCGTGCCCCATCAGCTGCATGAGCGCGGGCAGGCTGATGCCGGCGCGCACCATGTCGGTGGCGAAGGTGTGCCGGAAACGATGGGGATTTGCGTTTTCTACGCCGGTGGTGCGGCGATGGTGGCGGAACAGAGAGCGTAATCCCGCGGGGGTCATGCGTTGCCCGCGCGCGGGCCCTTTCAGCACCGCGAACAGCGCCGCCGAACAGGGATCGGGCCGTTCCACGCGGAGATAGTGATCGAGCAGCTGCGTGGTCTCCGGCGCCAGAGGCAGCAAGCGCAGCTTGGTTCCCTTACCGCGCACGTGAAGCTGGCCTTCGGACAGCAACACATCGTCGCGGTTCAGGGCCATGACTTCGGCGGAGCGAAGTCCATGCATGAGCATCAGGCCGACGATGGCCAAGTCGCGGGCGGTGCGGAAACTGGCCCAGAAGCGCGCCACTTCCTCGACCGAAAGGGGGATGATAGCGAGCCTGGGTTCCTTCACCCTCAGTCTGCTGAGCAAGAACCGTGGGCGTCCCAGGCCCATCGGCCTGCGGTGCAGGAAGGGTTGGTGGAAGCCGTGCGCGACCTGACAGGGAGCATCGGGGAACTGGTAGCGGATGGCGCGGTCGGCGGTAGCCGTGCGGTCATTGATGGTCGTGGCGGAAGGCTGAGGTAGACGGCTGGACTGGAAGCGCACGTAATCGAACAGAGTCGATTCGGTCAGATCTGCCGCGGCGATGTCGCCGGTGCGATGGATGCTCTCCCACCAGCGCACGAAGTGCAACAGGCTGTGCGCATAACTGTAGAGGGATTTGTTTGCGAGGCGGCGGACATATTCGCGGTCGAGGTACCGGTTGATCCACGCGACGCCCTGACCGGCGTCCTGCTCGATCACGTAAATCGGGCTGTGCGCGCCCGAGGGGACCTTCTGACAGACCACGCGGAATTTCATGGCTGCGCGGCCTCCACCAGAGACTGGAACTGTCGGGCATCCCCGCCCTCGACGAAGAAGGAGTTGGGATCGTGGCCCTGCGGCAAGAGGACGCGGCGGACGGTGATGCCGTGCCCGCCAAGACGATGGACGAGTTCCTCTGCTGCTTGTTGGCCGCTCCGGTTGGCATCGTCATCGAAGGCGAGATAGACGGTGCGTTCGCCTTCGCACAACTGGCGGAACTGGCCGTCGTTGAGATGGGTTCCCAGCGAACAGGTGACGTTGCGGAAGCCCGCTTGCCGCAGGACGGCATAGTCGAACAGCCCCTCCACCAGGATGACTTCCGGATCATGCCGCGCCTTTTCCCAGGCATACAGGCCGCCCTTGCTGCCGGGCAGGAAACGATGGGCGAAGGCGGCGCCGATGCTGCGGCCGTAGAGGTTGACGAGGTGTTGGCCCTGATGCAAGGGGAAGACGATGCGCTGGTAGAACGCATCGGCGCCTTGTCCGTTGAGCAGGCCGACTTGCCGCAGCAGTGCGAAGGAATAACCCTGCGACGTGAGATGACGGCGCAGGTTGCCGCCGGGTGCATAGCCGATGCTCAGTTCCCGGATCAGAACAGGATCATGAAGTCCGCGCCGGTCGAGATAGCCGAGCGCCTCGGGATGACTATCGAGTTGTTGCTGGTAAAAAGCCGCAGCCTGCTCCAGCGCAGCAACGGAATCGGCTGCCAGAGGCTCTGCCGGCTCAAGGCAAGCCAGGCTCTGGCGGAAGGATAGACCGCGAGATAACTGGAGGAAGCGAATCAGATCCCCGCCCTGGCCGCAGCCGTGGCAGTAGAAGACATTTTTGCGCGTGTTGACATAGAACGACGGCCGGGTTTCCTCGTGCAACGGACAGAGTCCAACCCACTCGAAGCGGCCCGCGGGCCGGCCCGTCCAGTTCTGCTGCCGTAGATAGTCGAGCAACGGCAGCCGCCGGTGGAGTTTTTCGGCGTCTTCGCCCACAGTCCCGTTTTTCGCCTCCGGAAGTGAGCGTAGGAGAACCGCGCCGGCGTTCCCAGGCAAGGATGGTGGGTGAAGGGATTTTTTTCTAAAGACGCAACGGCCACTGCGTTTCCAAGGCTGGAGTAAGCCAGGACAAGTGCCCCGATGGGTCATCGGACTGAGCACTGCGTGCCAGCCAGTGAGTCACGCGCGCCAGCACCTGATCGATAAAGGAAGGCCGCAACCTGGCACAGTCCAGCCCCTCAGACCAACGGCGCACAGTCGAAGAGTCGGGCACGCGATCTGCATCCTTGAGCTTGGGCGCGGCCTTTTCCCACGAACAGCGCTCCACAAAACGCCGTAGCAACGCCTGGCAGCGAGCCAGCAAGCTGAAGTGTGTGTAAGGGAGAGAAAGCAGCGGAAGAAATGTGAAGGTTGTTCCGCAGCCCGCGCAGCGGCCCCGCTGGATCCCGATCCAGTCGTGATGCTCGTCATGCGCATGCTTGCGGCGGCGCCCATGGCCAACAATCGTATCGCGTTTACAAATCGGACACAGGCGTAAGATGATCTTGTCGCAGTCTTCGGCCCAGCCGGTGGCAAGCTTGTCCAGCGAGACGCGGACTGGGACGAAGAGAATCGTTACCTCAAGGGGCTTCGCACGTCGGCGTGGACCCGCCAAGATCTCAGCCGGCAGCGAAGCTCCTCCTCCTGAAGAAAATCCAACTGAAAGAGAATATAGCTTCTTACTGCCAGCCTCGATCGCATGGTCCAGCTTATTGGCCGGTTATCTCCGCCATACGTTCAGTGCGGACACATAGGTCCTAAAAGTCGGCAAGTGTGCTGAAATCTGACAGTTGACTCTACAAAATGGAATGGTCGGGTCAAAGTTTGCCTCCAGAAAGCGTGCATACTCAATTCCCGGATCGGCCTTCTGGCTCGCGGATCTCAGCAACAATGCTGGTCACCCTGCAATGGTCGCTCGTCGCCATCACCCGCCGTGCCGTGAATATGCGGTTCCCCCTTCCTTCTGTTCATTGCCATAGACAACAGATATGCCGGCATAGACACAAAGTATTGGACGGTGTGGGCTGAATCGTTCAGGCTTTTTCTATTCGATGCGCACTCCAGCAATTTCTGGCTTGCGCAAGAAGAATAGAACCCGAACGGCCTGGAGGTACGATCATGCTCGATACTCTTCCATCCGACCATGATTCTCGTCAAAACTTGCAACCCGAAAGTCCGCGAAAGCCTGTATTGGCGGCCGATTTCGTTCCTGAGCCTCTTCTCGACACAGAACAGGCTGCCGCCATCATGAAGGTTCATCCGAAGACGCTGCAGAAGTTCGCACGAAAAGGTTTGGTGCGCGGCGTTCATGTCGGAAAACTTTGGCGCTTCCGAGGCTCCGAGATTGATGCTTGGATCGAACGGCAAATGGCCAGTTGAGAAAGAAATTCTCGACCTCTGCCCTTTTTGGCGGTACGCTGGAATCAGCCATCCGTTCCGCCTGGACTGGAGAGGAAATGCTCAGGCGCACACGGTATCAACAAGGAAGCGTGCAACGTGAAAAGCGGCAAAGCGGCCCGGATGTTTGGGTGTTCAGGTGGTGGGAGACAGGTACGGACGGCGCAAACAAGCGCCGGAAGGCAATCCTGGGCACGGTAACCTCACTACCAACCGAAACTCTGGCGCTTCAAGCTTCAAGAGCGTTGCGCATAGACGCCAATCAACAAACCCCGCAGCTTGAGGGCAAGCCGAGCACGATGGCGGACCTCGTCGGGCATTATCGCTTGAAGGAACTTTCCGGAGAGGTTCGGAGCCGGAAGGCGTTTTCGACGCGCTCAGGCTATGAATGCTACCTCAAGAACTGGATATTGCCGAGATGGGGCAATGTCCGGCTCGATCAGGTAAAACCAGTCGCTGTCGAGGAATGGCTGGATAGCATCAAGCGGGCACGGGCCACGCGGGCAAAGATTCGGAATCTGATGAGTGCGATTTTCCAACACGCAATGCGCTATGAATGGGTCGAACGAAATCCCATCAGGCTTGTTCGTCAAAGCGCGAAGCGCGAACGTACTCCTGACGTTCTCGAACTCACCGATATTCAGCTTCTACTGAGCAAGCTCGAAGATCGAGAGAGAACGCTTGTGCTTCTCGATGCAGCCACAGGGCTTCGCGTGAGCGAACTACTGGCGTTGCGTTGGGAGGATGTTGATTTCGAACTGGCATCAGGTTGTGGGCGAGTGCAAGACGGAAGCTTCAGCGAAGCCTGTCCCTCTCGACGGCTACATGGCCGAGGATCTCCTTCGCTGGCGCCGGGTCAGCCCTTACCCGATGAACAGCGATTGGGTCTTTGCCAGCCCGACCATGAACGGCAAGCAGCCGTACTGGCCGGACAATCTGATGAAGCGGTACATCCGGCCGGTTGCGAGAGCAAACGGCATTTTCAAGAATATCGGTTGGCACACCTTCCGCCATACCTTCGGAACACTCCTGAAGGCGAATGGAGAAGATGTGAAGACCGTTCAGGAGCTTTTGCGACATGCGAACAGTCGAATCACTCTGGACGTGTATGTCCAGGCGGTGAACGCGACGAAGCGCGAAGCGCAGAGCAAGGTTGTGAGGATGATGATTCCGGGCGTGGGTCAAAAGGACAAAGAAAAATACCCGCTAGCGTCTGCTTAACGGGCTTATTGTACCCTTATTGTACCCGGATTTTGCTGTCACTGTAGGTCGCCATAGCTTCTAAATCCTTTAGAATCTATGGCGGGGACGACGGGGCTCGAACCCGCGACCTCTGCCGTGACAGTCTACCCGTACTAGGTTTTTCAACGACTTACAAACCCGTGGGGAACGCCTAAGACCACCGAAGTCGTCGAAGACCAATCGTTTTGTGGATCGGATTGTGGATCGGAAATTTTGAACCTGGCTCACGGCCACTCTGTCGATGAGCGCATCGACGCCGGTCACTCTCCAGAAACTTCAAACAGCCAAATCGGGGATGGGTGCCAGGCGAAAATGTAGCTCAGCGGCTTTCCTGGAGAGCCATTTCAACTGTTGCTCTTTGAACCTTGCCTCGTACGCTGCCATGCCATGGTCGATGTATTGGGAGCCGTACTTCACCATGCGGTAGAACAACCGTGCGAGGTGATGCGCCATAGCGGTAATCGCCTTCGGCGGTCCGAGACGACTCTGTAACCGACGATACTTCGCTCCTAAAGCACTTTGGCTTCGCCGCAAAGAGCTGGCCGCCAGCCGAAACGCCGTGGCCGCTCTGCTGATAACTCTTCGCGTTCCTCGTTGAAGCACTTTGCCACCGCTGATTCGATGATCCGGGCATAAGCCAAGCCAGGAAACGAAGTGCTTCTCCGTCCGCCAAGCACTCATATCCGTGCCGGTGTCTGCCAGAATCGCCTGTGCAGTCACTACGTCGATGCCATCTATCTGTGTCAGATCGGTCCCCGTCACCCTGTAGAGTTCGCTGCGCAAGTCAAATGCCGGAGCATTACCGTGAGAACGCTTTCCCTTGCGCGGCTTCGGTAAAGGGTTGTTGTCGCCCTCGATCTGAGCCGGCATGCTTTTCAGATGTTGCTCAATCCGCTGGTCACAGCGTTCTATCTTGGCTTGATACACCCCATAGAGTGCGAGATTTTCTTCCACAACAAAGACCAGTTCATCCCGCCAGTTACCCAGCAGACTATTGGCAACCTCTTCTGGCGTGGCCTTGATACGCCAGTCTCTCAGGGTTGCTAATCGCTGCGGGTCGCGCTCGCCTTCTACGATGGCATGCAGGATTCGTAACCCGGTTGTACCACTGATGTCGCTGATCACATTTGCTAACTGCACGTTCATTTCAGTGAGTGCCTTCTGGATCCGCTGAATGCAGGTGGCTGCCTCCTGCACCAGCGTTTCGCGATGGCGGAGATATCGCCGCAAGACGATGATCTCTGCCTGGGGCCGGAAAGAAGCGGTCAACAGCCCATAGGTATGCAACTGCTGCAGCCATTGACAATCTTTTGCATCCGTTTTGCGCCCCGGAAGATTCTTGGCCTGGCGAGCGTTCACGACGCATACTTGGAATCCCCGGCTTTCCAATACCTCGAACAAGGCTATCCAATAGACTCCGGTGGACTCCATCGCTACGGTCTTGATTCCGCACTTCATCAGCCAATTCGCCAACGCATGCAAATCCGATGTAAAACATTCGAACATGCGTACCGAAACGGTATCCCGTCCAGCGGGCACAGCGACCCAATGCTGCGCGTTGCCAACATCGATGCCAGCCGCATCGTGATTGATCTCCGCAAACCCACTCAACGTTTTGCTCTTCGCCCTCGCTTTAGCCATCGAATCTTCTCCTGCGTAGAATCGACGACCTCGGCCCGGGTGCCATCGGTTTAGAAAACTCTCCAACGGGGTCAAACTGTTGCCAGCCGCCACCACATCTCAAATCGCCAGCACACCGGAACCACGCTCCATAGCGGGCACAAAGCTCCAGAGTGACCGAGGTTATAGCTTGCCGAGCCGTCACATATTTCGACGCGCCTACACAGCCTCTGGTGTCAGTTTCTGGTATCGGGAACGGCGGAAACCGCCTTGCGGCGCTCCATACTGACTGTTGGCGCCAGTTGAGCCTCGGTGAGCCACAGCTCAGGGTAGTGAAAATATACCATTCGGTCCGAGCAATCCGACAACAAACAGTAAGCGCACTATGCTTGCAGATCGTGTTCATTGGCATGCGCCAAGCTCAATTCGAGCACACAACTCTTTGACTAAGGCAGTCACATGTGTCACATTATCCATGTGACACTGTTCAGGCTGAGCCTCCAACCAGGCGAATCCATCTTCGACCAACTTCTGTTCGCGGTGAAGAAGGCCTTCATCAATGGCGAGCTTCAGCCTGGCCAGGCTTTTCCTTCTGTTCGATCCCTTGCGGTTGAGTTCAAGATTCACCCCAACACGGCGCACAAAGTCGTTCAGCACCTGATCCAGGAGCGCTGGCTTGAAGTGCGTCCCGGGATTGGAACAGTGGTCGCGGAGATCCCGGATCCCCGGCCAGGCGATCGAAAGCGTCTTCTGCGACGGGAGGTGGAACAGCTCGTGGTCGAGGCCGTGCGCATGGAAATCGATATCGACGAGGTTGTGCAAGCGATACGGGACCAATGGGCAAAGCTCGAAGCGCCCAAGGAGGTGAGCCGCAAATGATCCACGTAGAAAATCTTTGGAAGAGGTTCAGGCGCTTCGATGCGCTTTGTGGGTTGAGTTTCGACGTGCCCGAGGGCAGTGCCTTCGCGATGATCGGCGCTAACGGCGCTGGGAAGACCACGACGATCAAAGTGTTGATGAATATCCTCGAACCGACGCGGGGAAACGCAACGGTCCTCGGCGTCAATTCGCGGAATGTCTCGCCGAAGGAACTTGCGCAGATTGGGTACGTCTCCGAAAACCAGAGCATGCCGTCGCGTCTTACGGTGAACGAGTATATGTCCTATCTACGACCGTTCTATCCCACGTGGGACCGTGATCTTGAAGCATCGATTTTGCGCCAGATACGGTTGCCGCTCGAACGAAAGATCGGGAATCTGTCCCACGGCATGCGCATGAAGATGGCGCTGATGTGCGCGTTGCCGTATCGCCCGAAGCTGTTGATTCTCGACGAGCCTTTCAGCGGGCTCGATCCGCTGGTCCGCGATGAATTCATGGAAGGACTGCTCGAACAGGCCGGGGAGATGACAATCCTGATCTCATCCCACGAACTCGGCGAGATCGATGGCGTGGCAACGCATGTCGCGTTCATGGACGAGGGCAAGCTCCTGTTTCAGGAATCCATGACCGACCTGACGAACCGCTTCCGCGAGGTGCGTGTGACGCTTGGGGTGGAAGCAGTGCGACCGAAGCAACTCCCCAATGAGTGGATGCAAGTGCGCACGATCGGGAACGTGTTGACATTTGTCGACACGCAATTTGACCACAGCGATCCTGGCGAGCGGATTCGCTCGCGAATCGATGGTGTTCGAGGAGTCGATTTCCAGCCGATGCCGTTGCGGTCGATCTTTACAACATTGGCTCGGGCAGCACGCGATAGCAGGGTTTAAAGGAAGGCAGGCGGAAATGGTCTGGCATATTTTTAAAAAAGACTGGAAGCTGCTGTGGGTCTTTGTAATCATCGTTGCATCGCTTCACTTGATCGCGGCGTTCGTTCTGTTCAAACGTGGTCTCTTCGGCGAGGATGCTACCCTCGAAATGCTTTCGGAAGCGATTCCGATTCTGGCGTTTTTTGCAAGTATGTTTTTGATTGCGGCTATCGTCCACCTGGAGGCTATTCCGGGACTACGGCAAGACTGGCTTGTGCGACCCATTCAGCGCGGGAGCTTGCTCCTCGAGAAGTTCTTGTTTGTGGTCATTGTGGTTGCGGGACCGATTTTTGCAGCGAATCTGCTCCAGGGACTCGCAGATGGTTTTTCGTCACGCGCCTCCGTGTTCTCTGCGACGTCGTACGTAATTTTCCTTCTCTTCTTTCTGATCCTTCCCCTCTTCGCATTTGCTTCGGTGACTCAAAACATGACGGAAGCATTCATCTTTGGGTGCGGCTGCACTTTCATGATAGGAGCGTTCTTGTTGCTCGCAGACTACATCAATCAATCTGCTCACGGGAACTTCATCGTGGTAACGCATAGCGGGGTTGGATGGATTGGAGAGGTATTTCGATTCGTGCTGGTTGCGATTGCCGCAAGCTTTATTCTCTGGCTTCAATACTTCCGCAGGAAGACGAGCATGTCACGTCTCCTGGTGGTTGTTTTCGGAGCCTTTATCCTCGCATCGCAATTCATTCCATGGCGGCTCGCATTTGCGATTGAACAGCGCCTTTCGCCGAAGCCAAGTGCCGGGGCGCTCACAGCGGTGGCATTCGATCAAACTCGCGGACGATTCAAGTCACCTTCCGGCTTCTATGGAAACGTCGAGCGCAGAGGAAACGAAAACAACGCAGAGCTGTTTCTCCCGTTGCAGGTTGCCGGCATCCGCGACGATGAAATCCTCTTGACCGATCGGGTAGAGGTGCACGTCAATGGCAAGGACGGCCGCACCGTTTATCACGGGATGGGAGGCGGCTTCGAGGTTGACAAGGGTGGAACGGATCCCGCAGAAGCCAATGTTTACCAGCGCATTGCACTTCCGATAGCCACATACTTCAGCGCGAAGGATAAAGTTCTACAGATTCATCTCGACTATTCGTTGACGCAATTCGCGTTGGTCAGGTCGTACTCCATGCCCGCGGTGGACGGCGATGTCCGCATGCCTGAAATGGGCTGGTGCCAGACGAAAATCAATGGTGCGAGGACGAGTATAGCCCTTCACTGCATCGTGCCCGGGAAGGCGCCTGTTTGCGGCACTGCATTTCTTCAGAACGTATCCACGGGAGCGAGAAATCCTGCTCAGTCTTCTTGTCGTTCAGACTATGGCCCGTTCAATGACTCGCCTCTGCCCGACGCTTTTACGCGTTTCGGCACCACCTATGCGCGCCGGTGCAAAACTAGGCCACGGTGCGCCGCGTGAGCGGTGCACTGCGGCGGAGTAAAAGTAGTCCACCGCCGGATTCTGGTTTCGTGAGCATTTGCCTTGCTGGCGGTGTTCATGGAAC
>JBOGLX010000155.1:0-33084 GCA_050745765.1 Occallatibacter sp. | reverse complement strand
CTGTCAGACCTCGACGGGCTGTGCCATGCCCGGAACCCTCTACTTAAGAATTGTGCGCCAAAGGGGCATAATTAACTGCAAAACGGGCGGGAAGATTTTGCCGGCGTCCTCGGGATATACCTACTCCGGAATTGCTCTAAAGGCCTGCCCTGAGCTTGCCGAAAGCCTGCCCGTGCCTGTCGATGGGGGTCGTGCCCTTTGAAAAACTCGACTTGCAGCACTGGCTCTAATAGAGCGCTTTGAGCGCGGCGACGGCTTGGCCGATGCCCGACAGGATGGCTGCGCCCTCCTTGATGCCGTTGCCGATGGCGGCGATCTTTTTCTGCAGGGTCTTGAGATCGGCGATGCCGGGAGGTTCGGCGGCCGCTGCCCCCTGCAATGCGACGGTATCGGAGTTGAAAACGGCGAGGTTGAGGGCGTTGAGCTGGGACTGAACCGCGTTGCAGAGGTCAAAGGCAGCGTCCCGGGCCTCCTGCGTGTTGGCCGGATTGTTCATGGCCTGGGTGGACGTGGCGAGCAGCGCCTCCAGTTGGCCGTAGGCCATCTTCTTCAGATCGCCGGCTCCCTGCGGTGTGGTGGCCATAGGTCGAGTCCTCCTTTATTTGGCTTTATTTGGCGGGCGATGGGTTGGAGAGAGAGTTGTAGTAGCCGCCGATAGCCTGCGCGTTCTCAACCAGTTTGGTCATCTCAAGGCGGAATGCGGGGGCGCTCTTCTGCTTTTTTGTGTCCACCAGCGCCGCGTGGGCGGCGGCCAACGCGGCGAGTGCTTTCCTGGTCGCAGCCAGCGTGGCATCGGCCTGTTGCTGCTTGAGCACCAGCGCGGGCAGCAGCTCGATCTCGGTGCGTCTTTCCTCCGCGCTCATAGAAGCGCCGTTGTGCCGGATGAAGTAGACCTGGTCGCGGATCTCGGTGTCATACGCCTGGTGGAGCTCGGACGCCAGCCCAGGGTTGCCCTCGGTTCCGATGTCGGTTTCGAGAACGGTGCAGATTTTTTGAACGTAGGGATTCATTTCGTCGAGGATTCCGGGCAGAGCGCGAGAGCGGGCGCGCTCGATGAGCGCCCGGCCAAAGGCCACAACCGCGGCCTGGGCTGCATTCTGCTCGGTGGGGTCAATCTTGAAGCTCGTGAAGTCGTCCGTCTGGAGGCTCTTCAGGGCGGCGCCGGTGGCCGTGACCTGGGTTTGCAGGTCGGTAATGGGCTGGTTGCCGCTTACTTCGGCGAGCAGCGTGGCGTACTGGGCGAGGCCGTTGAGAATTTTTGTGCGCACGGCGAGGCCCTTGGCGGGAAGAAAGGGCTGAAAGGCATTGGCGTCGAATGTGGCGGCGTTGAAGGTGTCCGCGAGCGTGGCCGCCTGGGCGCTGGCGTATTCCTGGTTCACCAGTTGGTAGGCGTTGTTGGTCTGAGCGATGGCCGCGGTGGCCGCAGTGGAGAAGCTCGCGGTGCGCGTGGCCAGGGGCGAAATGGCGCAGCCGGAGAGAGCAGCGAGGCCGGAGAGAAGCACGGCCTTGCGTGCGCCAAGACGCGAATGGGCGTTCCTCAATGCGAACAAACTCGCCTCCCGTTTGTGGTTCAGGCCTGCGGAAGATCAGTATAGTACGGCGGGCGGCGCGCAGGATCGGCGGCCGGGGAAGGATAACGGCGTCACGGACCGGCGAGCCGGCGCCGCCGCGCAAGCGCTGCTGTAGAATTGCGCCCTGCTATACTCGGTGCATTTAAGAGGCTTTGCGCTCAACTGCATGGACGGTCCTTCCAATCTGGCGATGCGCGCCGCAGCCGGCGACGGCGTGGAGAACTCCGCGCAACCCAGCCACTGGGGCGCCTTCGAGCTGCGCGAGCTGGTGGGGCGCGGGGGTTTCGGCGAGGTTTATCGCGCCTGGGACCCGAGCCTGCAGCGTGAAGTGGGGCTCAAGATTCTGCTGCCTCGCCCCTATCATACCGAGGCGCCTTACAACGAGGTGCTGCGCGAAGCGCGTGCTCTGGCTGCCGTCCGGCATCCGAACATTCTTCCCGTCTACGGCGTGGACCGGCAGGACGGGCGGGTGGGTTTCTGGACCGACTTTGTGCGCGGCAAGACGCTGGCCGCGCTGGTGCGGGAGCAGGGGCCGTTCGGCTATCGCGAGGCCGCGCTGATGGGCCTGGATGTGTGCCGCGCGCTCAGCGCCGTGCACCGCGCCGGCCTGCTGCACCGCGACATCAAGGCGGAAAACGCGATGCGCGAGGAAGGCGGGCGCATTCTGCTCATGGACTTCGGACTGAGCACTCTCGACGGAAACCGGAGCGACTTCGCGGGCACTGCCCGCTACATGGCGCCGGAGCTTCTGCGCGGCGAGAGCGCGTCGGTGGCCAGCGACATCTACGCCGCGGGCGTTCTGCTCTTCTTTCTGGTTACGGGGCGTTATCCCCGCGAGCCGGAGAATTCCGGTTCGCTGCCGCACACGCTAACCACCGAGGACTGGAAGGTGGACCTGCCCACGGACGCGGAAACCGCTCTGTCCGCATCAGTGCCCGCAAGCGCGGCGGCTGCGGTCAGGCGTCCGGTTGCGCTTTCGGTTCTGGACCATCGTCCCGACCTTCCGGATGGCTTTGTGCGGATTATCGAGACGGCGATGCGCCCGGACCCAGGGCAGCGCTTTCTGAGCGCGGGCGCCATGTCGAGCGCGCTGGCGGAGTCGCTGGGAACCTCGGCCGCGGAGAGCGGCCAGGCGGTGAGCCCGCCCAAAAAGAAGCCACGCCGCGTCGCGTGGGCTACCGGTCTGACGCTGGCCGTGGTTCTCATCGCCCTCGGCGCAATCTATCTTGCGCGCGGAGGCCGCTTGCCAGGGCTGCACCGCCAGACCGCCCTGGAAAATGTGCCTGCAAGCCTGAACGATGAGTTTCTCAAGGCCGACGGGCTGCTCGAGCGCTACGACATCCACAAGAACGTGACGGACGCCATCGATCTGCTGAACAAGATACTGGCGCAGGATCCGAAATTCGCGCTGGCGCGGGCGGACCTGGGCCGCGCGTACTTTCTGGAGTATCGCGTCACTCACGCCCCAGGGCTCCTCAACGATGCCCGCACCGCCTGCAACCAGGCCACCGCGGCCGACGGCAGTCTCGCACGCCCTTATGCCACGCTTGCGTCGATCGACGCCGCAACAGGGCACACCGATCTGGCTACACAGGATGTGAATGAGGCATTGAGCCTGGAGCCGCGCAGCGCCGAGGCCCACGGAGCGCAAGCCGCTGTTTATTATGCGGAGGGCCGGACCGGCGAAGCAATCGCCGCAGTGCAGCAGGCCGCCGTCATGGATCCCGAGTACTGGGGCTGGCCTGTTGTGCTGGGAAACTACTACTACTCCGAGGGGAAGCTCGGGGATGCGCAGAACGCATATCGCCAGGCGGAATCCATTGTGCAGGACAGCCCCAGCCCCATCGTTCTTCTTAACCTCGGCCTGGTTGCGCTGCAGCTTGAGCAATATTCGGAGGCTGAAGCAGATTTGGAGAAGTCGGCGCTGATCCAGCCCAGCTTTGCGGCATACTCCGCGCTATCCGAAGTGTACAGTTCGCAAGGCAAATACCCGCAGGCAGTCGAGGCCGGGGAAAAGGCCCTCGGTTTCGACCGAACGGACTACCTGGCATGGGGAAACCTTGCCTCCAACTACCTGTGGATTCCGAGCGACCGCGCCAAGGCGATCGACACCTACCGAAAGGCCATTCAACTGGCTGAGGCTGCGCGCAAGGAAACCCCCGACGATCCCCAGCTACTGGCGGAACTGGGCGACTATTATGCTTCTATCGGACAGGCTGACCGCAGTCTGCCCCTGCTTGGTCAAGCAGCCGTCCTGGCTCCAGAAGACCCGAGCGTTTTGTTTGTTACCGGCGATGGCTATGAAATTCTCCACCACCGCGCCGAGGCCATTCCGCTGATCGTTCGTTCTCTGGCGTTAGGTTTTCACGCCGATCAACTGCAGCATAGCCCGGAGCTGGCTTCGCTGCGGGCGGATCCGAAATTCCAACAGGCTTTGCGCACCGCGCTCGCTCAGCATCGTTAACGAATGACTTGACACCGGCGCCAGGACCCGTTAGGGTTTCGTACCATGGCAGAAATTGGTGTTAACCTTCGCGACGAATTGGGGCTGCGTGTGCCCAGCACTCCGGAAGTGACCATTAGCGCCGGAGATAGTGTTACCTTCACCGCTGAGCAGTCCGCAGATTCCGTGCTCTTCTTCTCCCCTGAGACTGCATCGATCCTCCGGCCCAATCCTGGCGCCCGCGTCGAGGTAGCCCCCGGCCAATCCGTTACCTTTGCTTTTGCCTCCGCCGGCCCAGGCTCTTATGGCGCATTCCTTCTGGCGCCCAACGACCCGCGACCCGAGGCATTCGATTTCGGTCCGCCCTCCAACCCGCCTGTTCTGAAGATTCTTACAAGATCGAGAGTTGGTATGGGTTTCGGCGTGATTGTCAATAATCCAATTGGGAGCCGTGAGGGCCCTATGGCGGCACCGTCCCTACGGGACTGAAGGTCTCTCGGGGGATCGGCTATCCCACGCTGAAAGCGCGGGGCTAATAAACGTTGCGCCTACGGCGCGGCGATCCCGGCAGCTTCGATAATCGCGTGGTTTTTATCCCCTTGGGCAAGCCAAAGATTCATGGGGACACGCGAGCCGCGTGCTCATGGGGACACGACAAGAGCATCTCTCCGTTTGCAATAGAGTGATGCGTCAGCCCACCCTGGCGGCAAGAGCAAAGACACCGCGAGGGAGGGGCACCCGTTTATCCATCGAAGTCGGAAGCATCGGCGATGGACTTTCAAAACCGGTCTTCCACCACGGGCTGCCGGGGCTTACTCGCTGCACTTCTTTGTGTACGGCTTTGTCAGATACAGTCGCGCCTCGTTCAGGGCGCCCTGGGTGTTGTCGTTGGTCTGCACGGCCAGGCGGTACTCGTTGACGGCGCGGTCGCGCTGACCGGTAATGTCGAAGATTTTGCCGATCTCGATGTGGCTCCAGACTTCGGTCCACGGGGGAATATCGTCGCCGCGGAGGGCGTCGCGGTAGGCGTTGACGCTGGCCTGGTAGTTGCACTGCGAGAAGAGCACCTCGCCGATGCGGTAGTTGGCCAGCGAGCTCTCCGGGTTGGCCTTGAGGGCCAGTTGGTACTCGGCCAGCGCGCCCACCAGGTCGCTCTGCGCCACCAGTTGCTGGCCCTTGAGGATGTGGATGCGCACCTGGAGGTCGGGCGTATTTGTGAGCACCCATTGGTTGGGGTCGATGCTGATGTCGCGCGGACGGCCGAAAGTATCGACGACGTATTGGGTGTTTGTGCCCACAACGTCGATCTTCCGGGTCACCGTCTTGCCGTCGGTCTCGATGCGGAGCTGGACGGGCATGTTGAAGAGGTCGAGGTCCTGGTCTATTTCTCCAATTGTCCGGAAGCCCTTGTTGTTGCCGAGGCGGTAGACGGCGTACTTATCGGTGAACTGCGGGGCGCCGGTGCCGTCAACCCACTGGGAAAAGAAGGGCAGGAGCTGCATCTGGCTTTGCTCTTCGGCCACCTTCTCGAGATCGGCGCCCGTGACCGGCTGCTCCGAGTACTGGCTGAGAGTGCGCTTGAGCGTGGCCAGAAACGCCTTGTCGCCGATCTCGCCGCGCAGCATGTGGAAGATCATGGCGCCCTTTTCGAGGGTCATGGACTGGAATTGCGGCGAAAAGGGGTCGAGACGGCCGGCGCTGGAGAGCGGAATGGTGTCGTAAGCCAGTGCGCCTGCTTCGACGTCCTCAAGCGCCTGGTCGAGGGCGCTCTGGCCGTTCTGGTCTTCGAGGTAGAGGAGCTCGGAGTAGCGCGACATGCCGTTGGTGATCCAGGCATCGTTGAGGGTCTTGGGGCTGACCTCGCATCCCCACCACTGGTGCGATATGGTGTTTGCCAGCAGGCGGATGCCGGCCTTGTTGTTGACGTAGGCTCCCGGAATGGCAGCGAGCCCCGGCGCCCACACGGAGGGCAGGGTGTCGTTAGGCAGGTCGATGACGGTCAGTTGCAGGCTTGGCGGTAATCCAAATGTATCCGTAAAGTAGTTGTTCACGTCCAGGGCTGTCTGCGCCTCCTGGTTGCCGGAGGCCTGGTGGTCGATGGTCAAATAGACCTTCACGTTTCCCGCGCCCACGAAGAACGGCCCCGCATAGCGGCCGGCGATGACGGTGCCGGGGAAGTCGGGCTTGGTCCAGTTGAAGTCGTACTCGTCGCCGGGTTTGCCGTTGCTGAGCGTGACCGGATGCGAGGGACCGGTACTTCCACTGGCAAAGACGCGCATGCCCTGCGGGACCCTGATGTGCATCTGGGCGGTGAAGCGGTCGGTCATGTAGCCGGTGAAAGGGAACCAGCGGGCGGCGTAGAGCAGATAGGAGACGGGCTCCTGAATGGCCGCGAGCTTGAGGCCCGGCACGGGGCCATCCTCGTCGCCGGTGATGGTGCCTTCGTACTGGAATGTCCAGGTTACGGGCTGGCCGGCGACGAAGGGCGTTCCGGTGGTGACGCGAATGGAGCCGTCGGCGGTGCGCTCGCCGTCGAGTAGCTTGCCGGAGGCGTCGGTAATCTTGTCCAGTTTGAGCGCAGGGTGGAAGCCGAAGGTGACCACGTCGAGATTGGGCGGCGCGGTGAAGGTGACCGCGGCCGTGGCCGCGAGATGGTGGGTGGACGGGAGCAGCTCGGCGTCGATGGTGTAGCCGGTAATGTCGAGCGCGGGCCGCTCGGGCATCTGCGCCAGGAGGGGCGCGGCGAGCGGGACGGCAAGGACGAAGGCGAGCGCGGGGGCCGCAAGCCCGCTGAGCAAAAGCCGGGGAAGGGTCCGGGGATTGGACCGGAGATGAGTCCGCGGGCGGGGCTTAAGGCGCTTCCAAAAATGCTGCATCGGGCTGTCGTGGCGTCCCACCCATGCGACAGAAAAGAGTCGCATGGATGGCGCACGGAGTTTTGGATACGGCAATTGTGGAGCGTGGAATCCCACGCTTGCGGCAGAAATAAATCGCAAGAGCCTGTCCTGAGCTTGCCCAAGGGATGGGGCACGGAGTTTTGGGTGCGGCAATTGTAGAGCCGCTCTTAAAGAGAACAGTCCCGATTCAGGGCGCACGACGCGCTCGTTTGGACGCACGAAAGTCTTCATGGTTTGACCGCGGTTCCTTGTGACAGTTTGATTGGTTCGACGCATCTTGCCCCATCGGGTTCACAGAGGATGAACGGCGAGTCCCTCCACCGGCGCAGCCTCTTCAAGCTCTTCCAGCACAATCGCCGCAACCCGCCCCATTGTGCCCCGATTATCATTGTCGCTTTTCGAGGGGCGCTTGCTCAAGGCGTCCCGAACAGCGGCCAGCTCTTCCATCATGGACTGCCGAGGATACCCGTCGGGTAGCAGGGGCTCGATTTGTTGGACGATATTTGCCGCCGTGAAGTCATTCTGGATGAGTTCGGGGACGACGCGCTTGCCGGCGATGAGGTTGGCCATGGCCACGTGGGGCACCTTAACCAGACGCCGGGCAAGGGCGTAGGTGGCGGGCGACACGCGGTAGACCACTATAAAGGGATTGCCGATGAGCGCCGCTTCGACGGTGGCCGTACCGCTGGCGACCACGGAGGCCCGCGCGTGGAGCAGCGTGGCCCGCGCATCGGCCGAGAGGCGGATCGCCAGCCCACCAGCCTGATTGTCTACCTGGCGCAGCACGTCCTGGCGCTGCCCGGCGCTCAAAATGGGAGCCAGGGGCACAATGAACTCGTATTTCCCAGGCTCGTATTTCTCAGGCTCGTACTTCCCAGGGAGGTAAGCCGCTCCTGGCGCCGGCGCCGTCATCGTCCGTGCGGCTTCGATCATCTCTCGCAGGTGCGCGGCAATCTCTTTGGGGCGGCTTCCGGGCAGCAGGCCGATCCAAATTTTGGCGGGATCGAGCTTGTTTTCGGCGGCAAATTCGGCGCGGCTGACGGCGGGCAAGGGCAGGGCGGCGAGCGGATGGCCGACAAACTCCGCCTGCACGCCGCGCTCCCGGTAAAAGCGTTCTTCGAAAGGAAAGATGACCACCATGCGCCGGACGTACTTTTTGACCAGGCGGATGCGGTGCTGTTTCCATGCCCACAACTGCGGGCTTACGAAGTAGATGACGGGAATTCGGAGGCGATGGAACTCTTTGGCGAGGCGGAAGTGGATTTCGGGAAAGTCGATAAGCACGGCGAGCGCGGGCCGGCGCCTGCGGATGGCGAGCTTGAGCTTGCGAAACTCGGCGTAGATGCGGGGCAAGTGGCTGACCACCTCGGTGAATCCCATGACGGCCATCTCTTCGGCGCGGACCACGGCGTCCAGACCGGCCTCGGCCATGCGCGAGCCGCCCATGCCGAAGAAGTGGGCGCGGCGGCTTGAAGATGCGAGGCTGCGCCGCAACTCGGCGATGAGCAGGGCGCCGTAGTGCTCGCCGCTGGCTTCGCCGGCGGAGACAAAGATTGTGGGGACACTCGACATGCGCTGGCGGCTTTGTGCTCTGGAACATCATACCGGGTTGGCGAGGCCAAGCGAGGCTTTTTCGCCTACGCGGGCGGGCCGCCGGGGCTGGAAGCGGTTCCGGAAATCTTATGGCCAACGAACGTGGCTTCCCACCCATGCGACAGAAAAGAGTCGCATGGATGGGGCACGGAGCTTTGGGTGCAGCGCGGCCTCCCACCTGTGCCGCAGAAAAAAGTCGTATGGGGCACGAAGCTTTGGGTGCAGCGACCGTCGAACAGCCTTAGAAGCGCTGGCTGCCGCCGGACCTGCGGATGAGGACGATGCGGGTGGCGACGCTGATGAGGAGCACGAAGAACGTGACCATGAAAGCGGCGGCGTAGGCCAGGGCGTGCGCGCCTTCAAAGGGCTCGGTGATCGCTGTCCAGATGACGTAGGTGAGATAGCCGACCGGCTCGTTGGTGAGATGGCCGGTCCACATGTAGTCGGACCATCCCGCGGTATAGATAAGAGGAGCAGTCTCGCCGACGGAGATGGCGAGGCCGAGCAGGATGCCGGTAAGGATGGAAGGCGCGGCCATGGGCAGGCAGATGCGCATGATGACGGTGCCGTTGTTGGCGCCGAGGGCGAGGCCGGCCTCGCGGAGGGTGTTGGGGACCTGGCGGAGCGCGATCTCCGTGGTGCGGGTGATGTAGGGGACGGAGATGATGGCGAGGGCAATGGCGGCGGCGGCGGCGGAGAAATGCCAGCCCAGATCCACGACCATGGTGACGTAGACGAAGTAGCCGACGACGATGGAGGGGACGCCGACGAGGACGTCGGAGAGGAAGCGCAACACGGGACCGAGAATGCTGCCGCGGCGGAACTCCGAGAGATAGATTCCGGCGGCGATGCCTGGGGGAATGGCGAGCAGAACTCCGCCAAAGGACATGGCGATGGTGCCTTCGATGGCGTTTTTAAGCCCCCCGGTCATTCCCGCTGTAGTTTTGGTAAAGGTGCCGAGGTTGAGTGCGTGCGCGCCGCGCGCGAAAATGACCACGAGGATGGAAACCATGGCGGCGCCAAGGAGCAGAAAGGCGAGCGTGATGAGGACCCATCCCAGGGCGTTAAAGACGCGGCGGCGCGCGCTGCTGATGAAGCTGGGGTTGATGATCGCGCCACGGACATCGATGGCCGAGGTTACATCCATGCGTTGGCCTCCATGCGCTCCTTGCCGCTGAAGTAGAGCAGGACGCGGGCGATGCCGTTGACGAGGATGGAGATGAGGCAGAGAACCAGCGCCACCTCGGCAATGGAGCGGACGGCCATGCCGGTGGGATCGGTGAAGGCGCTGTCGAGCTGGGAGACGATGAAAGCGGCCATGGTGGAGATGGGCGCGTAGACGTTGCTGGGCAGGATGTTGACGGCGTTGCCGCTGATCATGAGCACGGCCATGGTCTCGCCGAGGGCGCGTCCGGTGGCCAGGATGGTGGAAGCGATGACCACGCGGCGGACGCCGGGCAGCTCGACCGACCAGAGGGTCTCAAAGCGCGTGGCGCCGAGGGCGAGGGCGGCTTCGCGCTGGCCGAGGGGCCGGGCGACGAGGGCGTCGCGCACGGTGGCTGCGATGAGGGGCACGATCATGAGGCTGAGCACGAAGCCGGAGGTGAACAGTCCGTAGCCGCTGCCTGAAGCGCCGCCGAAGCCGGGAATGAAGCCGAACCACTTGACCATCCATGGGAAGAGGTGAGCGCCAAAAAAGGGGATGACCAGTACGTATCCCCAGAGGCCATAGACGACGCTGGGGATGGCGGCCAGCAACTCGACGAAAAAAGAGACCCAGGGGCGCAGAGACGAGGGAACGCCCTCGGCCAGGAACATGGCGGAGCCGACGCCGAAGGGTACGGCAATCAGAAGCGCGATGGCGGTGCTGAGAAGCGTGCCGACAATGAGGAAAAGGATCCCGTATGCGGCGCCGGGCATAACCTGCTGGCCGTTTGGCGCCGTGATGGGGTTGCCATAAAGGTTGCCGAGGTTCCAGTTGTCGCTGACCAGAAAATGAAAGCCATTGAATTTGATGGCGGGCCAGGCGTAGTTCCACAGAAAAACGACGATCACAATCAGACTCACGCCTACGAGGCTGGCAAGGGGCGCGATGAGCCTGCGAAATGTCATTGCGCTTCTCCGGGCCGGTTTTCCGGCGCGAGTGGGACGAATGAGGGCGCGAAAGGGGGATGGGCCGCGCTGCTTGAAACATATCACGCCCGCTGACGCGAACTTTTCGGCGAACATAGGCGGCCTGAAAGCGATCCAGTCTGGAACAGGGCCCATTGTTCTGCGTCCTGCGTTTTGAAGCTGCGGACCGTCCCGTACTTTCCGCGATAAAGCCGTGGTAAGGATGGAGGGGTCCGTTTTGTTGAAGAAGACGCCGGCGGAGACTTACCGGATCTTCGCAATCTGGGCGGAACTCAACTTCATCACCGACGAGGGCAGCGGGGAGTAATGGAGCGGGTCCAGGAACTTTGGCGAATTGCCGCCGGTGGAACTGATAGCCCAGTTGAAGAAGTTGCGCAGGGCTGAAGCCAATTCGCCGGAGGGCTGGTCCGATTTCACCAGGGCGTATTCGTAGTTGATGATGGGGTAAGAATCGGCGCCGGGCGCGAAGATAAGGCTGACGCGCTCGTCGGTCGGAGTCTTGCCCACCATCTCGGCGGCCGCGTCCGCCGCCGTTTTCGGGGTGGCCAGTTCGAAGTTGCCGGCGCGGTTCTTCAGCGCGGCGATGCCCAGTCCGGCCTTGTCTGTACCTGTCCGATAGCTCGAGCCGATGTAGGCGACCGAATAGGGGTTGTCCTGGCAGGCGGTGATCATGCCGGGATTGCCCTCGGCGCCCAGCTCGCCGGAGACCGGCGCCCAGCTTATGGTGGTTCCGTAGGCATATTTGCTCTGCCAGGAAGGCGTGCTGAAGGCAAGATACTGGGTGAAGATGAAGGTGTCGCCGCTGCCGTCGCTGCGGTGAACGGGGATGATGGCGTGAGCAGGCAGTTCGACGCCGGGGTTCATCTCCGCGATTTGGCGGTCGTTCCACATGGTGATCGAGCCGCCGTAGATGCCGGCCAGCACCGGCCCGCTAAGCCTGATATGACGCTGGTTCAGGCCGGGCAGGTTGTAGTTGACCATCTGCGTCGAAATTGCCAGCGGGATGTTAAGCATGTCGGAGTGCATGCGCATGATGGCGCCGCTCAAATAGGCATCGGATGCGCCGATCTGGGCGATTCCTGCAATCGACTGCGACATGCCGGTTCCGCTGCCGGTGGACTGGGTGGTGATCCTCACGCCGGAATGCATGTGGGCGTAAACGGGAACCCAGACGTTGAAGAGCGGATAGAGCAGGCTTGAGCCGGTCTCGAGTATGTTGACGTCCTGCGCGGCGAAAGTGGGACGCGCACCGATTGACGCGGCCAGGGCAGCAACGGCAAGAGCGAGCGCGATGAGGCCACAGCGGAGTGCTGAACGGCGAATCGCGGAGAAACAGGATTTCAAACGAACTGACACGATAATCCTCCTTATCGCGGACATGCGGATTGGGCCAAAGTGGCGTTTAACACGGTGTTAACAAAGGGGATAGATTCTCTCATTACGAGGATGGCACATCCAAATGGGTGGTTGCCCTGGCGGCGGGGTTGGGGTATCTCATGCGCCGTCGAGCCGTTCTCAATGCGGTGATGTTGTATGCAATTGAAAATAAACAACTGACCGGATCAAAAATTGGAGGCGCGGGTCGATGGGCCGGGCACAATCACTGTGCATTTTCCGGGCGATTTTAACGGACAATTGACAAACGGGGAACGGGAAGCCGCTCTCAGCCTTAAAAAATCGTCCGGTTGTCCGGAAGATGTGTGCCTCGCCGCTGTATCCAGAAATCGCGCAACCCGGGAGAGCATCAGGAGTCGGCGGAGATCTCGATGGCGGAGAAGCGCTTGTTCTGGGCGCCGATCTCGGAGCGAAGGTCCTGCCAGAGCTCGGTGGGGATCTTGAGGAAGATCTCGACGACGGCAGGATCGAACTGCGAGCCCGAACAGCGCAGAATCTCTTCGCGGGCCTCGTCGAAGCTTTGCGCCTTGCGGTAAGGGCGATCGCTGGTGATGGCGTCGAGCGAATCCGCGACGGCGAAGATGCGGGCGCCGATGGGAATCTCGCGGCCGCGCAATCCGTTGGGATAGCCGGAGCCGTCGTAGTACTCCTGGTGGGAGAAGACGATCTCGGCGGCCTCGGCGAGAAACGGAATCTTGCGCAGCATTTGGTAGCCGCGCGCGCAATGCTCGCGCATCACATCCTGTTCATTAGGGGTGAGCTGGCCAGGCTTTTGCAGGATCTCGTCGGGAATGGCCATCTTGCCGATATCGTGGAGGAAGGCGCCGCGGGCGATGATCTTGATCTCGGGGGGCGGAATGCCCATGGCGCGGGCCAGGGCGATGGTGTAAGCGGTGACGCGCTTGGAGTGGCCCTGGGTCTCGGAGTCCTTTAGATCGAGGGCGTCGCCCAGGGCCTCGAGGGTGACGTCGTAGGAGTGCTCGAGGTCCTCCATGGCGTGGCGCAGCATGTCGGTGCGGGCGCGCACCATCTCTTCGAGGCTTTGCTGGTAGCTCTGACTTTCTTCAAGGATATGGCGGTGGTTGAGGGCCCGCTCCACGGTTTTCATGAGGTGCTCGCGCTCGAACGGCTTGAGCAGGTAGTCGTAGGCGCCTCGGCGCATGGCGTCGATGGCGACGCCGATGTCGTGGATGGCCGTGACCATGACCACGGGAAGATTGGGATACCGGGCGTGGATGCGCTCGAGCAAAGCAATGCCGTTGACGTCCTGCATCACGATGTCTGTGAGCACGAGATCGAAATTATTCGTCTCTACGATTTCGAGAGCCTCGCGGCCGCTTGAGGCCAGCTCGACGTCGAAACCCTGGCGCTCGAGCGCGGATCCGATCATGGAGCGGACCGGGCCTTCATCGTCGACGACGAGGATGCGCGCGGATTTGCGGGACGTGTCGCGGCTGCCGGCAGCGGACGTACCTTCACCCTGCTGCGCCGAAGCTTTGGAATTTGCCGGACGTACGAGGTTCAACCCCAACTTGTAACCTCCAGCTTTGGACCCTCGCCAATGCCGAAGAAAACCGCAAGCCTTCAGCCCCCCGGCCTGCAAGGCTCATAAATGCGGAGACGCCAGGCCGCATCGTTGGCAGCGGCTGCGCTCACGACCCGCTCCTGCCGCACTGGACGCAAAAGGCGTCACCTGGCAAAAACAGGTTACCGACAACTCGGAAGCCTTGCGGGCGGCTGGCAGACCATGAGGAAACGGTCCCGCCACATTGCTTCCTTTAATACAGAGGTAACATTCCTCTGGTACGCGCTCAACGGGCCTAACGTGGGACTACGCGCACGGAGAATTACACGTTTACCGCACCGGATTGTGGACGGTATCGCTTAATCTTCGCACGGGCGGCACGGCGCCGTCAAAAAGGAGCCCGGATTTCTCGGTCGCGAACCGTCCAAAACTCATTTGTAATCAGCTATAAACACAGCGATGGGCATGGAGGCCGTCGGGAGGGCGAGAGTCTTCAGGCGGACGGGCAAAGCAGCGCGGCGGACTGTCAGTGCTACTTCTTGCGTTGCTGCCGCTGGCGGCGGGCCGCGGCCCAGCCTTCTTTGACCACCTGGCGGGCGCGGCCGACGGCCAGTGCGCCGGCGGGCACGTCTTTGGTGATGCAGGAGGCGGCGGCGACGTAGGCGCCGTCTTCGATGGTCACCGGCGCCACCAGCGTGGAGTTGCTGCCGACGAAGACGCCTTGGCCGATGCGGGTGGTGTGCTTCTCGATGCCGTCGTAGTTGCAGAAGATGGTTCCCGCGCCGATGTTCGAGCCGGCGCCGACCTCGGAGTCGCCCAGGTAAGCGAAGTGGTTGGCCTTGGCGCCCTGGGCGAGCCGGGTATTCTTGGTCTCGACGAAGTTGCCGATGTGGACGCCGGGGCCGATCTGGCTCTGCGGGCGGAGGTGGGCAAAGGGTCCGATGCGGGCGCCGGCGGCAACCGTGGAATCCACCATGACGCAGTTCTGGCGGACCTCAACGCCGTCGCCGAGAGCGCAGTTTTCAATGACGGTGTAGGAGCGGATGAGGCAGCCGGCGCCGATGCGCGTGGAGCCGAGCAACTGCACGAAGGGCTCGATGACTGTATCGGCCGCTACTTCAACGTCCGCGTCGATGAGGCAGGTTTCCGGCCGATAGATGGTCACTCCTGCGGCCATAAGGCGGCGGGCGCTGGCGGCGCGGAGGGCGGCGTCGAGGGAGACGAGCTCGGCGATGGTGTTGGCGCCCAGGATCTCGGACGCATCGGGGGTTTGGACGGCGACCACGCGCTCGCCCGCGGCGCTGAGCAGGGCGGCCATGTCGGTGAGGTAGAGCTCGGCATGGGCGTTATTGGCAGAGAGTTGGCCGAGATGAGCGAGCAGCGGGGCGGTGCGGAAGGCGTAGAGGCCGGCGTTGATCTCGCGGATTTCTTCCTGCCCAGGGGCGAGCGATTTTTCTTCGACGATGGCCTGGACTTCGGGGGATTCAAGATTCGGCGCGTCAGGATTCGGCGCGTCAGGATTCGGCGATTTGGGGTTGCGCCGGACGACGCGGCCGTAGCCGTAGGAGTGCTCGGGAACGGCGGTGAGCAGGGTCATGGCCGCGTGCTGGGCCTGGTGGAATTGCCAGACACGCTCAATGGTTTCGGCGCGGATGAGGGGTGCGTCGCCGGAGAGCACGAGAATGTTCTCGAAGCCGGCGACGGCCTCGCGGGCGGCCTGGATGGCGTGGCCGGTGCCGTGCTGCTCGGTCTGCTCGACGAAGCGCACGCCGGTGGAGGCTACGGCCTGGCGCACGCGGTCCGCCTGATGGCCGACGACGACGAAGATGGAGGCGGGCGCGACGACCTGCGAGGCCGCGGCAATGACGTGGCTAAGCAGAGGCTTGCCGCCGATCTCATGCAGGACCTTGGGGCGCTTGGATTTGAGCCGCGTGCCTTTGCCGGCGGCCAGGATGACGATGGCTAGATCGGAAGATGGTTTTTCGATCGGGCCGGTGCTTGTTTGCTCGTTCACGGATTCTTCTCCATAGTGCCGAGACCGCGTGGTCGAGAAATCGGAAAACGGCTGAATGCCGGCTATTTTCGGCCGCCCCGCGGCGATCGGGGTCACCAAAGCGCGCGGTGTCGCGGAACGACGCCTCTTCCAAACTATTGCCCGCGCGTGAGCGCGTCAAACCGAGGTAGGTTCCTGGCCGGAGTGCGTTCGGGACCGGATCGTCCGGGTGCGAAGTCCGGTCCAGCTTCCGGGAACTCAAATCGCAAGGGATTGCCGGGCACGCGCCCGCGCCGGCAGCACGGGGCAGCTAGCATGGGTTGCATGGCCGATCTTGAGACCGACCGCCTGGTGCTGCGCCGGTGGAAAGAGGCGGACCGGGCGCCGTTTGCACGGATCAACCGCGATCCTGCCGCGATGCGCTTCATGCCGGGCGCGCTCTCGGCCGAGGAGAGCGGGCAGCTGATCGATCGAATCGAAGCGCACTTCGAGCGGCACGGGTTTGGGTTGTGGGCCGCCGAGCTCGGCCAGAGCGGCGAGTTCATCGGTTACATCGGACTGCTGATTCCGCGCCTCGAGATTCCTGGTTTCGGGGCTGCATTCAGCCCGTGCGTAGAGATCGGCTGGCGGCTGGGGCCGGCATATTGGAACCTCGGACTGGCGACGGAAGGGGCGCGCGCTGTGGTTCGCCACGCATTTGCGGATCTGCGGCTGCCGGCGCTGATTTCGTTCACGGTTCCGGCCAATGCGGCCTCACGGCGGGTGATGGAGAAGCTGGGGATGACGAACGATCCGGCCGACGACTTCGACCACCCTCTGCTTCCTGAAGCACACCCGCTTCGCCGCCATGTTCTGTACCGGCTGGAGCGGGCGGAATGGGAGCGGCGGCAGACGGTGTGATCCCGATCGCGGCGGACGCAAAAAAACTGACAAATCCCGAACAGACGAGTTCTGAAGCGCCTGCGGGCAGGCGCATAGTCGAAGCTCCATGAGGGCCGGTGGCTGGGCAGAATGCGGCGATTTCCGGCCATGTGGAAAACTATACCTATCGCAGCTAAATTTTTAAATCGTAGCTCACTCAAATAGTGAACGGCCGCTTTGCGGAGACGCAGTCTTTCTTACACGCAAGAGCACCTTTTCTCATGGGATAGCGTCGAGGCTGGATTTTAAGCCCTTTTAAGACAAATTATGCCCCGACTAAGACCAGATAAGGACGCAAAATTGGGTGTCCGCACTTCATGCGCCGTCCGTAGAGCACTCGTCTGCGCGAATTTCCGACGCCCGCGCCGCCGGCGGGTGCTCATGGTCACGCGCGCATAATGTTGACAGCGGAAATTGGAGTTAAGCCGCAGCCATGAATACCCGTTGGATCCTCGGCTTTTTTCGCGCCGCCTCGCTGCTCATGATGCTGGTGGCGGTGGCGCTGATGGCCGCTATCGTGACCATGCACTTCGCCATTCACGGGGCGGAGGTGGACGTACCTTCGCTCCGGGGCATGACGGTGGCCGGCGCGCGCAGCGAGACTGCGGGGCTGAGGCTCAATCTGGACGTGGACAACCGGTACTACTCGGGCGAAGTGGCGCCGGGACACATTCTTACGCAGTCGCCGGCAGCGGGCACGGTGGTGCGGCGCGCGTGGACAGTGCGCGTGTCGGAGAGCCTGGGACCGCAGGAGGTGGACGTGCCCGGAACGGTGGGCGAAGTGGAGCGCACAGCGGAGCTGGAGTTGCAGCGCGCCGGGCTGGAGGTGGGCACGGTGGCGCAGTTGCCCGACAGCGGCGCCGCCGAGGGTACGGTGCTGGCAGAGGACCCCCCAGCCCACGCGCAGGACATCGAACGGCCCGCGGTGAGCCTGCTGGTGGCCACGCCGGATACTGAGCCGCCGGACGGCTGGGTGATGCCGGACCTGACGGGCTGGACGCTGGCGAGCGCCGACGGAGCGCTGGCCAAAGTGGGCATCAAGAGCGCACCACCCGATTTTGTGAACGTACCCATGACGCCGGTGGGCAGCGGAAACGCAGCGCCGCGGATGCCGGTAAGGCCGGATTCGGTGGTGGCGCAGGAACCGGTGGCCGGAATGAGGGTGGACCAGAGCACGATGGTGAAGCTGGCTGTGGCAAGGTGAAAAGGGCAGGGAACAGGGAATAGGGAATAGAGTTCGTAGTTCACAGTTCACAGTTCACAGTTCGCAGTTCACAGTTTCCCGACCATCTGGCGCTCGAAGGCGAACCGAGGGCTGTGAACTGTCTAAGAAGTGTGAACTGGGAACTAAGAACTGTGAACTGGAGAATCGTTATGGGATTGAATGAGGATCTGGAGCGGGTTGCATTGCAGGAGCGGGAATTGCGCTTGGCGAAGTTCGATGCGGAGGTTGCGTGGGAGCTGGGGACGCGGCTTCGCGCGATGGCTGTGGAGCGCGGGCTGGGTATCGTCATCGACGTGCGGCGCATGGGGCAGCCGCTCTTCTATGCGGCGCTCGAGGGCACGACGCCCGACAATCCAGAGTGGGTGCGGCGCAAGAGCAACGTGCTGGCGCGGTTTCATCGCAGCTCGTATGGAGTGGGGCTGACGATGAGGGCGAAAAACGACTCGCTGGTGGAGCGCGGACTGCCTGTCTCCGACTACGCTTCACACGGCGGCTCGTTTCCGCTGCGCGTGGAAGGCGCGGGTATGGTGGGGAGCGTGACGGTTTCAGGGCTGCCGCAGCGCGCGGATCATGAGCTGGTGGTGGAGGCGCTGTGCGCTATGCTGGGGCGGGATTACGAGGCGTTGCGGCTGGGGCCGGAACAAAATTAGGCCTTTTACCGCGTGATTTTTTGGTCGGCATTTGCCCGTCCCAGGTCTCGAAATCGAGACCTGGGGCACCCAGTTTGGCTTCAAACGCCGCGTTTCTTCAAGGTGCTGTTTCAAGCAGGGCTGTAAAGAATCCATCCGTGCCGAGAGCACCAGGCAGGAGCCGCAGCGCGCCTTCGGGCGTGATGCAACTGCGCAGCCGTTCGGCGCCGATTTCCGTGAGAATGCCGGCGGTCGAAAGGGCCTGGATGCGTGCTTCAAAGGAGACCCGATGAGCGGCTGGGTTTTCCGCGAGCACCGCGGCGACTACCTGCTCGTTCTCTTCCGGTTCAAGGGAGCAGGTGGAGTAGACGACACTGCCTCCGGGGCAGACCGCGCGCAGTGCGGCGCGCAGGATGGCGCGCTGGCGCTCGGCCTGGCGCGGCAAATCTTCAGGGCGCAATCGGTGGCGGATCTCCGGGTTGCGGGCAAGCGTGCCGGTTCCGCTGCAAGGGACGTCCGCGAGGGCTACGTCGAATTCGGCTCTTTCGGTCAGCGTGGCGGCGTCGGCCAGCCGGCACTCGATGCGGTTCGCGTGGGCGTCGAGCCGCTCGCGCAACGCGGCGAGGCGCTGTGCGCTGGCTTCGCAGGCTACGATGCGGGCATCCGGATTGCGCTCGGCGAGGATGAGCGTTTTGCCGCCGGGCGCGGCGCAGGCATCGAGAATTTTTTCTTGATTTTGGGCGAGATTCGCGGCGAGTTCCGCAATCAACTGCGAGCCTTCATCCTGAAAGCGGACGCGGTCTTCGCGGAAGGCTGCGGTGGAAGTAATGTCGCCGGAGAGAACCGTGCGCGCGGCAATGAGCAGGTTGCCTGGCGAGAGCTCGACGCCGGCTTGCTGGAGTTCTTCTTCGCCGGCCGGGCTTGCCAGGCGTATGGTTTGTGCCGGTTGGGTTTGGCCGTGGCGGCAGATGGCTTGCGCGGCTTTGAGCGAGTAGACTTGAGCCCAGCGTTCGACGAGCCAGGCAGGGTGGGCTGCGGCGAGGGCCAGCTCGTTTGGAGTCTCCTCTGAAAAGTCCGAGTGCGGAGCGCCAAGTTTGCGCAGCACAGCGTTCACCATGGCGGAGGCGAATCGATGGCCGGCCTGCTTGGTAAGCTCCACGCTTTCGTCGATGGCGGCGTGAGCCGGTACGCGATCGAGAAACAGAAGCTGAAATGCGCCGAGACGCAGCGCGATTTGCGGCTCGGGATCGAGGCGCGCGCCCGGCTTCTTGAGAAAAGCTTTGATTTCGTGGTCGAGCTGAATCTGCCAGCGCAGCACGCCGAGCACAAGCGCCGTGGCCAGGTTGCGATCCGCGGACGAGAGCGCGCTGACGGCTTTGCCGCGGAGCAGATCGTCGGAGTGCGCGTGGCCGCGCTCCACGCCCAGGAGAATGTCGAAGGCGGCTTTGCGCGCTGCGGAGATTCGAGGCACGGCGTCAGCCCAGCCTCGCGCCGGCGGCGTGCGGCGTTCCACGCAGGAACTCGGCTGCGGCGAGACGCTTTTTGCCTTCGAGCTGCACTTCGATGAGCTCGATCCAGGTCTCTTCCGCGCAGGACGCGAACAGCCGATGCTCTTGCACACGAATCTCGCCGGGAGCGGGGCGCGCGGACCCGACCAGGCCGCGGCCTTCGGCGACGGCCATGCGGTGCACGATGAGTTTTTTCCCGTCGAGCGCGGTGAATGCGCCGGGCCAGGGCTGAAAGCCGCGCCAGCGATTGTAAAGTTCGCGGGCGCTGCGGGACGCAAAGTCCATGCGGCCATCTTCGCGGTCGAGCAGCGGCGCATAGGTTGCGCCTTCGTGATTTTGCGGCTTGGGATGGACCGTTCCATTGGCAAGCCCGGCAAGAGTTTCGACGACCATGGGCGCGCCTGCCTCGGCGAGGATCGGGAAGAGCTCGGCCGCGGTCTGGTCGGGGTCTATTTCGCGCGTGCGCTGCATGAGGATCGGACCGGTGTCGAGGCCCTCTTCGAGGAGCATGGTGGTGTTGCCGGTATAGGCGTCGCCCATGGCCACGGCCCACTGGACGGGCGCGGCGCCGCGGTACTTCGGCAGCAGGGACGCGTGCAGATTGATGCAGCCGAGGCGCGGCAGGGCCAGCATCCACGGCGGCACGATGCGGCCATAGGCCACCACGACGATCGCGTCCGGCTTGGCGGCCTCAAGCAGCGCGCGAAACTCGGGGTTGTTGCGAATTTTTTCGGGCTGCGTGACGGAGAGCCCCGCGTCAAGGGCGGTTTGCTTGACCGGCGGACTTGTGAGCTGCTGACCGCGGCCGGCGGGGCGGTCGGGCTGCGAGACCACGAGCGCCACTTCATGGCCGGCCGCAAGGAGCGCTTCGAGCGTGGGCACGGCGAACTGCGGCGTGCCGCAAAAGACCAGTTTCAGTCTCTCCGGCTTCAATCTTTCCGCCGCATCCGTCATCGCTTCACCATTTGCCTTCGTTCTGCAGCTTGCGAATCTTGCGCAGGGTCAGGTTGCGCTTGAGGGCGCTCATGCGGAAGATGAAAAGCACGCCGTCGAGGTGGTCGATCTCGTGCTGCAAGGCGCGGGAGAGCAGCTCTTCGCCGTCCATCTCAAACCACTTGCCGTTCTCGTCCTGGGCGCGGATGCGCACCTTTGCCGCGCGCGCCACCTTCTCGCGAATCTCGGGAAAGCTCAGGCAGCCTTCGTCTTCGTACTGCTTGCCCTCGCGGAAGATGACCTCGGGGTTGATGAACGCCAGCTTCTGCGCGGGGTCCTTGCCCAGGCTGAGGTCGATTATCGTGATGCGTTTGGCCACGCCAACCTGCTGCGCGGCGAGGCCGATGCCCTGCGAGGCGTACATGGTTTCGAACAAGTCGGCGACGAACTTGCGTAGCTCGCCGTTGAATTCGGTGACCGGCTCGCCGGGCTGCTGCAGCACCGGCTCGGGATATTTGACAATCTTGAGAATCATTGCTTCGTTCAATAGCTCCGTATCTGTTCAATATAGCCGTCAAAATTGCGTTTCATCTCAGCCAGTGAGTCGCCGCCGAATTTTTCCTGGACGACGCGGGCAAGCGTCAGCGCCACCATCGCCTCGGCCGCCACACCCGCCGCGGGAACCACGCAGATGTCGCTGCGCTCGTAGCTTGCGCTGGTTGCCTCGCGCGTGTCGAAGCGGACCGACTCGAGGGGTTTGCGCAGCGTGGAAATCGGCTTCAGATAGCCGCGCACCACGATGTCTTCGCCGTTGGAGACGCCGCCTTCGAGGCCGCCGGCGTTGTTGTGCGGGCGGGTGAAGCGCGTGGGGCGGCCGTTGTCTTCCCTCGCGTAGTGGATGGGGTCGTGAACCTGGGAGCCGAAAGACTCGGCAGCCGTCACGCCGCGCCCGATCTCGACGGCTTTGACCGCTTGCAGGCTCATCACCGCCCAGGCCAGCAGGCCGTCGAGACGTTCATCCCAATTGGCGTAGGTTCCAAGCCCCGCCGGCACATTGTGCGCCACGACCTCGAAGACTCCGTTGACGGTGTCGCCGGTGCGCGCGGCTTCTTCGACCTCTTCCTTCATGCGGTCTTCAGTGGGCGCATCCACGCAGCTCAGGACGATTTCGCCGCGGGCGGCTACCGCGGCAATCTCGTCCCATGCGGCGGTCCGGCCAAGCTCCACGCGACCGACACGGATTACGTGGCTGGCGATCTCGATGCCCAGCGCGCGCAGCAGCAGCTTGGCAAACCCGCCGGCCGCCACGCGGGCGGCGGACTCGCGGGCCGAGGCCCGTTCGAGCACGTAGCGGGCATCGGGGAAGTTGTACTTGAGGGCGCCGGCCAGATCGGCGTGGCCGGGGCGGGGAGAAGCGACGGCCTGATGCTTCGCCGGATCGCCAGCCCCGACCGGCAGCCGCTCCTCCCAGTTTTTCCAGTCGCGGTTCACAATCTCGATGGCGATAGGCGACCCGATGGTTTTGCCGTGGCGCACGCCGGACAGAACGTGCACCTTATCGGTCTCGATCTTCATGCGGCCGCCGCGGCCGTAGCCCTGCTGGCGGCGCCAGAGCTCGCGGTTGACCAAATCGAGGTCGGCGTGGACGCCCGCGGGCAGCCCCGAGACGAGGGCGATGAGCGCCTCGCCGTGCGACTCGCCGGCGGTGGAGAAACGGATCATAATTGATTTGATTGTAACGGGACGGGACGGAAGCGGGGCGTCCGCGGTCAACCCCCGATTGACCGCCGGAGCTTTTCTGACCGACTACGGGTGGCGGCAGTGGATGGCCGCGCGGCGGCGCGAACACGCAACAAATGACGACTCGAGGCCGTTACAATAAATAAAGGGGGTCGTCCAATCGACATGCGTCAACTGTTTGCATCTGTTCCATTGCGCCGAAATGTCCCTGCCCGCTCCGGCGCTTTCTCGAGTCTTGCCCTCGGCTTCGCTTTAAGCCTTGCAGCGTTTCTGGCAGCCGTGCCTGCCGCGCGGGCGCAGTTTGGCGGGCCACCCACCACCCAGGTTCACGATCCTGCCGCGCTCAAGCCGCCTCCGGGCGCGAAGGTCGCCATCATCGAGTTTTACGATCTTGAGTGCCCGGACTGCGCCGCGGCCAATCCCACGCTGATGGCGGCCGAGGCCAAGTACCATATCCCGTGGATCCGGCACGATTTTCCGCTGCCGTTCCACCCCTGGAGCTTCCAGGCGGCCGTGTACGCGCGGTGGTTCGACACCAAGGGCAAAGACCTAGGCAACGACTATCGCGACGCGGTCTTCGCCAACCAGCCCTCGATCGAGACCAAGGCGGATCTGCTCGCGTTTACGCAGAAGTTCGCGCAGCAGCACGGGATGCAACTTCCGTTCATGGTCGATCCGCAGGGCAAGTTCGCCGCTGAAGTCAACGCGGACCGCGCTCTCGGCAATCGCATCGGCATCGAGCACACCCCCACCATCTGGATTGTGACCTCCGGCGGCAAGGCTCCGCCGTATGAGGAGGTCCTCGATCGCGGCAAGCTATTTCAGATGATCGACCAGGCTCTCGAGGAGACGCGGCATTAGAGCACGGCGGCGCGCGGGATCGTCCGGCTTCCCAACCCGCCTGAAGGTACGGTAAAGTCAAAGGCGCGTTCGCGAAGCGGATGTGCCTGCGAGGCAAAGGAATGGAATCCACCCTGGCGGCCGTACCGCGTCAAAGCGGGGCCGTGCTCAGAGCGATCTTCTGGGGGGGACTGTTGTGCGGCGCGATCGACATTGCCGTCGCCTTTGTTGTGTACTGGCCCTTTGGCGCGCGTCCTATTCCGCTGCTTCAGGGAATCGCCGCGGGCGCGCTGGGCCGCAACGCATATCGTGGCGGCCTGCCCACCGCCGCCCTGGGCCTCTTCTTCCAGTTCCTTATCGCCTATGGCGCGGCGGCCGTGTATGTGCTGGCGAGCCGCGTCCGGGTTTTCCTGGCGCGCCGCCCGCTGATTGCCGGGCCGCTCTATGGCATTGCCGTCTATTGGTTCATGCAAATTGCGGTGCTTCCGTTTTCGAGCACCATTAAGCGGCCGTTTTCGCTGGAGCTGACCGTCGTCGGAATGGCCATCCACATCTTTACCGTGGGGCTGACTATCGCGCTGACGACAAAGCATTTTGCGCCGCTCTAAAGCCCTCAGCCGGTCCGGATATTCACCAGCACACCGTCGCCGCCCGGTGAAACCGTGCGCGTCTGCGGTGCGCGCCAGTGGTCGATGTGGCTGATCTGGTGCACGCAACTGACGGTGCAGTTGGGCGCGCAACTTTTGGCCGTGAGGAATTCGCGCTTGACGTCGGCGCGTGAGTAGTCGGCGATGGGCACGCCGGGAAACCCGCGCTGCTGCGAGCAGTAATGCACCAACCCGTCCTCGCAAATATACAGATAGCGCGACCCTGCGCGGCAGCGCCAGTCGTTCGGCCGCCCCTGGGCAATGGCTTCCTGGAACTGGTTGAAGCGCGAGTAGTTCCGCTTCTTCATCTGCCGCATCTCGAAGTAGACGCGCGCCTCGTCGGGCTTCAGGGCCTTCAGTTGCCCGTCGCCGTCGTGGATGATGCCGATCGTGGAGGTGAACCCCAGTTCCAGCGCGCGCCTGCCGATAACCAGCGCGTCGTTGGGGTTGCGGATGCCGCCGCCGACAACCGAGTTGATGTTTACGTGAAACTCGGCGAACTGCGAGAGCATTTTGAGCTTCTTATCGAGGACTTTCAGGCTCTTCTTCGACACATCGTCGGGGTCGAGGTTGTCGATCGAAATCTGCATGTGGTCGAGGCCGGCGCGGTTGAGGCGCTCGATGCGCTCCTGGTTGAGCAGATAGCCGTTGGTAATTATGCCGGCCATGGCGCCGGTACGCCGGATGCGGCGGATCACGTCGTCGAGCTCGGGGTGGGTGAGCGGCTCGCCGCCGGAGATGGTAATGATGCTTGTGCCCAGGCGGCCGAGGCAGTCGATGCGGCGGTTCATCTCCGGGATGGGCACCGGCTCGGAGACTTTGTCGTACTCGTTGCAGTAGGCGCAGCTCAGGTTGCAAAAGCGCATGGGGATGATCTGCGCCATCACCGGGTGGCCGGTGAAGGCGAGCGCGCGGCCCACCAGGGCCACCTCGCGCACCTTGCGCCGGGCCGCAATCAGCCGCCCGCGCACCGTCGCTCTCCGCGCAGTCTCCATCTGTTCTATTGAACCACAACCGGGGACGCAGGCGGTTAAATCTCGCCAGGGCCCCTTGACCTTTGCTGTTACCATGTCAACCATGCGCCCGCTTCCCATCTGCAAAGCCCTGTCCCGCACGCTATTCGCCGCCGCTCTTGTGGCCTTTACGGCAGCTCTCGTCCATCCGGTCGTTGCCCAAAACGGGGCCCAAAACGGGGCCCAAAACGGCGCCCAGAACGGCGCCCAGAACGGGGGCGAAACCCTGCCGCAGGCCGAACGCGCCCACATCGACGCAGTTCTCAGCGGCCTCAATCGCGGCGGCGGCGTCAACGTTGGCGAGGTCGCCGTCTCGCCGGACGGCAAACGTCTGGCCTGGTCGCAGGGCGGCCGCGGCGGCGGCAAGATTCTCCTCGCCCCCATCGGCGACCTGGCGCACACCCAAGCCGTCACCGCCGCAACTGCCGGCAAGCAGTGCTTCGACGGCGCATTTACCTGGGCTCCCGACTCGTCCGCCATCGCCTTCCTCTCCGACTGCGCCAGCTCCGACCGCCAGGAGAATCTCTACCTCTCTCATCTCGACGGCAGCCCCGCGCAGCGCCTCACCGACCTTCACGGCTTTGTGCAGCAGCCGGCCTTCTCGCCCGACGGCAAGCGCATCGCCTTCCTCTACATCGAAGGCTCCTCCCGTCCCGCCGGCGCCCTTGCTGCCGAGCCCCTTCCTTCAGGCGTCATTGGCCCCGGCAGTGCCCAAATTCAGCGCATCGCCTACGTCGCCGCCGACACCGCCCAGCCCACCGCGCCGGCCTTCGCAACGCCCGCCAACCTGCACGCCTTCGAGTTCAACTGGTCTCCCGATTCCCAATCTCTCGCCTACATCGCCGCCGATCCTCCCGGCGAAAACAACTGGTGGGTCGCCCGCCTTTACACCCAACCGATCGGCGGACCCGCGAAAGTCGTTCTCGATCCCGCCAAGGTCTCCGGCCCGCTTCACGGCCTGCAAATCGCCGTGCCCCGCTGGTCGCCCGACGCCAAAGCCATCGCCTTCATCGGCGGCCTGATGAGCGACCAGGGTTCCACCGGCGGCGACCTCTGGATCGTCTCCGCGGCAGGCGGTCAACCTCACGACCTCACGACCGGCCGGCTCGCCACACCTTCCTGGCTCACCTGGGCTGGCAACTCCCACATTTATATTGATGAGATTGTCGGCGGCGGCTGCCGGCTCGTCCGCCTCACCCTGCACGGCGACCCAGCCGGCGCCGGCGTCACCGCCACCGCCGGCCCTCCCGTTTTCAGTTTTCCCGGCAGCGTAGGCGCCGGACGCCTCGCGCGGAGCCTCTCCGCCACGGCCGACCGCTCGCTCTTCGTCTTCTCCGCCAGCTCTTTCGATGTCCCGACGGAAATCTATGCCGCCCGGCCAGGAAACGAACAGGGAAGCGAACCGAGAAACGAACAGGGAAGCGCGCAGGGCAGCGAACAAGCGTCGAGCGGCGCATTCCCCGGCCTCACCCAGCTCTCGCACTTCAACGGCGGCGTCGAGCCCGCCTGGGGCAAGTCCGTCTCCATCGACTGGACCAACAATAAATTCCACGTCCAGGGCTGGCTCATGCTGCCCAAAGACTACGATCCGGCAAAGAAATACGCGCTCATCGTTGAAGTCCACGGTGGCCCGTCCGCGGCCGTGCTTGGCCGCTGGGGAGCCGGCGGCAGCCTGAGTCCGGCGGCGTTTTCGGCGCTCGGTTACTTTGTCCTTCAGCCCAACCCCCGCGGCAGCTTCGGGCAGGGTGAGGCGTTTGCGCAAGCCAACCGCAAGGACTTCGGCTACGGCGACCTGCGCGACATCCTCGCCGGCGTCGATGCCGTGGAGACGAAGTACCCCATCGATCCTCATCGCGTCGGCGTCACCGGCTGGAGCTACGGCGGGTTCATGACCATGTTCAGCGTCACCCAGACGCATCGCTTCCGCGCCGCCGTGGCCGGAGCGGGCATCTCCGACTGGGAGAGCTATTACGGCGAGAACTCCATCGACCAGTGGATGATTCCGTTCTTCGGCGCCTCGGTTTACGACGACCCCGCCGTTTACGCCAAGAGCTCGGCCATCGACTTTATCAAGAATGCCAGGACGCCGATGCTGATCGTGGTCGGCGACCGCGACGGGGAGTGCCCGGCGCCGCAGTCCTTCGAAATGTGGCACGCGCTCCACGATCTGGGCGTACCCACCGAGTTTGTGGTCTATCCCAACGAGGGCCACGGATTTGTCAATCCGGCGCATCGGCGGGACGTGATGGAACGGGCTGTCGAGTGGTTTGCGCGCTATATGCCGGCGGAGTCGTCCGCGAATTCGACAGCAGCAGCAGCGCGCTGAAGAGGGGATGTTGGGCTCGGCGCGGGCGGCGCGTTTGCTGCACAGCTTTCTCTTCAATGTGCCGGCCGCCGACCCGCTCACCTTCGGCGCCGTGGCCATGCTGATGACCATGCTGGCGCTGGCGGCCTCCTGGATTCCCGCGCAGCGGGCGGCGAACGTGGACCCGATTAAGACGCTGCGCATGGAGTGATGGGCGCCGGTTCGGAGAAAGCGCGGGAAGCTGAGAGTTGGAAGCTGAAGCCGAGAGCCGCGCTCAGCCTACTTCGCGCGCGGATGGGTGCGGTCGTAGACCTGGGTCAACTGCGCGGTGGTGAGCTGGGTGTAGCGCTGCGTGGTGGAGAGGCGCTCGTGGCCGAGCAGCTCCTGGATGGCACGCAGATCGGCGCCTTCTTCAAGCAGGTGCGTGCCGAAGGCGTGGCGCAGCGTGTGCGGATGGACGTCGCCCGAAAGCCCGCGCAGAATGGCGATGCGCTTTACGATGCGGCCGACGCTGCGCGTGGTGAGCCGCGCCTGGCCGCCGGATTTGCCCGCCGGAGCGGCCTTGCCCAGCCCGCGCAAGCGCAGGTTGACGAAGAGGGCGGGCGTGGCTGCGCCGCGGGCATTGCCGAAGGCAGCCAACCGCGCTGAGCGCTCGGCAATGTAGGCGCGCAGCGCCTGGGCCGCTGCGTCGCCCAGCGGAACATAGCGCTGCTTCTGGCCCTTGCCGCGCACCAGGATGGCCTCGTTGGCCCAGTAAATGTCTTTGAGGTCCAAGCCGGTCAGCTCCGCGTTGCGGATGCCGCAGCCGTAGAGGAGTTCGAGGATGGCGCGGTCGCGGGCGGGCCAGCTTGCGGCGTCTTCGCCCACCGAATCGACCACGCGGTTCAGTTGCTCGATGGAAGGGACGCGGGGCAGATGTTTGGGCAGGCGCGGCGTGGAGACCAGCGAGGCCGCGTTCTGTTCGATGTGGCCGCAGCGGGCCAGCCACTTGAACCAACTGCGAATGGCCGCCAAAGCCCGCGCCGCCGAAGCCTTCGAGAGCCCGCGCTCGTAGAGCGTGCCGAGGTAGGCGCGGATGTGCGTGTGCTCAATGGATTCGATGGCCGCGTCGGCTCCGCAGCATTTGTCGGCCCAGGCGGCGAAGTTGCGCAGTTCGCGGTCGTAGGCGCGCAGCGTGTGCGCCGAGGCTCCGCGCTCATTGGCCAGCACGCGCAGATACCCGTCGGCCAGCTCGATAAGGGAGGCGGCAATTGGCGGCGCAACGGTGGCGCTCATGTGCTCTCCTCATGCGGCGCCGGAAACGGGCCATCCTGCTCCGGCCGGCGCGCGCCGCGCGGATGATGCTCCCGATGGACCAGCTTGAGCCGTCCCAGCGCGAGATGCGTATAAACCTGCGTGGTGGAGATGTCGGCGTGGCCGAGCATCAATTGCACGCTGCGCAGATCGGCGCCGTGCTCCACCATGTGCGTGGCGCAACTGTGGCGCAGCATGTGGGGGCTGGCCTGGGCGTTGGCCATTTTCACCAGGCGCCAGACCCATTGGCGCGTCAGGGGCATGCCGCGCAGGGAGAGGAACAGCGGCGCGCGGCCCTGCGCCAACTGCTCCTGCCGCGCCGGTTTTCTCTTCGAGCCGATGCGTTCGAGATGCGGGCGGCCTTCGCGCAGATAGTCCTCGAGTGCCGTTATGGCCGCGCGGCCCAGCGGCACAATGCGCTCCTTGTCGCCTTTGCCGCGCACCTGCACGCGGCCAAGGTCGAGCGCCAGGTCGGAGGCGGCGAGCGACGTGACCTCGGAGACGCGGAGGCCGGCGGCGTAGAGCAGCTCGAGAATGGCGCGATCGCGCAGAGCGGTTGCTTTGGCCTGCGGATGCCCGGCGGCCATGGCGGCGCGGCCCAGCATCTCCGCCACCTCCTGCTCGGCCAGCGACTTGGGCAGCACCTTCCAGGACTTGGGCGACTCGATGTTGACAGTGGGATCGTGATGGATGCGCCGGTCGAGCAGCAGCCACTTGTAAAAGCCGCGCAGGCAGCTCAGCTTGCGCGCCGCCGAGCGCGAATCGATGCCGTGCGTGCGCAAGTGCTCGAGGAAATCCGCCACGTCCTGCTGCGCGGCATTAGCGAGCAATGCATGGCGGCCTTCGAGGAACTCGGCAAAGGTCTTCAGGTCGCTGTCGTAGGCCTCGCAGGTCAGCGGCCGAAGCCCTTTCTCCACGCGCAGATAGTCGCGATAGTCCCTCAAGAGCGGCAGATTGCGAGGCGTATCCACACTCCCGATTATCCGCGCCCGCCATGCCGGTCCCGCGCCGCGGCTCAGGCGGCCGTACCACGTTCATCAAGGAATCAACATCGTCACCTGACGGGAAATGGGCGCGCGGCGTTTCATCGAGCGTTCGCGTGCAAATGCCCGCCGGTTTGGTTGAGAATAGAAAGAAATGAACCTATCGAGCAGCACGGAGGAGAGACTGACGCCGGAACAGGCCAAGGTTTCCAAGTTGTCGGCCCGTAAATGGACCGCCGAGGAGTTCAAGCGGCTGGTTCTCGGCAGCGGTTTGAAGGTTGCCGTCTTCGATTGCGACGGCACGCTCTGGAGCGGCGACGCGGGCTACGAATTCATGGCTTGGTCGCTGGAGCAGGGATTGGTTTCGCGCTCGACCAGCGATTGGATCGACACGCGCCACCGCGCCTACCGCGCCGGACAGGTGAGCGAACTGGAGATCTGCGGCGAGATGGTGCAGATCTACGCCGGCCTGCGCGACCAGGAGCTGCGCGCGGCCGCTGCGCGCTACTTCGACGAGTTTGTACGCGGGCGCATCTTCGCCGAGATGGCGGACCTGGTGGCGACGCTGCGGGAAAAAGGCGTCGAGCTTTGGGCCGTGAGCTCGACCAACCGCTGGGTGGTCGCCGAGGGGGTACGGGATTTCGGCATTGCCGAGAAGCGCATTGTGGCCGCCGAGGTGCGCGTGGTTGACGGCCTGATTACCAGCGAGCTGGTGGACGTGCCCACCGACGAAGGCAAAGCCGCTTCGCTGCGCCGCGTAGGATTGACGGCCCCGGATGCGGTGTTCGGCAACTCGATTCACGACCTGGCGATGCTCGAGATGGCGCGGAATGCGTTTCCGGTGAATCCTTCTCCGGCGCTGCTTGAGGCTGCCGCCAGGAACGGCTGGGGCTATTTTCGCCCCGCGGCGGCCGAGGGATTGTCCGCGGAGGTCGCGGGCGAATAGAACGCTCCGGGGGACAGTTTGCCGGGCGTGCGGTCCCGGTAACAATGCTGGTGCGCGGGCCGGCCTCGTCCGCTATCTGCATCTATTTAGCCGGTTTACACTAGAGGTGTGGAAAACGAACGGACGCCGCCCATGCTTCGGCCTGCCGGACCGGCGCTGCGCTTTGTGGCGGCAGCGCTGATCCTGCGCGAGGGCGAAGTGTTGATCGGGCAGCGGCGTCCGGATCAGCCCATGGCGCTGCAATGGGAGTTTCCGGGCGGCAAGATCGAGGCCGGAGAAACCGCCGAACAAGCGCTGGCCCGCGAGCTGCACGAGGAGCTGGGCATACAGGCGACGGTTGGCGCGCCGGTTACGCGCATCCGCCACAATTATCGCCACGGCGGCGCGGTGGACCTGCAATTCTTCGCTGTCCACGCGTTCACCGGCGAGATCGTGAACCACATCTTTCATCAATTGCGGTGGGTGAAGCTCGAGGATCTGCCGGGGTACGATTTTCTGGCCGCGGACCGCGACCTGGTTCGGGATCTGGCGGCGGGAAAGCTGTTGTAAGTTTCAGTTGAAATTCCATGGCCTGGCTCCGCCTGACGAAAATCGTTCTGCGGCGCATAGGGAACAGGTGTATGCTTCCATCGGTTCCAAAACCAATTGAGAAGAACCACGCTAACCGATCGTAACCAGGCGGCAATCGCCTCCCTTGCAAGCCTGGGCGGGCGGGAAGCTGAGAACGGAGAATTTCCATGAAATGGTATCTACTGCCGTGGCAGCGATTAGCCGAGTTTAACGGCCGGTCGTGCCGCATGGAGTTTTGGATGTACTCCCTTTTTTACGTTGTTATTTTCCTCGCGCTCTTCGGAGGATTCTTCGGGCTGGCGCATCTGCAGGGGATGATTGGCGCCGTTTGCATTTTTCTTTGCATAGCGTACGCCATTGCAGCTTTTGTTCCGGGTCTTGCCTGCGCGGTGCGCCGGCTTCACGATACCAACAGGACCGGATGGTGGATTTTGCTTGGCCTCATTCCGGTTATCAACATTGTGCTGATCGTGCTCCTGGCGCTCGACGGCACTCCGGGCGACAACCGGTACGGAGCAAATCCGAAAGTGATACAGTTGCCTGCGGCGATCGGCTGAGGACGATGGCGAATCTCGAACGGCTCTCCGAAGTGGCTTTGCTCCGCGCCCTGCCCGATCGTGGAATGGCATCGGTTCCGGACAGCTCTACTTCGCCGATTCTTCCTTGCGTTCCGGCCGGCCGATCTCTGGAACAGACAGCCCGCGGCATATCTTGCGCGCCAGCAGGTCAACAACCTCCGCGTGGCGAGGAACAGCTTCGGTTTGCCCGGTCCCAGGATTCAACCACAATGAATGGGCTGCGCCTTCGCGCTTGAGGTAACACCCGTGCAAGCGCAAGTGGCGCAACAGCGATTCGCGCTTCACTGGATGGTGACCGTCTCTCGAAGAGCATCTGTAGGTGCGCCACGAAGACCATCCTCGCGGCGGTCGTCGAGAATCAACTGAATGGCCGCGCCGAGGCTCTGGCGGCACTCTTCAAGCGTACGCCCCTGACCGTTGGCGCCGGGAATCTCCGGCGACCAGGCGACGAACCAATCGCCATCGCGTTCGATCACGGCAGTGAATTCGTTTCGCATGGAACGATTATAGAGCGATCGTTCCAGACTTGCGGGCCAAACTCACCCTGGCCGCAAAAACAAAGACGCGGCGAGGGTGGGGCGCCCGGTTTGGGGCTAGCTCGAATTACTTCACCGCCAATTGCCGCAGCACATATTGCAAGATTCCGCCGTGGTTGAAGTAAAGGATCTCCTGCGGTGTGTCGATGCGGATGCGCGCTTCAAAGGTCGTCTTGTTGCCGTCCGTTAAGGTCGCGACGACAGCGACTGCGCGGCCGGCTTCGAACTTCGAGGCAAGCCGCCCGGAGAAGCCGAGAATGTCGTAAGTCTCTTCGCCTGTCAGCCCCAGCGACTCGGCGTTTTTGCCGGCTTCGAATTGCAAGGGCAGAATGCCCATGCCGACCAGGTTCGACCGGTGAATGCGCTCGTAGCTTTCGGCAATCACCGCGCTCACGCCCAGCAGCTTTGGGCCTTTGGCTGCCCAGTCGCGCGAGCTGCCCGCGCCGTATTCTTTTCCGGCCAGAATAATCAGCGGGACGCCGCGCTCGGCGTATTTCACGCTGGCGTCGAAGATGGACATTTGCTCGCCTTCGGGCAAAAGGCGCGTGACGCCGCCCTCGGTGCCGGGGGCGAGTTTATTGCGCAGGCGGACGTTGGCGAATGTGCCGCGCACCATGACTTCATGATTGCCGCGGCGTGAGCCGTAGCTATTGAAGTCGGCGGGCTTGACGCCGTGCTCGGCGAGATACTTGCCTGCCGGGCCGTTGGCTTTGATGGAGCCTGCGGGAGAGATGTGGTCGGTGGTAACGGAGTCGCCCAGCACAGCGAGCACGCGCGCGCCGGAGATGTCTTTGACTGGCGCGGGCGACTTGCCCATGCCGTCGAAGTAGGGCGCCTGGCGAATGTAGGTGGAGTCCGGCTCCCAGC
>JBOGLX010000154.1:0-2336 GCA_050745765.1 Occallatibacter sp. | reverse complement strand
ATAGACAGGCAAATACAGGCCCTGCTCCATCCATGGCTTGACTCCATACGCCCATTCCCATGCTCCGTTGAACGAGTGATTGGCAATGATGGCGCCGGGGAAGGTGGGTTGCGTCCTCCCCTCCGGGGTAAAGTTGCTGTGCACCATGATATTGAATATGCCTTGCGGCGCGATGACTGCATCGTAAACCTGGATTTCGTCGGTCTGGGCAGATGCCGCCGCGGGCGCGATCGTCAAAGCGACGCCCATCAGTGCGAGTGCGCGCAGCGGGATTCCTCGTAAATGTCCCATCGTCAAAGTTTCCTTTTCATTGAGACAGGAGTAGCGCCGGCTTCCTAGCCGGCTGTTGCGCGGACTTCCAAGTCCGCGCTCCATACCCACGGCCAGTTCATCAATCCAGCTTTGGCCGGATTCTCCACTACATAGCAGACGGCGCGGGAATACTCCTGTTCGTTCCGAATCAGGCGGTCGTAATATTCGCGCTGCCAGAAACGCCCACTTTGCCCGAGAACCTGATTCGCGGCCTTCGACGAAAACTGTTTCCAGCTCTTTAAAACCCGGGCCAAGTCCGATCCGGGCAGCGGGCGAACAACAACATGAAGGTGATTGGGCATGATGCACCAGGCCAGAAGCCGGTAGTGCTTTCCCTCCCGGAAGCGCAGCGCAGCGGCCATCGCTGCTGCGATGCGCTGGTCTCGAAGCGCGCAACTTCCATGGCCGCGATCGAAATATTCTTCCATTCGGCGAGGACTGTACTCAGCCAGCTCTGCCTCCTGCTCTGGAAGCAGCCGTGCCCCGATTGCTTTGGCCGCCTCCAGAATTCGGTGACGCTCGGCGACCTTCTTGACCACGGGCAGGGGAAGCGAGTCTGCCAAATGAAACGTGATGAAGTAGAGCCCGGAATCCTTTTCCCAGTGCGGCAGGCGGCCACGATTGCGAATGCGCACCTCGCCGTAACGAGGCTGTACGGCGCCGAGGAGTGCCGCGGCATGATTCTGCGGAGAAAATGGGCCTTGGTCTTCCATGGGGGGATTGTAATACGGAATACGAGCGTGGGCCCGGAGGCCCACGCTACAGCCGGCTAGGAAGCCGGCGCTACAGTGTTTGTGCCACGGTGCTTGCGCTACGGTGTTCCGGCTCTCTTTTCAATCTTCGCCCACGAGTCCTTGAGCGGCAGCGTGCGGTTGAACACCAGCTTCTCCGCCGTCGAATCCGGATCCACGCAAAAGTAGCGCCGGCTTCCCAGCCGGCCGTAGCGCGGACTTCCAAGTCCGCGCTCAACACCCACGGCCAGTTCACCAATCCAGCCTTGACCGGATTCTCCTCTACATAGCGGATGCCAAGGGAATATTCCTTTCCTCGCCGCAACGAGGCTGCACGGCGCCGAGGAGTGCCGCGGCATGATTTTGCGGAGAAAATGAGCCTTGGTCTGCATGGGGGGATTGTAATACGGGAATACGAGCGTGGGCCGGGAGGCCCACGCTACAGCCGGCTAGGAAGCCGGCGCTACGGTGTTTGTTATGCTCCAGATTTCTTCTCGATCTTCGCCCAGGTGTCTTTGAGCGGCAGCGTGCGGTTGAAAACCAGCTTCTCCGCGGTCGAATCGGGATCGGCGCAGAAGTAGCCCACGCGCTCGAACTGGAAGCGGTCGCCTGAGACGGCGCTGGCGAGCGAGGGCTCTAGCTTGGCGCCGTTGAGGACTTCGAGCGAATTGGGATTCAGATTGCTGAGGAAGTCTTCATCCTCTGCCACGTCGTAGGGATCGGGCTTGCTGAACAGTTTGTCGTAGAGCCGAATTTCCGCCGAAATCGCGTGCGCGGTCGAGACCCAGTGGATCGTCGACTTGACCTTGCGGCCGTCAGGTGAGTTGCCGCCGCAGCTCGCCGGATCGTAAGTACAGTGAACCTCGACGACGCTGCCGGCCGCGTCTTTCACCACGCTCTGCGCGGTAACGAAGTAAGCGTTGCGCAGGCGCACCTCCTTGCCCGGCGACAGGCGGTAGTACTTCGGCGGAGGAACTTCGCGGAAGTCGTCCTGCTCAATATAAATTTCGCCGGAAAAGGGCACCTGGCGGGTTCCGGCCGATGGGTCTTCGGGATTGTTCAGCACCTCGACGAACTCCGACTGGCCTGGCGGGTAGTTGTCGATGACCACCCTCAGCGGGCGCAGCACGGCCATGGCGCGCGATGCGCGGCGGTTCAGGTCGTCGCGCTGGAAGTGCTCGAGGACTTCAATATCAGTGGTGCCGTTGGTGCGGGTGGCGCCGATGTAGCCGCAGAAGGCGCGCAGAGCGTCCGGCGTGAAGCCGCGGCGGCGGATGCCACTGAGCGTAGGCA
>JBOGLX010000153.1:0-11973 GCA_050745765.1 Occallatibacter sp. | reverse complement strand
GGATTACATTCGCACGGCGCGCGCCAAAGGGCTGAGCGAGACGGCCGTGGTGTGCCGGCACGCGCTGCCCAACGCTCTGGTGCCGATTATCACGATTGTTGGCTTGCAGTTTGGCGCGCTGCTGGCGGGGGCGATTGTGACGGAAACGATCTTCAGTTGGCCGGGGCTGGGACGGCTGGTGGTGACGGCGATCGACAATCGCGACTACGCCCTGGTGCAGGGCTGTCTGCTCGCGATCGGGCTGACGTATGTGCTGGTGAATCTGGCTACGGACCTGGTGTATCGCAGGGTTAATCCCAGGATGCGAGCTTAGTGTGGCCGAGCGGCAGGTTACGGGAGGCCCTACACCTTAGTGCCATCGACACGAGTGCCAGACGGAGGTACAGTGTGTCCGTCTGCGTTCCCTTTCGGGGATTTTGGGACTCGACCGGGCAAAACTCGCTGCGACTACAGCCCACGCCAGAAAGTCGCATCGCGCGGCGCGAAACAACCGTCTGGGACGCTCAGGCGGAAGGAGATGCGAATCCATGAGACCAAGACTGTGGACCTTGCCGGTCCTATTCCTCGGGATTTGTGGCATGGGAGCAGCCCAGGGGGCCTACGAGGGCTGCGCCTCAGGCTTCAACTCCGGTGCAGTGGTGTGCAACATCGGCTCTTGCCAACAGAGCATAACCATCGAGACTCCATTGCCCGGGAACTCGCCCTACGTCTGCACAACCGTACCATGCTGCGGACAAGGAAGCTGGCAATACTGTTACTGGGACGTATACGGCGGGTGCTATTGGGTGGAGCTGAACGATCCCGCGATCCGGAAACGCCTTCTCGAATTAGCACAGATGCAGGACATTCTCGTTGTTTCCTGCAAGGGGGAATACCGGCCGTTGACGGCCGTGTTAAGCGAAGAGCCGATGGTTTTGCGCCGTCGCGCGGTGAGGCTCCCCTTGGCTGAGGGGCGCTAATGAAAACCGCACCCCCCCTCCTCGTCATAGTAGCAGCCGCAGCTATGGCCGCGGCTAGCCTTGGCTTTCCCCAATCAGCCGCAAAACCTCCTGCGGCGGTCACGCGCGGGAAAGACTCTGCTCAGCTTGAGCAACTCCAACCGGAGGCCGTTCCGACCATCCCTATCGAGTTCAAGCCGCAGGGCGCCATCCCTGGCGTCATGGCTCTCCCAGCCATCAGCATGCCTATCCTGTGCTCCCCCGACGGCACACCTTTCATTTCGGCGCCCGAACCCCCTACCTACATAGAGCAAAGCGTATTCTCCCTGAGCCCAAAGGGCGGGCACACCTTTTCGTACGGCTCCCAGGCGGGGCTTTATGACGTCCGCTTCGTCAGCTTTTTCCCAGGCGGTTCGATCGTAGGCGTCTTGGTGAACGCGACGAAGGACCCCAAACAGTCCTCCTACACGGTCGAATCCGCTTCGGGGGCCGTCACCCATTCCGGAACGGGGTTCAGCGGGGAACACAACTACTACATCGCTGAGTTCGACCGCGACGGCAATTACAAGGCAACGGTCGAGCTGCCCGCCGGATACAGCTACCGTCACTTCGCCGAACTTGCGGACGGCAAGCTTCTTGCTACCGCCTACGACGAGGCGAACGCAGTCGCCCGGCTGCTCCTGCTCGACTCGAGCGGACAGATCATCCGGAGACTGGAGGTTCCCGAAGCCATGGAGGATAGCCCCGCGCTGCGACAGGGAGAAACAGGCGGCGGGTTGAACCAGGCACGCGCCGCGAGCAGCCTCTCCTGGTGGCTATTCGCGTCCGTACGGGACAAAGTGATTCTCTACCAGGCCCACTCGAATGCTCCCGTGCTAGAGGTCGGCGCGGGAGGCTATGTGCGCCAGATCCCGCTGCAGGCGCCGTCGGGGTACGAGCTCGACGGCATGATCTCCGCTTCCGATCTCTGGATCGTGCGCTTCCGCAGGAAGGATCTCCCAGCCGACCGGCCAATTGACCTGCGCCCCGAAGCGAAGAACTACGTCCTCTACGAAGTCAACCCCGGCGATGGGAGTCTGGAATCGGAGCTCGACGTCTCCTCTGGACCGGCGTTTGGCATCGCGTGCGAGCAGGATGGGGTGCTCACCGGTTTTTCCAGAAGTCCGGACTCCAAATTTATCCGTTTGACAGCCGACGTCCCGAAGTGATCGCGATAACAGCGAGGCCTCCGATGCTGTGATGTGCGCGCTGGCGAACTCGGACCCCGACCTGTGTGCCGGTTCGTGAATCCGCGGAGGGCGTGAGGATGCACTGGGGCGTTACCATGTTGTGCTGGAGGAGACATGCTGAGCAAAATGGTACGGCGGGATTTTCTGAAGACTGCGGGGGCGCTAGCCGCAGCCGGTCTGGCTGCAAAATTGGGCGCGGAGCCGCAGGGCGACGCCGCGAGTGTTGAAGCCGAACAGGACCGCGCGAAGATGCCTCGGCTGTTTGCGGGCTGCTGCGCGTACTCGTATCGCGCCATGCTGACGCACGGGCAGATGACGCTGGAGCAGTTTATCGAGAAGGCCGTGGAGCTGAAGCTCGACGGCATCGACATGACGCTCTACTACTTGAAGTCAACCGATCCGGCCTACCTGGCGAACCTGCGTTATCTCGCCTACAAGAACGCCATGCCGCTTTCCGGCGCGGCCTGCGGGTCAAGCATGGTGCAGGCGGACGCGGCCAAGCGCGCGCAGACTCTTGACGAGATCAAGAAGTGGGTAGACGTGGCGGACCAACTGGGCGCTTCGCACCTGCGCGTGTTTGCGGGCAAGCTGCCGCCGGGCGCGACCATGCAGGAGGCCGTGGGCTGGGTGGTGGATACGATGAAGGCGGCCAGCGACTACTCGGCGAAGAAAGGGATCGTGCTGGGGCTTGAAGATCACTCGGGCGTTTCGCAGAGCGCAGACATATGTCTCGAGATCATGCACCGCGTGGACTCGCCTTATGCGCGCATCAATCTGGACATTACGCACTTTATTCCCTCGGCGACCGAGGACGCGTATGCGCAGATTGCCGCGTGCATTCCGTACGCGACGGTTTCGCACATTCGCGACAAATTCGACGACGGGACGCCGATCGATATGGACCGCGTGTGGAAGATGTACGCCGAGGCCGGACATAAGGGGTATATGTCGATCGAGTACGAGGGCGATAACAAGAATGCGGGCGGCGTTCCGGCGGAAATCGGGGTGCCGAAGCTGGCTGTTACGGTGAGAGAGCTTTGCAGGAAGTATTCGACGGTTTAATTTGTGATACGAAGTTTGAAGCGTAGATAAGGGCCAGTCCCAGATCCCAAAATCGGGACCTGGGGCCCGATCTGTCGAGCAAGTTCGGCTTCTGAGACTCCTGATTATGATCATTGATAACAGGCGCCGATTTAGGCCACGAACACTCACTTCCTCCATGGGAAGTGAGCTTGCCCTGGTGGTGAGCGTGGGGCTCTTGTGGCTCGGGTCCCTGGGCATCATTTCCGCTGCTTACGCACAAGGCGCCGGCGCTAACCCAGCCGAGGCCCGGCCCGAAACAGCAGCAAGCCGATCCGTTTCGATGTCGTGTCGATCAAGCCCTCGCAACAGGCAGCCTGGACGACGCAGTTTACTGAGGATGGCTTTGAGGCAGACTCAGCGCCGGTCGAGTATCTCCTGCGCGTCGCGTTCGCACCAAAAATAGCACTAGTAGATATCCTGAGAGAGCCAAAGTGGGCGTGGGACGATCATTACACTATCCACGCAAAGGTCGCGCCGGAGGACGTCCAGGCGTACCAGGCGCTTAGCCGGGAACAGCGAGGGCAAATGCTCCAGGCGCTTCTCGCTGACAGGTTTCACCTTCGCTTCCATTACGGAACGACAGAGCACTCTGCGTACAATATGACATTGCTCGGGACAGGTTCGAAGCTTAAGAGCCTCAAAGAAGGGAAAGACTACTCTGGCAGTGGGTACATGGATCCCGTGATGCCCGTCGACGGGATGCTACGATTTCATGCGCATCCTAGCTCCATGGCGCAACTGGCAAGAAGGCTATCGTGGATGCCCGATGTCGAGGTTAAAGAGGTGATGGATCGCACGGGGCTGACCGGTTTCTATACCTTTGACTTGACCTGGTGCCCCATACGGGAAGAGCCTGATCCGGGTCCCGCTATGTGCAGCGGCCCGTCTCTGTTTTCCGCGTTGCGGGAGCAGCTTGGGCTTGAGCTAAAGCCAATGAAGGGTTCCTTTCCGACCGTAATTATCGACGACATCGAGCGGCCGTCGCCAAGCTAGGAGCTGGAAGCTGGGTGCCCCAGGCCTCGATTTTGAGAACTGGGACTGGCCTCGGCTCCTACTGCGGCGCCGGGCCGCGGACTACCTGAATGAGGTTGCCGGTTCGGATGTCTTTGTCGAAGGCCTTCTCGATGTCGCCGGCGGTGAGGCGCATGTAGGTTTTGGCGGCGATGACCGGTTCGTCGAGCGGGAGTCCGATTTCGGCGCGCGCGAGCAGGCCGCCGGCGAGCGCGCCCTCGCTGGACTCGCTGAGCGGAATGTGGCGCAGCAGCAGAGCCTTGGCCTGGTGCAGCTCTTCGGGCGTCACGTCTTCGGTGCGCATCTGGTTGAGGTCGCGGATGATGAGGGCCTTGGCCTTGGAGACGTTCTGCGGGTCGCAGCCGTAGTCGACCGAGTAGCTGGCGCGGGTCTTCGATGCGTTGAGGCTCACGCCGACGTTATAGACGTAGCCCGTCACCTGGCGCAGGTCGTGGTAGAGGCGCGTGGCATAAAAGCCGCCGCCGAGCACGTGATTGCCGAGCTCGAGCGGGTAGTAGTCGGGGCTGAAGCGGTTGATGGGGATCTGCTCGGCGAGCGTGACCAGGTCCTGCGTGCGCTCGGGGTCGGGGACGTTGGTGGCCGAGGTCTTGTTGACGGGAACCGCAGGCAGCGTGGTGTCGGGCTTGGGGCCGACCGCTTTCCAGTCGCCGAACCATTTTTCGATGACGGCTTTGGCCTCCTCTGGCGTGACGTCGCCGATGACCACGATGGTGGTGAGATCGGGACGGATGGTGGCGTCGTGGTACTGCTTGACTTCATCGAGCGTGACTTTTGACACTGTGGCGGGCGTGGCCTCGCGCAGCACGGGATCGCCCGCGGGCAACAGCGCGATATCGACGGCGCGCGCGGTGCGGTAGCCGGGGCTCTTGAGATTGCCGGCGAGCAATTGCGCCTCCTGCTGGCGCGTGATAACGAAGGCGTGCTCGGGAAGCGCGGGATGCAGTTCGTTGTCGGCGAGCAACTGGACGCCGCGCGAGAAGTACTCTTTGAGCACGCTGAGCGAGAAGCCGTAGCCGGCGCTTTCGTTTGCGGCGATGTCGTCGAGAGCCTTCTCGAAGGCGATGCGGTCGAGGGTTTGCGTGCCGTAGGAGTAGAGGCCGTCGAGCACGCCGCCAAGGCCGTCTTCGCCGGCCGGAGTCTGCAGGTCGTCGTTATGCTTGATGGCGCCCACAACGGTGACCGTGGGGCTGATGGCGTCGGTGCGCACGATGAGGCGGATGCCGTTGGGCAGAACGGTGTCGGAAACCGGAACGTAGTTGGTGGGCGCCTTGATCTGCGCGAGCGGTCCGGCGGCCCATGCGGGAAGCACAACAGGCTTGGTGGGCGCGGCGGTGACTTGCTCCGCGCCGCCGAAGCCTTTAGCGGAGACGGGCTGGCCGCTGGGAACGGGCTTGAGGATGGCGGTAATGGTGCTGGCGTTGAGCATGTACTCTTTGGCCACGCGGTTGACGTCGGCGAGGGTAACTTTGCGGATGGCGTCGATGTCCTGCTCGGGCGAAGTGCGGCCTTCGGCGGCGAGGGCGTTGGACCAGACGTCGGCAAGGCCGGGAATGGAGTTGCGCTGGAACTCGGCCTGCGCGATCTCGCTGCGTTTGGCCGCGGCGACCAGATCTTCGGGAACGCCCTTGGCGGCATAATTCGCCAGAATCTGGCGCATCTCATCGACCGCGCCGGGCGCCGCGCCTTCAGCCGGAAGCACGACGACTCCGTAACCGACGCTCGCTTTGTGGTAGGTCTCGGCGAGGCCAAACGCCGCATCGAGCGCCTTGCCTGCCGGAACCATGCCATAGAGGTCGGCGCGCTGGCTGGCAAGCACGTCGGCGAGGATCACCGTGGCCGCATAATCGGGAGAATCCGTGCCGGGCATGCGGTAGGCGATGAAGGCAAGCACGTAGGGAAGGTTGCTGTCGATCGAGAGCGTCTGGGATTTGAAGGGCTGCAGATCGATTTTCGGGCGCGCCGGAATTGGATGGCTGGGGATGTCTGAGAAGAGCCGCTTGATCTTTGCTAGCGTGCTCGCGGGATCGACGTCGCCGACGACGACCAGGATCATGTTCGAGGGCGTGTACCACTTATCGTGAAAGGCCTTGAGCATGGCGCCGGTGGTGGCGTCGAAGGAGGGACGCGTGCCCAGCGGGTCGTGCGCGTAGGGCGTGCCGGCAAACATCGCGTCGTTCATCTGGTTGATGAACTTGTAGGTCGGATTGGAGAGGTCGCGCGAAACCTCCTGCTCGATGGCGCCGCGTTCCTGGTCCCATTGGGCCTGCGAGTTGTCGATGCCGTGCAGGCAGGTGGCCTGTGCATCGAGAGCCACGTCGAGATCGGAGGTGGGAACGGTGGCGTAGAACTGCGTGATGCTCTGCTGCGTGTCGGCGTTGTTTTCGCCGCCCATGAGCGCGTAGATGGCCGCGGTCTGGTCGGCGGTCATCCCTGTGCAGCCGCGAAAGGCCATGTGCTCCTGCGCATGCGCCATGCCGGGAAAGCCGGCAGGGGTTTCATTGCCGCCCACCATGAAGTTGGCCTCGACGGTCACGACCGGAGCAAGCGTATTGCGGACGATGACCACACGGGCGCCGTTGGCGAGAGTGGCGCGCGTGACGTTCGAGGCGGCAGGAGCCGTCTGGGCGCAAAGCTGCGGCAGGGCTGCCAGGGTAAGGAACAACAACGGCAGAATCCGTGAGTGCTTCAAAGATTTATCTCCTTCGCCGGGTTGGTTGGACGCGCACTGGGACGCAATTTCCATTGTAAGATGCCGGCGCGGATGGGTTCGCAATTCGCCACGTTAGAAGTGGCGGATGGACTCGCCTGCGTTCGGCGGCGCATGTTCGGGGTTTTGATCGGCGGTGCGTTCGGCATGACTCTCAAGCGAGCGGCTGACCAACTCGCGCGAGCCCAGGCCCACGGCCAGCGCCAGCGCCAGCACGATTCCGCCGAAGAGGATGCTGAAGGCAAGCTCGACGATGGCGCCGCCAATCTCGAGATGGTCGAGGGCCATGGCGGCGGTGAGAACCAGCACCAGCCACTTGACGCCGAGCGAAAGGAAGCGCGCGTACTGCAAGTTTGCGTTGACCGCGCCGATAAGGACCGAGCGCGCCAGAAACCGCGCCACGATGGTCCCGACGATGAGCAAGAAGGCCGCGCCCACGATGCGCGTGAAGTAAGGAAGAAGAGAGATGGGAAGCGCGGCAGCCGAGGCATAGGAAGTGTCGAAGGCGGAAATGCCGATGAGCAGGCCGATCAGCACGCATCCCCAGAAGGCGGCGCGGCCGGCCATCGCGGTGGGCGAGGTCAAGGGAGTCCAGTCGGCGCTACCGCGGTAACGGGCCATGCGGTCGTCGAATTTGGCCAGACTCAGTCCGCGCCGCAGAATCGCCGAAAAAACGATGCCGATCAACGTGAAGATGCCCAGCGCGATGAAGAACGCCACGATTCCCGGCAGGATGGCGATGAGCAGGGAGAGGACGCGGTCGAGCGACTGGTGCAGAGCGTCCGACATATGGCGCCACAGGGTGGCATTGTCGGTGTAGAGCGGAGGTGCGCTCTGCGGCGCGGCGGCCTGGAAAACGGCGGCAAGGATTGTTGGCATGAGACTCACCCCTTCATGCGTGTCTTGATGCGTGCCCTGAAACGTGCCCTGAAGCGTGCCCTGAGGCGTGTCCTGATGCGTGCCTTGATGGGTGCGCGGTTGCGTGTTGTCTTGGCGCGTCGATTCACGGATTGAACCTGTCCGGCCATCGCCAGCGTGCGACGAGGTACGGCTTTTCACTCGCAAATGCGGCGGCAACCGCGTCGATATGCTGTTCCGGGTCGACTCCGGAAGCCGCGGCGTTAATGTGACTCGCGACCCAGGCGAGATAAAGCGGAATCAGCGCTCCCAGCAAATGTCCGCGATTGATGGTGCGCAGGTGGTAGGCAATCACGAAGTCGTAGACAATCCGCGCCCACAGCGATTCAGGCATGCGGAACGCGGCGCCTTCGGTGAGGGAAAGCCGCTTGAGTCCGAGCAGCGTGTTAGGAGGCAACACGATGGACCAGATTTCCTGAAGATTTGTGTAGGCCAGTCGAAAGGCCTGGACCATAGGTGCGATGTCGGTGGGCGCCGCATCGTCCGGCGCGTGGGTGGAAAGCGGCTGCGCGGGCGGTTGATGACTGCGCGGTTGAGGCAACTGGCGGGCGCGTTGCCAGAAAGCGGCTTTTGCCTCAACGTCTGAGAAAAGCGAGCCGGCAATGTTGGGAAGAATGGCGTTGAGATCGGGATCCGCCGGTTGCGGAATTGTGCGAGAGCCCACGCCCACTTCGCGGATGGTGAAACCGGCCGCTGCTGCCTCGTTTACCGGCCACAAAGACGCGCCCGGCTGGTTGATCCTGGTAAATTGCTGCGCGGCCGCGGAGAGCCTCGCCGCCATACGCAGCGAGAGACCGAGATCGACGGCCAGAGGGAAGCGCGTTGGCGATACGAACAGCGATCGAGAGAGCGGATAGAGAATGGCCGAATTGACGAGGCCGGCGCGCGGCGGCAGATCGTAACGAGGGACGGCGAGATCGGCGGGCGTGTCGAGCACGGCATCGGCAAGATTGCGCAGGCCCGAGGCACTTAGCGAGCCGGACTCCGGACCGAGCATAAGCACGGCGCGGGCATCGTGTTGTTGCGCTAATTGAAACGCGCTCACGTAATCGGCGGCCGTGATGGTCCAGGACGATTTGGATTCCGCGGCGGTAACAATACGCAGCTCGGGATGGGCTTCTTTCGCGGCCTCGTCGGCGGTGGCGACGAGCAGGCTGTCGGGCGCGACGGATTCAGACAGCCTGGCGAGCATCGTCTCAAGCTCGTCCTGCGGCATCGCGGCAAGCAGCACCAGGAGGCGCGCGCTCGATGGGGCGGAAGCGGAAGGGGAAGCAGCACCGGAAAGCGGATTGGTTGTCGCCATCGTTACGGTCTCACGAGGCCGATGCCCCTTTAGGAGTTCAGGATGCCGGCAAGTGGGATGCGCACCCACGCCGGACGGTTGTTGAGTTCGTAGAGCAGCTCGTAGAGCGCCTTCTCGAGCATGTACGCGTTGAGCAGCAACTGCGCCTCGCGCAATGGAGGCAGAAGTTCGCGGTTGACTGCGATGGCGCTGTTCCATGCACGCAGAAATGCGGCCGAAGCGGCTTTCTGCCACGCGCGCGCCCAGCCCATCAACTGTTCGTGCCGCTCACTGTGCGCCGGATCTGAATTGAGAAAGGAGTCGAGCGCCGAATGCGCGGCGTAGGAAAACGAACGCAACATGCCCGCAACGTCTTTTAGCGGCGACTGTTTCTGCCGGCGCTCGGCCAGCGGGCGCGCCGGCTCGCCTTCAAAGTCCAGGAGCACAAAATCTCCGCCGGCGGGCGCGCCGGATGCGGCCGATGCGGCTGTGCGCAACGCCTGCCCCAAATGATAATCGCCGTGAATGCGGATGCGCTGACCGGCTGGTTCGAGAGTTGCGACGGCGCGGGCGCGATCGAAAACTTCGCGGCGGCGCGTGAGCAGGAGAGCAGCATCGGCGGCAGCGGCGTCGTCGATCGCCGCAAACTTGATCTTGAGCACGTCAAACGCGGAGACGGCCTGCGCTTCAATGCGGGCGGCGTCGCGCGCCAGATCATCCGCGGTGAAGGGCTCCGCCGCAAACGCTGTATCCTCGGTGGACGTGGCCAGAGCCAGGTGCATCTCCGCGGTCAGGCGGCCGAGAAGCGCGGCGGCTTCAATGGATGCGCCTGCGCGCTCGACGGTCTCGCCCGATGGCGCGGCTTCATCGAGCAGGCTGGGCCCCGCCGGCACGTCCGGCGCGGCTACCGCGTCACTCGCGGCTACAGACTCGAAAAACTCCGCAAGCCGATTGGCAAACCACTTCCATCCGTCGCCTTCGTTTGCAACCAGCCCTTGCAGCATGGCCAGCGTAGTTTTCTTCCAGCCGGGCCGCGTCATCGCGATCTCGCCCATGAACGGCGGGATGTGCGGGAAATGCGCGGTCTCGGTGAGGAATCGGCCGATCTCCACGTCGGGGTTTTCGCCCGGCTGCAAGCGCCGGAACAGCTTCAGGATGAGCTGGCTGCCATAAATGATGGAAGTGTTCGACTGCTCGGCCGAGGCAACCCGCGATGGCAGCGGCTGCGCAACGAAGCTCTCTCGAAAGGAGCTTGAGGCATGCGCGCTGATGCGACCTTGCGCTGGATTCGCCTCACCTGCGACGGGAGACTCGCGCGGATGCAAATGGTGTTTCGTTGCCGAGCCGTCCTCCGATTCGCCGCCAATTTGGTCCTCGGCCGCGGCCGCATTTGTCTCCACATCGCCCCGCGCGCTCAGCAGTCCCAGCGTCGCGCGCTGTGCGATCAGGCGCAACGGAGCCTGCCGAAAGGCTTCGCTGGCCGTTGCATCGTGCAGAACGGCGGGGCTCATGGGAAACGTAAGCGTGGCGAGCACGCTCAAAGGATAGTTGGACGTAATCTCGCCCGCCTCGGCGCCCGCGGCGATGGCCAGCGCAAGCTGATACACATCGGAAGGCGCATCCGCATATGCGACCTCCACAAAGAACAGCGCCGGAGGCAGCGCGCCAATCTCTTCGCCAGAATCCGCCGCACCGCCGGCAGCGTCCGGAAGAGGAAGTTCTACCCAGTCCAGCACTCGGGTGGATTGAATGGTGCGCGCCTTGGCGCCGAACCAACGTTGCCGCGGCAGCCAGGCAGGCAACGCGGATTCAATCGTGCTCAGACAGCGCGTGGCAAGCAACCCAGCCCACCCTTTGCTGAGAACTTCGGATGCAATGCCCTCTTCCTCCGCCGGCTCGGGCACGGGCGCAATCGCATCCAGGTCGGGTTCGGTTTCCGTCTCAGGCTTGGCGCCGGGAGGCTGAAGCTCGAGCCAAAGAAACGAATAGGGCGCGAGACTGAGCACATACGGAGCCGCGGTGATAGCGGGAAACGGTACATAGCCCAGCATCTCTACCGGCGCCATGCCCGCGTATTCCTTGAGGTCCAGAGACACAGGCTGCGCGAAGCGGCTCAGGTTGGCCACGCAGAGCACGGTTTCATGCGTGCCGTCGCCGCGATCGAGGTCGCGAAGATAGGCGAGAATCCTGCGGTTCGCCGCATTCAAAAACGTGAGCGTCCCGCGCCCGAAGACCTGGAACAGCTTGCGCAGCGCGATCATGTTGCGCATCCAGTGCAGCAAGCTCGAGGGATCGCTTTGCTGCGCCTCCACGTTGACCACCTGGTAGCCGTAAATCGGATCCATGATGATCGGGAAATAAAGGCGCGCGGGATCGCAGCGCGAGAACCCGGCATTGCGGTCCGAAGTCCACTGCATTGGCGTGCGCACGCCGTTGCGATCGCCGAGATAGATGTTGTCGCCCATCCCGATCTCGTCGCCGTAGTAGAGAATGGGCGTTCCGGGAAAGCTGAGCAGCAGCGAGTTGAGCAGTTCGATTCGCCGGCGGTTGTTGTCCACCAGCGGCGCCAGCCTGCGCCTGATGCCGACATTCACGCGCATGCGCGGATCGGCCGAGTACGCAAAATACATGTAATCGCGTTCCTCGTCGGTCACCATTTCCAGGGTGAGCTCGTCGTGATTGCGCAGGAACAGGCCCCATTGACAGGTGTCCGGCATGGGCGGCGTCTGGGCGACGTTGTCGGTGATGGGCAGCCGGTCTTCCTGGCGCAGCGCCATGTAAATC
>JBOGLX010000152.1:0-26471 GCA_050745765.1 Occallatibacter sp. | reverse complement strand
TCCATCGTGGAAAAGCTGTCTCGCTGCCGACAGACACTGGAGCAGATCCAGCCGGGATGCACTCTGCCGCGCACTCGAAAAACCAAACAATCCGGTTGTCCAGTTATATAGTGGACACTACACTAGTTCTCGGCTCGCCCGCCGTGACAGCGCCATGGAAAGCCGGCGTTCCGGGACAAAATCCTGAGTCCTCAAGTTTCTGCGGAGGAAAGGTCCCTTCATGAGATCGAAATCCGGAATCCTTCAAGCACTGTTTCTCGCCTCGATCTGCACGCTCGCAGCCGCCCCAGCCATCGGCCAAACTGTGGGCTCTACCTTTTCCTTTAGCAATACAACCCTCTGCTCACTTCCGGTGATCGAGCCGTGCAGCGGTGTCGCCGGAACCGTCACTGGCAAGATCCTGGGGCTTCCTTACAACGGCACCGGCACGGCCAGCAAAATTATCATTACCAGCTTCCCTGCCGGTATCGACTCACCGGTCAGCGCTCCCATCATCGTGACGGACTGGAGTGACCAGGACGAAAACTCCTTCACCGTGACCGATGGCAAGATCACCGGGGGCGGCTTCCAGGCGGAGCAGGACTTCATCTCTGGGAACGTGGCGTACGATTTTTGCCTCAACGTCTGTGGGGGGTACAACATCTTCGACCAGAGCGTGCTCGCCTTCCCTGTGGACGGAACCCCGGACGTGCTCGGGATCGGCGCTAAGTTTACCCCGGTCCCCGAGGGCGGCTCGGCCTTGGGCTTCCTGCTGTTGGCCGCTTTCGCCTGCTTCGCGCCGCTGACACTGCGTAAGAAAGTCACCTGAGTTCGTCGATTCGTCCATCGTTGCGGCAAGCCGGATCCATGCGCGAGCTCATTCCGGACGGAGCCAGCCGCTCCGTCTCTCGCGCCCCGGGTTTGCGACTTTCCGTCACATTGCCGCATCTTTAAAGGGCGCCGTTAACGTACAATCGGAAAGGCGCATGGGGGCGCGAGGAGAGACATGGCAGGGACGGGTGTGATGGAAGTAAACGATGCGAACTTCGACCAGGAGGTGCTGAAGAGCGAGCAGCCGGTCCTGGTGGATTTCTGGGCTGCCTGGTGCGGTCCGTGCAAGGCCATCGGGCCGATCGTGGACGGCGTGGCGCAGGCGTACGCGGGCAAGCTGAAGGTCACCAAGGTGAATGTGGATCAGAACGGATCCACGCCGATGCGCTACGGGATCCGCGGGATTCCGGCGCTGCTTTTCTTCAAGGGCGGCAAAGTCGCCGACCAGATTGTGGGCTACGTGCCGCAAGACGTGATTGAAGAGAAGGTGAAGCGGCTGCTGGCCTGAGAGCGTTCCAATGGAAATTGCTGAAAAACCCGGCCCGAGGGCCGGGTTTTTCTTTTGCCCGCGCGTCATGCGGCCTGCAAAGACCGTCAAGGCCCTCAAGACCCTCAAGGAGCTAAGGAAAACTGCCGATAGGCAGAAAGAATCCCTATGCGCCGCTGCTGGCCGCGCACATTCTTTCCCGAGGGTCCATGATCTCGCTCAAAAAGTATCTCGATTCCGATTTTGCCGTCCCGGTTGAGGACAACGAAGCGGAGGAGATGGGCATTCTGCCGGCGGCGCTGGCGGCTTACGGATCGGCGCTCGTGCAGATGGGCAATACCAGTGTGGAGGCTTGCCCCGGCCTCGGCGACGGGCTTAAACAGGAGCTCTCCAGACTGGGCGAGGAGCTTTCGGCGAAGATGAGCCGGGAGGCCGTGGAGAGCACGGACAAAGGCGTGCAGACCGAGTTGCAGGAGTGGGGAAGGCACACGGCGCGGCACTATCGGGAAAAGGCCGGCGAGGTGAAGGAACTGCTGTTGGTGATGGCGCGGACAGCCGAGGGCGTGGGCGCGCGCGACCAGCGTTGCGCGGGCCAGATGAACGCGGTGACGGACCGTCTGAAGGCCATCGTCAGCCTCGAGGACCTGACCGAGATTCGGGCGTCGATTGTGACGAGCGCGGCGGAGTTGAAGAGCTCGATCGAGTCCATGGCCGCGGAGGGCAAAGCGGCGATGAAGAAGCTGCGCGAGCAGGTTTCGGTCTACGAGGCCAAACTGGAGGCGGCCGAAGAGCTGGCCTCGCGCGATGCGTTGACTCGGGTGCGCAGCCGGCTTTATGTGGAGGGACAGATCGAACGGAGGATGGCCGCGCCGGGCTCATTCTGCGTGGCCATTGTGGACATCGACGGGTTCAAGAGGGTGAACGACGAACTCGGGCACGTTGTGGGCGACGAAGTGCTGAAGCAGTTCGCCGGGGAGCTCAAGTCGGCATGCCGGTCGACGGACACCATCGGAAGGTGGGGCGGCGACGAGTTTCTGGTGCTGCTGGACTGCGGGCTCGAGGAGGCCGGCGAGCGCACGGAGCGCGTGAAGAAATGGGTCTGCGGCAGCTACACGGTGCAGACGGGATCGGGCGCAAGGAAGCTGGACGTGGGCGCCTCGATCGGTTTGGCGGAACGCGTGGCCGGCGAGACTATGAAGGACCTGCTGGCGCGGGCTGACGGCGCGATGTACAAGGAGAAGCCGGCGGCGCGCACGGTTGCGAGCGGCGTCACGCATTAAGGCGGTTCGCCAATTTCTATGTGGCGTTTTTAGCCTTGTTCAACGCAGCTTTTCTCGATGAAAAAGCCACCTAGCCGTTGCGGCTTCGCGCTACACCAATCGGAGAACCGCTATAGTGACCCCTTTTGGGACACTCGCTCCACTTCGCCCTTTCTGGAATCGCCCCCCGATTCTTTTCTCTCTCCAATCTTGAGTTCCACCCCTTCTCGCGAGAAGGTGGAGATGGGCCGATTCCTTAGCGCACGCTAAGCCCGGCTCGAAGCAAAGACTGGAACGAAGACTGGAACGAAGATTGGAACGAGGCTGGCGCCCGGTTGGCGCTGCCGGAAGAGAAGGGGCTGTCATGAGAATGCTGATTGCCGAAGACGACAAGGCATTGGGACTGTTTCTGAGCCGAGGGCTCGAGGCCGACGGGCATCGCGTTCGCCTGGCCTACGATGGCGGCAGCGCGGTGGAGGCGTTTCGCGAGGACCTGCCCGACCTGACCATTCTGGACCTGAACATGCCCGTCAAGGACGGCGAGCAGGTGCTCGAAGAGGTGCGCACGGTGAACGCCGAGCTGCCGGTGCTGGTGTTGACGGCGCGGCAGGAGGTGGACACGCGGGTGCGGTGCCTGGACCGCGGCGCCGACGACCTGATGATCAAGCCCTTCAGCCTTCACGAGCTGCGGGCGCGGTGCCGGGCGCTGCTCAGGCGCAAGCGCGAGGCGCGCCTGGAGCTGCGCGCCGGCGACCTGGAACTCAACCGGCTGGACCACTCGGCGCGGCGGGCGGGCGAGCCGGTGCTGCTGACCAACAAGGAGTTCGCGCTGCTGGAGCACCTGATGCTCAACCGCGGCCAGTGTGTCTCGCGCGTCGAGCTGCTGGACTCGGTGTGGAACATGGAGCCGGCGCAGACCACCAACATCGTGGACGTGTATGTGAACTACCTGCGCCGCAAGCTCAGAGACCCGGCTCCGGGGCATCTGATCCGCACGGTGCGCGGGCGCGGATACACGGTTCCTTCCGAGATCGAGCTGGCGATCGCCGCCCCGGCGCTTGCCAAGACCGCTCTAATCGCCACGGCCGTTCAATGCCTTCCCGTACATTAGCCAGCTTTTTTGAGCGCGCGAGCGCGAGGAGAATAGCGATGCTGCCCATTTCCATTCCAGTTGTTGCCAACGTGCCGCGCATCCGCCCGCGCACCGCGCTGGTGGCGAGCGCCGACGGCAACTTCCGCCAGCGGCTCAATCATGTGTTGACGGGCCTGCGCTGGCAGGTTCGCGAGGCCGAAGGCGGGGCCCAGGCCTGGGCCGAGGCCGAGCAGGCATTGCCGGAGGCCGTCATCGTGGACTCCTGGCTTCCCGACCTCGACCTGGACGAGTTTCTCAGAGATTTCCGCGGGCGCTTCCCCGGCGTCGATCTGGTGTCCGCCAACGGAGCGCCGGGGCTCGACAGTCCGCGCGGACCGTACCGGCAGGAGCTTCTCTACGCGCTGCGCAGCACCCAGGACGCCGACACGGCGGCCTGGAATGCGGCGGCCGTGCTTGACGCTCCGGCGCGGACGGCGGTGAGCCCGTGGCCGTCGTTTGCCGCCGCCGGGACCGCCATGCCCGTTCCCATCGAACTTGTGGCGGGCCCGTCGAAGGCTGTTCCCATCCGCGCTCAAGCATCGGCGCCGACCGCCGCCTCGCCCACGGCCGAGCGGCTCGCCGAGCTGGTCGGCAATGCGCCGTGCATGATCGAAATCAGCCGGCGGGTGCGCCTGGTGGCCCCGCGCATGACGCCGGTCCTGATCGAAGGTCCGACCGGCTCGGGCAAGGAGATTGTGGCCCAGGCGCTGCACCGGCTCTCGACGCGCAGCCGCAAGCCGCTGGTGGCCATCAACTGCGCCGCCATTCCCGAGGCGCTGCTCGAAGCCGAACTCTTCGGGCACACGCGCGGCGCGTTTACCGGCGCGGTGCAGGGGCGCGTCGGACGGATCGAGGCGGCCGACGGGGGAACGCTGTTTCTGGACGAGATCGGCGAGATGCCGCTGGCGCTGCAGGCCAAGCTGCTGCGCTTTGTCGAGTGCGGCGAGCTGCAGCGCGTGGGCGACAACGAGCGAGTGAAGGTGGACGTACGAATTATCGCCGCCACCCATCGCCCTCTCGCAAAACATGCCGAGGAGGGCCGCTTCCGCTCCGACCTCTACTACCGGCTGGCGGTCTTTCTCATCCGCACGCCCGCGCTCAACGAGCACGCGCAGGATTTGCCGCTGCTGGTCAATCACTTCATGGAGCGGATGGGAAAAGAAGCGCCCGTCAAGCGCGTGGATCAGGAGGCGCTGAAGATGCTCACCGGGCACCTCTGGCCGGGCAACGTCCGCGAGCTCGAGCACGTGCTCGAGCGGGCCGCGATCCTGGCCGGCGACGAGCCGGCGATTACCGCGCGCGAGATCGACTTCGGCCTGATCGTGAATTAACGGTGAATTGACGGCGAATTAACTGGGGCCGACGGAGAATTGACCGCGCGAAGGGAGACAGGCGATGGGTATGGAGATCGAGACGCGGCTGAGCGACCAGTTGACGCGCTATCTGGACCTGGCCTCGGACCAGGCCAAGCTGACGGCGGCCAACATGGCCAACATCGACACGCCGGGTTACAGCGCGGTGGGGATGGACTTCGAGGCCGAGATGCGCGAGGCGATGAGCGACGTGGACCAGGGCCGTCCGGACCGCCCGGTTCGCGTAAGACGGGTCGGCGGGCTGGTCTCCCGGCCCGACGGCAACGATGTTTCGATGGACCGCGAGGGGCTGAACATGGCCGAGGCGCAGCTCGAATACAAAACCGGCGTGGCCCTCTTGCGCATGGAGTTTCAGCGGGTGATGGACGCCATTCACGCCGACGGCAAGTGATAGGGAATAGGGAGTAGGGAATAGGGAATAGGAATAGGGCTCGCAGTTTACAGCTCCTAGCCAACGCCTCGACGCCGGAAGCCTACGAACTGTGAACTGCGAACTGTGAACTGCTGAGACAGGGAGGGGCGGGAACGATGAATCTTTTCGGTTTGATGGAGACCTCGGGCAGCGCCATGGAGGCCGAGCGCATGCGCGCCGAGGTCGTAGCCGCGAATATGGCCAACGCCGAGACCACCCGCACGGCCGCGGGCGGTCCGTACAGGCGGCAGGAGGTGGTCTTTGCGGCCGACCGCGGCGATCCCGATTTTCTCGACTCGATGAACGACGCCGCGGCGGTTCAGCCCGGAGGGGCTTTCCTGCCGGGGTTGCCCGCAACCGATCCGCTGGGATCGGCGGCGGTTGCGCCCGGCGTGAGCATAGCGGCCGTCGTTCAGGATCCCTCGCCGCCGCTCAAGCGCTACGATCCGGGGCATCCGGATGCGGACGCTGAAGGGTACGTATCCTACCCGGATATTAACCCCATCACAGAGATGGTGGACCTGATGGGGGCGACGCGTGCCTACGGTCTGAACGGTTCGGCGGTGCAGGCGGAGAAGAGCATGATCGAGTCGGCGCTGGATATCGCCAAGAGCTAGGGACGAGAGGGACACGCAAAGACAGGGACTAGGGACTAGGGACGTAGGGACTAGGGACCAGGGACTAAGATGCGTCTCAAAAACAGTTTTGTATCAGGGCACGGCTTTAGTCGTGCCAAAGCAGGACGCCAAAAAAACTGGGCTTTAGCCCCTGAGCGATGACTGCGACGTTCGCCGAACTCATTGAAAAGCACGCTTCAGGAACTAGACAATGGCGCGGGAGGCGCAGAGCAATGTTGGCAGCGATGAGTGCGATAAGCGCTTCGGGCACAGGAACGGCGGCGAGCGCGGCATCGAATTTTTCTTCGGCGTTCGCAGCGGAGCAGGCGGCGCCGCTCGGGGACGGGCAGGGGGCTCCCGCTCCGTTCTCCGATCTGCTCACCGACTCGGTTAATCAGGTGAATCAGCTCCAAGACCAGGCGCGGACGGCGATCGACGGCTTGATGACCGGAACGGGCGTCGATGTCTCGACCGCCACGATCGCCGAGCAGAAGTCGGACATGGCCTTCGAGTTGGCGCTTTCGGTGCGCAATAAAGCGATGCAGGCCTATCAATCGGTGATGAGCATGCAGTTCTAAAGGCAGCTTTCGGCTCTCAGCTTTCAACCCTCTGGGCGAGGAGCCGAAAGCTTAGGGCTGAAGGCTGAAAGCTGAGAGCAAAAAGAAAACATGGCCACGGGAGCACAGTTGGAGAAGAGCGCGCCGGCAATGCCCGGCCAGCCGCAGTTGAGCGGCCGGCTGGCGGGACTTTGGGGCATGGCGCGGGTCCGCTGGGCGCAACTGGAGCCGGGCCAGCGCCGGTCGGCGGTGGTGGCCGCGCTGCTCCTGGGCGGACTTCTCGGCGGCCTGTTCTGGTACGGCCTGCGCACGGACTGGCGGACGCTCTATGCCGGGCTGGATGCGGACGACGCCCAACAGATCTCGCAAACTCTGACCGCGGCCAAGATTCCTTTCGATGTGACCGCGGACGGGAGCGGAATCCGGGTTCCGGCGCCCTATCTTGACAAGGCCCGGCTGGCGGCCGCGGCGAAGGGGGGCGTCAAGAGCGGGCGCATGGGCTTCGAGCTCTTCGACAAGCCCAACTGGGTGGGATCGGAGTTCGACGAGCAGGTGAACTACCAGCGCGCCCTCGAGGGCGAGCTGGAGCGCACCATCGAGTCGCTCTCCGACATCCAGTCGGCGCACGTGGACCTGGTCCTGCTCCATGATTCGCTCTTCCGCGACCAGGACAGGCCGGCCAAGGCCTCGGTGGTGATCAAGCTGCGCCAACGGACTCTGGCCGAGGGCGAGGCGGACGCCATCCGCAACCTGGTGGCTGGCGCTGTCGACGGGCTGACGCCGGACCACGTGGTGCTGGTGGACGCCGACGGCCATCTCCCTCTGGGCCCGCAGACCCCGGAGGCTCTCCAGTTAAGCGCCGAGCAGGCGCTCGAAGAAAAACTGGTGCAGACGCTCGAGCCCGTGACGGGGCCTGGGAACGTGCGTGCTTCGGTGACGCTCGACTACGACGACAAGGCCACCGATACGACCCAGGAGATCTACGATCCCAACCAGACGGTGACGCTCTCCATGCAGCGCTCGGACCAGTCCACGGGTGCGCAGGCGGTGGCGGCGGGGGTTCCGGGCGCGGCCTCGAACGCGCCCAACGCGCAAGCCGTGCCGGTGTATCCGCATGAGACGACACCGCCGGAGACGGCGAAGACCGAGTCGGGAACGTACGCGGCGTCGAAGACGGTTCGCCACGTCATCGAGAATCCGGGACAGATCGAGCGGTTGACGGCGGCGATCGTGGTCAACGACCGCATGATTCAGCCGGCCTCGGGGGGCAGGCCCGCGGTCTGGCAGCACCGCTCGCCCGGCGAGGTGCGTAACCTGACCGCACTGGCGCAGGCCGCGGTGGGCTACGACGCGGCGCGGGGCGACATGCTGACCGTCGAAGACCTGCCCTTCGAGGGCAATCGCGCCGCGCCGGGGCCGGCGCTTGCCGAGCGGTTGCTGAACAGGGCGGCCAGCAACGCGGTACTGATAAAGTACCTGGCGTTGATCGTTGCAGTGCTGCTGGTGCTGGCCTTCGGAGTGCGCCCGGCCCTGCGCCGCGCCGCGGGGACTCCCGCACCCAGGACGGGAAAGGAAGCGCCGCGCGAGCTGGCGGCCGGGGCTGTGGCTCAGGCGCAGAGCGCGCTCAAGGCCAACGAACCCGCCGAGCTCGACCAGGATCGCGTCCGGGCGCAGGAGATTCTGGAACAGGTGAGCTCGCACCTGAAGCGCGAGCCGACGCAGAGTTCGCGCCTGCTGCAGAGCTGGATTCACTCCGACTAGAAAGGACCGCCGCCGTGCCCGAATTGGGAGTGGAAACCGGGAGTCAGCGCAGCGACAGGCGCCGCCAGTCGACGAGCATGTTGGGGGTGCGCAAGGCGGCGGTGCTGCTGGTGGCCGTGGGCGAGGGCCTAGCCAAGGAGATCCTGCGCGCTCTGCCCGAGGCGGACGTGGAGCGGCTGACCGAGGAGCTGGCCGACCTGCGGGGCATCACGCCCGAACTCTCGGCGGAGATCCTCGAAGAGTTCTGGCAGCTGCTGGAAACGCAGAACTACATGGTGCACGGGGGGCTGGACTATGCCAGCCGCCTGCTGGTGGACGCTTTCGGCCAGGACCGCGCCGACGACCTGCTGATGCTGGTGCGGCGCTCGCAGGAGGCGTCGCAGGGCAACCTGGCCAAAATGCAGCGCTCCGATCCGCAGCAGCTGGGCAAACTGCTCGACACCGAACACCCGCAGACTATCGCCCTGGTGCTCGCCCACCTGGATCCGCGGCGGGCCTCGATGGTGCTCGACAACCTGAGCGAGGAGCACAAGGTGGTGGCCGTGCAGCGGCTGGCCGAGATGCGCCAGTTCTCACCGGAGATGGCGCAGAAGGTGGCGCACATTCTGCACCGGCGTCTGGAGAGCGTGGGGGACAACGCGCGGCGCAGCTACTCGGGCTTCAAGGCAGTGGCGGATCTGCTCAACCGCCTCAACGCCGAAGAGTCCAAGAACATCCTCGAAACCATCGAAGAGAGCAACGCGGAGCTGGCGCTCAACATACGCAACCTGATGTTCACGTTCGAGGATCTTGTGACCGTGCCGGCGGCCACTATTCGCGAGATCGTCTCCGGCGTCGACAAGCGCCAGTTGGCGTTGGCCCTGCGCGGCGCCAACGACGAGCTGCGGGCGCAGATCTTCAAAGCCATGAGCTCGCGCGCCGTAGAGATGCTGAAGGAAGACATGGAGGTGCTGGGCCCGGTGCGCTCGCGCGAGGTGATGCAGTCGCAGCAGGAGATTCTGAACCTGGCGCGGCGCCTGGAGGCCGAGGGCAAGGTGGTTTTGAAGCTGGAGACGGGAGACGAAATGCTGGCGTGAACGGTAGGTGTCAGGTTTCAGGTGTCAGGTTTCAGGTGTCAGGTTTCAGGTTTCAGGCGTTAGGCGTTAGGGATCAGAGAACAGGGAACAGGGAGGACGATCCGAGGCCCGCATCGAAGATTCGCGTATGTCCGAGGTGCACTGGCCGGCGGGGACAGCAGGCAGGCGGCGGAATGAACGTCCGGGATCGCGGCGGGTGCGGTCGGCTGACGGTTGAAACCTGAAACCTGAAACCTTTAGGAGGCTGGCTTTGCGGCAAAACGGGACCAAGGCGGGAACGGGCCTGCGCATCGAGGCATACGAGTATGCGGTCGGTCCCGGTGCGCCGGGGCCTTCGTGGCAGGGTTGGGGCGAGAGCGACGGGGCCGAGGAGCACGGGCACGCCAGACCGGAACGCAAAACGGTAAGCAGCGCCGATTTCGAGCGGCAGTTGGCCGAGCAGACGCGGCGGTCGTTCGAAGAAGGAAGGGCGCGGGGCCTCGATGAAGGCCGTCTTGCCGAGCGCGAGGCTCAGTGCGCGGCGCGGCAGGAAGGGGAAAAACAGCGCGCCAGGGAGATGGCGGGGCTGGTTGGCGCCTTTGCCCAGGAACGCGAACGCTATCTGGGTGCCGTCGAGCGCGAGGTGGTGGAGCTGGCGCTGGCCGTGGCGGCGCGCATTCTCAGGCGCGAGGCGCAGATGGATCCCTTGCTGCTGACCGGCGCCGTGCGCGTGGCGCTCGGTCAGCTTTCGGCATCGACCGAGGTGCGCCTGCGTGTGCCCGATGCCGATCTCGGCCTGTGGCGGGATGCAATCGCTCTTCTGCCCAACCTGAACGTGAAACCGGTCGTAGAGGCCGGCGAAGGGATGCGGCTGGGCGATTGTGTGGTGGAGACGGCGCTGGGATCGGTGGACCTGGGGGTCCGGTCGCAACTGGGCGAGATCGAACGCGGCTTCTTCGACCGCGCGGCGGCCGCCAAGACGGAGCCCGCCGAGAAGCAGGAGAAGGAGCAAGAGAAGAAGCAGGAGAAGGAGCAGGAGAAGGAGAAGGCCAGGGCAGCGGCCTCGGACCGGGAGGCGCGCCCATGAACGCGCTCCTCGGCCGCTACTTCTCCCGCCTCGAGCGCCGCCATCCGTGGCGCTGGCGCGGGCGGGTGGTCGAGTCGGTGGGCCAGACCATCGAGTCGGCGGGCCCGCTGGCCTCGGTGGGCGAGTGCTGCGAGGTCCGGGACCGCGCCGGCCGGATGCACCGGGCGGAAGTGATCGGTTTCCGTGGTTCGAATCTGCTGTCGATGCCGGTCGAGACCACCGAAGGCATCGGTTTTGGCGACAGCGTCGAGGCTTTGGGCATCGGCTCGGAGATCGAGGCCGGTCCGGCGCTGATGGGCCGGGTGCTGAACGCGCTGGGCGCGCCCATCGACTCCGGGCCGGCGCCTGTGGGCGCCGTAGCGCTGCCGCTCGAAGGCCAGGTGCGGCCGCCCCTCGACCGCGTGCCGATCCGTAAGCCGCTGGGAACCGGCATCCGCGCCATCGACGCGCTTTTGACGGTCGGCAGGGGGCAGCGCGTGGGCATCTTCGGCGGCTCGGGCGTGGGCAAGAGCACGCTGATCGGCATGATGACCCGCAACACCGAGGCTGACGTCACCGTGGTGGGGCTGGTGGGCGAGCGCGGGCGGGAAGTGGGGGAGTTCCTTGAAGATTCGCTGGGCGTTCAGGGCCGGACGCGGTCGGTGGTCGTGGTTTCGACATCCGACCAGTCGCCGCTGATGCGCCTGCGCGCGGCCCTGGCGGCGACCACGGTGGCCGAGTACTTTGCCGGACAGGGTAAGCACGTGCTGCTGGTGCTCGATTCGCTTACCCGCTTCGCCATGGCGGCGCGGGAGATCGGCCTGGCCGCCGGCGAGCCGCCCACGGCCAAGGGTTACACGCCCTCGGTCTTCACGCGGCTGGCCAAGCTGGTGGAGCGGACGGGGCAGTTCCAGACGGGCTCGATTACGGCTTTCTACACGGTGCTGATGGAGGGCGACGACCAGCAGGACCCGCTGGTGGACGCGGTGCGGTCGCTGCTCGACGGGCACGTTGTGCTCTCGCGGGCGATGGCCGCCGAGGGGTGGTATCCGCCCATCCAGGTGCTGGACTCGATCAGCCGGCTGATGCCGGCGGTGACCGAGCCGGGGCATCGGGAGCAGGCGGGGCTGCTGCGGCGGTTGATGGCCGTCTACGCGCGCTCCGAGGATCTGGTGCGCATTGGGGCCTACAAGGCCGGTTCGGACCCGGATCTGGACCGCGCACTGCGGGCGCGCGAGCCCCTGCGCGCATTTCTCACCCAGGGAGCGCACGAGAGAGTGCGTTTGGCCGACTGCGTGCGCCGCCTGGCGGCGCTCGCGGGCGAGGTCTGAGCCCATGGCCGTCTCCCGCGCCTTGCGGCGCCTGCTGCGCGTTCTCGACATTGAGGAGGAGCAGCGCCGGGCTGCGCTCGAGTCGGCGCTGGGGGAGCTGCGGCAGCTCGAGCAGGCGCTGGCGGCGGCCGAAGAGCGGGAGCGCCGGGGGCGGCAACTGGTGCGGACCGGCGGCGCGGGCGGCGCGTTCACCGGCCGCACGGCAGACGCGATGGGCAAGGCCGCAGACTTAAGGGCGGACTTCATGGTCGACCGGGTGGCCGGGATCGAGGAGATGCGCGCGGCAGTGCGGCGTGCGGCGGCGCTCAAGCCGCTGATCGCACAGAGCCAGGCGGAGGCGGCCGAACTGCGCGAGCAGTTTCTGGCCAAACGCGTGGAGCGGCGCCAGGCGGAGACGCTCATCGAGGAGGCCGAAGCGCGCGACGCCGTGGAGGCGGCGCGACGCGGGCAACAGGTTCTGGACGATTGGTACCTGAACCGGTTCCGGGGAGCGAAAAGCGAGGTCGGGCGGGTGAAGGCGGGCGATCCGGAACCTGGCCCCGGTACGGGAAGCTCGTCCACGGCAAAGGAAACTTGAGGGGAAGTTTAGAATGCGGATGCCGCAGCCTCCCAAAGCGGGATTCGCTGTCCCGGTCCTGACAACTTTCTAACCGGCCCCTCCCCCCTTTGGCACGCTATCTGCACCTTACCCTCCCATGAACGTCTCCGCAGGCATTGGGGTCGAAGCGGGATCGGGAACCGCGGCGGGGCAGGCGGCCCATGCGGCGCCGGGTGCAAAGAGCCAGGGCGGCTGGCTCGGGTCTGCGCAGGCGGGAGAGTCCGCATCGCTGCGGCCCGCCGGGGGGGCGGGGTTCCAGAATAATTGGCAATCGATGCTGGCCTCGCTGGGCGTAAACCAGAGTGAGACCGAGGAGGCTGAGGCGGAGGCCGGAATGGCAAAATCTCCGGCCGGGAGCGCCCTCGAACAGGTGCAGTCCGGCGTCTCGGGCAAGAGTCTGCCCTTCGCGGCTCGACCGCTTGGCCGGCCGCAACCGGAACAGCCGGCAACGGCATCGATTGCCGGCGAGGACCGGACGCCGCCGTCGAATCCTGGTTCAGTTGCGCTCGCCGCGGCGAAGATTGTCGCGCCAACCGGTTTGAACACGCCCGTTGCGGAGCGGCGGGCAGACGTACCCGGATCGCGCGTGGAGGATACGGGCGGCGCGCACGCAATGGAGAAAAAATCTGCCGGCAAGACACGAACTGCTCCTGCGGACACGGCGGCTGCACAGACGCCACCGGCGGCGGCCAACCAACTGTTGCCGGTGGCGGCGCCGGTGAGTGCGCCCGTTACGCTGCCGACGCCGCACCAAGAGCCGAGCCGCACGTCCGAAGTCGACGACGGCGCCCTCAGGGCCGGTCCCGCGAAAGGCTTGTCGGCGCTGCCCGTCAACGCAGGCCTTGCGGGCAGCTGGGAGGCGGCCGGCACAGGAACCAGCGCAGGTGAAGCATCGGGAGCTGCTCCGGAAGTACGAACTGCGGGACGGCGCACCCGGTCCGGGACAGCGCGGAGCCGGGCGGCTTCCGACCTGCCCGCATTGAAGCAAAGCGGACACACATACGAAACGCATTCGAACAACGGCGAAACGGCGATTGCTGCAGCATCCGCGAGAGCTGGCACTCTTGGGCCAGCAGCCCCAACGGGAGCGGCCCAGATCCATGACGGGTCGTCTTACGCGAATGCGGCAGAGCGCCTGGTCCCGGCTCCTGAGCAGGTCACCGCATCGCAGGTGGCACGGGAAGGGCTGGCCGGTGGAGAGCCTGCCGGGAAGAAAAGCACCGCAAGGCCCACATTCGTTCAACCGGCGGGCGCGGGACTTCGCGGCGCCGAAGCGGACAAATCCACGGATGCAAAATCCCCGCCTCCAGTTCCGGTCTCCGAAACCACGGGGCCGGAGCGCGGCAAAGGCGTCGACGTCGAGGCCACAGGGTACTGGATGCACAACGGGGCCGCAATCGCTTCCGCGAGGGTTGGCGAATTTACGGAAACCGCCTCATCTGGAGCGGCCCGGATCGAGGATGGATCGTGGTACGCAAATGCGGCAGAGGGGCTGGTCCCGGCTCTTGAGCAGACCACCGTACCGCAGGTTGCAGCCGAAGGGCTGGCCGGCCCAGAGCCTGCCGGGAAGAAAAGCTCCGCAAAGCCCGCGTCCGTTCAGCCGCTGGGCGCTGGACTTCGCGGCGCCGAAGCGGACAAATCCACGGATGCAAAATCCCCGCCTCCAGTTCCGGTCTCCGAAGCCGCGGGGGCGGATCGCGGCAAAGGCGTCCAGGTTGAGGTCACCGGGCGCGCGGCGCACAAAGGGGCTCAAACCGCTTCCGCCGAGCCCGGAAGGCAGGAACAGGGAAGGCATCTTGAAGGCGGCCAGGCCGCCGGCGACGCCGTGGCGCTGGCGCGGGAAATAGCGGGCGCGCGAGGGTCAGCAAACATTCCGGGCCTAAGCACGATCCCGGCAGCCAGCCCGGCAAAATCTGTTTCGGGCGGCGAGACGTTTGCCGCGCTCGATGCCGGCACAGCCGTGGGAGCGCCGGGCTGGGTTCATGCCGGAGCGCAGCGGGCCGAGGCGGGATTTCAGGATCCCGCGCTGGGCTGGGTCGGAGTGCGTGCGGACTTGAGCGGAGGCGCCATTCATGCCTCCCTTGTGCCGGGGACGCCAGATGCGGCCCAGGCGCTCTCCGGCCAACTGGCAGGTTTGAGTTCTCATCTGGCCGAGCAGCACACGGGAGTCGAGACCCTTACCGTGGCCTCGCCGGAGAATGGACGAACGGGATGGGGCGGGGGAGACAGTTCGCAGCAAGGCTCGCAACAAGGCTCGCAACAAGGTTCGCAGCAGGGCCCGCAACAAAGTTTCGGCCAGGGCTCTTTCCAGGGTGAGGATCGCAGCGGCAATCAAGGCGGATACAGGGATACGGGACAGAATTCCGGTCAGGACGATTATTGGCGGCCGCAGGTAATCGCGGATTCAGGTCTGGCGATCGATGGAGCATCGCGCGGGACGGGGATCTCTGCGCTGCCGGCCGCGGCAGAATCGGCGGCAAGCAGGGGGCGGGGCGGCGCTTACATTTCGGTGGTTGCCTGAGCGGGCCGCTTGATTTATTCACCCGGACGGCAGGGCAAGGAAGCGGACCGGAGACGGCCGCTCGACAAAGCAGGGTAGGGAACCGGCAGAGACGAGATCGGGGAAAGGCAGGAATAAGGATGGCGGCAGCGGCAAGCATTTTTTCAAACCAAACGGGGGCGGGGCAGGCATTGACGGGCAAGTTGCCCACGCCCACGGCGAGCACGACGGGGACCCCGGGATCGACAGGCTCGAACAGCTCGAGCGATGACTCGGCCAGCATTTCGGCGAACGACTTTCTGACCCTTCTGGTGACCGAGATGCAGAACCAGGACCCTACGGCGGACGTCGACCCCAACGAGTACATCAACCAGCTTGTGCAGGTGAACAGCCTGGAGCAGTTGATCAACATCAACCAAACGCTGACCAGCGCCTACCCTTCGACAAGCTCGCCCACAGGCGAAACCACTGCGGCCAGCGGCGCAACGTCTGCGGCAACAGGAGCCTCCGGCGCGGCGCCGGCCGCCGCGGCAACGCCTTCGGCGTCGGCGGCCACGCCCCAGGCTCGCGCCGCCGCCCATGCCGCCAGCGCCTTGTCGAGCATAGGCGCGTCGTCGTCGACCGGCTCGGCGCTCCAGTCGTTTGCAGCGCGCCTTGCGCCCGGCAATCTCAGCACTGAAACCGCCAACCCGGCGGCCCAGCGCGTGGCTCATGCGCTCGACGGCCGGTCGCGGGTGCGGACCAATATCGCCACGCAATAGAGCCCTTTGCCTGCGGGCCGCAGCAGCCCGCTTCAACACACCAGTTCACCACGAGGAGATCCAATCATGGCAAGTTTTGCGATTCCGCTGACCGGTCTCAATGCCGATTCGACGGCCTTGAACACCATAGCAAACGATCTATCCAACATGAACTCGACGGCCTTCAAAACTCAGTCAACGAATTTTGCCAACCTTTTCTATCAGCAGCTTGGCGCGACCGGCTCGGGCGACGAGATTCAGGTCGGCGCGGGCACGCAGGTAGCTTCGAATGAAACCGACTTTGCCCAGGGCACCGTCAGCTCCACGGGCAATTCCACCGATGTGGCGTTGAACGGGAGCGGGTTCTTTGTGCTGAGCAACGGCGGCGGGGGTTACGAATACACGCGCGCGGGCAATTTCACCCAGGACACCAACGGCAATCTGGTCACTTCGAACGGCCTGAGCGTGGTGGGCTACCCGGCCGTGAATGGCGTCGTGGATACGAATGCGCCGCTGGCGGCAATCAACATTCCCGTGGGGCAGGTGCAGGCGCCCGAGGCCACCACGAGCTTCAGCGTAACCACCAACCTCGATTCGGCCGCGGCCGTGGGCACGTCTTTTCCCGCTCCGATTACCGTTTACGACTCGCAGGGCGTAGCCTATCCGGCGACCGTGAATTTTACCAAGACGGGGACCAACACCTGGTCCTATAACATCGCCGTGCCGGATACGTTGACGGCGGCGAGCACGCCGGCGGCGGCAACGACCATGGCGGTGCCTTCGACCACGCCGGCCGCGGCCAACGTAACCGTCCCGCTGACCGCATCGACGCAAGCGACGCCGTTTACCGCGACCCTGACGCCGGCTACGAGCACCTCGGGCGGGAACACCACCTATTCCTACAACTTTGGCACCGGCGGCACGGTGGACGGCACAGCCACTCTGAGCATTGGAGGCAGCGCAGTGGCCATTCCAGGCGCCGGCGAGAGCGTAGCGGCCCTCGAAGGCCAGATCAACGCGCTGGGCGTGGCCGGCGTTTCGGCGGCCTTGAGCGGAAGCTCGCTTTCGATCACCGCGCCGACGGCCACGGCCTTGACCGGCAGCATGGTGGGAGATTTAGCGGGAACCACGAACTCTTTCGTCTTCAATACGGGCGGCACGGTGGATCCGTTGTCGAACCTGACGATCACCGGGCAGACAGCAACCGGGGCAAGCGCGTCCACAGAAGTGCCGACCCTTGCCAGCGGGGAGTCGCTCGTCAATTATGCCGCGGCGTTGACCGGCGCGCTCTCGAACGCGAACATCGCCAACGTGACCGTGTCGGCCAGCGGGAACACCTTATCCATCGTCGGCGCGGACGTGACCACCGGGGGCAGCGCGAGCGAGGACCTGGCGGGCACGACGGCCAATTACAACTTCGGTTCGGCCGCGACCGTCGATCCGGCGACTTCCTTCAACATTACCGGGCAAACGGCGGCCGGGGCCTCGGCTGCGATCGTAACTCCCACGGTCACGGCGGGCGAAACCGTCGGTCAATATGCGGCCGCCTTGAACACGGCCCTGGCGACGGCGGGCATAGTGGGCGTATCGGCCTCGTCCTCGGGTGGACAACTGACCATCACCGGGGCCAATATGACGACCACGGGCAGCATGTCCCAGGACTTGACGGCCGCGTCGGCGAGTTACACCTTCGGATCGAGCGGAGGCACGCTGGCGACGGTCGATCCTACCACCGGCCTGACCATCAGCGGGCTGACTTCGACCGGCGCCACGGCCACGATTACGGCGCCTACAGTTACAGCCGGGGAGACCATAGGCGCGTATGCGGCGGACTTGCAGAGCGCCGTCGATACAGCCGGCATCGCCGGGGTCACGGTTTCGAATAACGCAGGGGTGTTGACGGTTACCGGCGCCAATGTGACAACCACGGGCAGCGTGGTGCAGGATGCGGTGGGTTCGGCGAATGCCAGCGGATCGCTGACCTTCAATTCGAGCGGAGACCTGGTCAGCCCGGCGGCCAACGTGAACAACATCACCTTTGGCGGATTGTCCGACGGGACCGCGGCTCTCGACATGGATTGGAACCTGCTGGGAGCGAACGGCGCGGCCAACGTGAGCCAGGTGGATTCAGCCTCCGCTGTCTCCGCCGAGGATATAAACGGCTATGCGCCCGGCCAGTATCAGAGCTTCGCCGTGGGCTCGGACGGGACGGTGTCGGTCAGTTATTCCAACGGACAAACAGCGAACGTGGGACAACTGGCGCTGGCGAATATGACAAATCTGCAAGGATTGTCTCTGCTCGGTGACGGCGACTACGCCGCCACAGAGGCCAGCGGGCCCGCGGTGGTGGGGACCTCCGGCACAGCGGGCCTGGGCGCCATGCAGGACGACGCGCTCGAGGCTTCGAACGTCAACATCTCGACCGAGTTCTCGGACCTGATCGTCGCGCAGCGCGCCTTTGAAGCCAACGCCAAGTCGGTGACCAGCTTCGATCAGGTCGAACAGGACACCATCAACATGGTTCACTAACGAGGGAGTAGGGAATGGAGTAGGGAATAGGGAGTAGGGAATAGGGAGTAGGGAGTAGGGAGTAGGGAGTAGGGAATAGGGAGTAGGGAATAGGGAATAGGGAATAGGGAACTGGGCGCACATGTCCGAAAGCACGCAGCCCGAAACCCAGCCGAACATTTTTGAAATTTTGCCGAGGACACTCGTTGGCGGATGAGGCTTTGTGTCAGGGCACGACTTCAGTCGTGCCGAAGAACTCCACAAGAAAGTGTGGGCTTTAGCCCCTGCGGGATTGTGCGATTGCAGCCAGACTTAACGGTTGAGCGCGACATCGGTTTGCAATTCCAATTTGTCGCACTCGTTTTGTTCAACATGATTCAGGCAAGAATCTAATCTTCGGCGGGGCGGTCTTCGGACTGCTTCGCCCCGGCTTCGCGCGGTTTGACCTCGATAAACAACCCCTTGGCCTGCGCCAGTGTTGCTCCGCCCGCGTCCACGATCCTGGCTTCGGTGCGGTGTTTGCGGCCGTCGCTCTGGACGGTGCGGCCTTCGATGCGGATCGCCGCGCCCGAGGGCGTGGGACGCAGGTAATCGACCTCGATGTGCCGGGTCATGGCCGTAAATCCCTTGGCGCGGACGGCCTTGCTCATGGCCTCGTCGAGGAGCGTGGCCACGATGCCGCCGTGCAGGTAACCGCGCGGGCCTTCAAACGTGTCCGCAACCGTCGCGTGGCAAACCACCGAGCCGTCTTCGGCGAGCTGAAATTCAAGGTGCAGTCCCGCGGGGTTCGCCTGGCCGCAGCCGAAGCAGCGGTTCTGGGCGGAGTGGGCCAGCGGGGTCAGGTGTTCTTTATTTTCGGCCATTGCTTCCTCGCACCTGCTGTTCACAAGCATAAAATACCTTCCCAGGATGGGCCGGGCTTGACCTTGGCCGCCGCAGCCGCGCAGACTTGAGTCACGGATTGCCGTCACCGGAATCCCCCTCGTACGCCGATCCGAACCACGGCTCTCTGAACCAAGGCTCTCTGAACCAAGGCTCTCTGGAGGTTTTTCCCCATTTCATCGGTCAATTGGATCAATTGGGTCAATCGTAGCCCGGCGGCCCGGCGCTTATGCGCTTCGGCCGTCCTTCTTGCGGGACTGGCCGCCACAGGCATTTCGTTTGCCGGCTGCCGTTCCGCCAACTCGCTCACCCCGCAGCAGGCGGAAGGCAAGCAACTCTACGATTCACGCTGCGCCCACTGCCATGAGTACAACGACCTGGCTCTCAAAAAAGTGCCGCCCAACCTGCGCGGCATCTTCGACCACTCCAAACTGCCCAGCGGCGCCCCGGCGACCGATGTGCAGGTGGCGCGGACGGTGCTCACGGGCAAGGGCATGATGCCGTCCTTCGCCGGCCGTTTTACGGTGCCGCAAATGGAGGCGCTGCTTGCTTATCTGCACACAGGCCTCAAAGGAGAATCGCAATGAAGATTGGAGTTTTGGGTTCCGGTACGGTGGGCCAGACGCTGGCCGCCGGATTTTTGAAGCACGGATACGAAACCATGGTGGGCACCAGCGACACGGTCAAGCTGGCGGACTGGAACCGCGCCAACCCAAAAGCGCGCGTGGGCAGTTTCGCCGAGACGGCTGCCTTCGGCGACACCCTGGTGCTGGCAGTGAAAGGCACGGCGGCCGCGGAAGTCCTGCAATCGGCCGGCAGCGCAAACCTGGCCGGGAAGCCGGTCCTGGATGCGTGCAACCCGATTGCCGACGCGCCGCCGGTCAATGGCGTCCTCGAATTTTTCTCGACGCTCGGCGAGTCGCTGATGGAGAAGCTGCAGCGGGAGTTTCCCCAGGCGCACTTCGTCAAGGCATTCAATTCGGTTGGCGCGCCACGCATGGTGAACCCCGAGTTCAAGGCCGGCCGGCCCACCATGTTTATCTGCGGCAACGACGCCGGAGCCAAAGCTACGGTTGCGGCGATCCTCGACAAGTTCGGCTGGGAGACCGCGGATATGGGCAAGGTGGAGGCTGCGCGCGCCATCGAGCCTCTCTGCATGTTGTGGTGCATCCCCGGATTCCTCAACAACCAATGGACGCACGCTTTCAAGCTGCTGACGGAGTAGACGGATCGGGAGAAGGGAATTGACCGGCGCGGCTCCGGGCCAGGGAGCCGCGATAACTGCAAACCGAAGGGAAAACCCCGTATACTCGGAGTTGAGATGGCCACCGAAAAGACATTCTATCTGGAGACCTTCGGTTGCCAGATGAACGCGCACGACTCCGAAAAGGTGATCGGCACGCTTCAGCGGCAGGGCTACAGTCAGGTTGAATCCGAAGAAGATGCCAGCCTGATCCTCTATAACACCTGCTCCATCCGCGACAAAGCCGAGCAGAAGGTCTTCCACCGGCTCAACGATTACAAGAAACTCTATAAAGCCGGCAAGCGCTTCGCCGTCCTGGGCTGTGTGGCCCAGCAGGAGGGCGAGAAGATCTTCGAGCGGGCTCCGTACGTCTCGCTGGTCTCGGGCTCGGCCTCTTACCGCAAGCTGCCGGAGATGCTCACGCGCCTCGAAGCCGGCGAGTCGCGCATCACCGGCCTCGACGACCGGCAGACCGACCTGACGTTTGAGACCGAGTTTACCGCGCGCCAGAATCCTTACCGCGGCTACATCACCATCATCGAGGGCTGCGATAAATTCTGCGCCTACTGCGTGGTTCCGTACACGCGCGGCAAGGAGCGCAGCCGCACTTCGACGTCGGTGCTCGAAGAGGCCCGGCGCATCGCCGACCTTGGGTACACGGAGATTCAGCTTCTCGGACAGAACGTGAACAGCTACCGCGACCCGGAAGGGAAGCGGAGCTTCGCGGAACTGCTGGCCGCTGTTGGCGAGGTGCTGGGCATCCGCCGTGTGCGCTTCACCACCAGCCACCCCCGCGACTTTACGCGCGACATTGTGGAGGCCATCGACGCCGTGCCCACCCTCTGCGACCACGTTCACCTGCCGGTGCAGTCCGGCTCGGCGCGCGTACTGAAGCTGATGGCCCGGGAGTACACCCCGGAGTGGTACCTGGAACGCATCGCGTGGATGAAATCGGCGCGCAGAGCGATTTCGATTTCTACGGACATTATTGTGGGCTTTCCGGGCGAGACGGCCGAGTATTTCATCCAGACGATGGACCTTCTGGCCGAAGTGCAATACGACGGCGTCTTCGGGTTCAAGTATTCTCCGCGGCCGAATACGGCGGCGCTGACCATGATCGATTCCATCCCCGATGCGGAAAAGGCGAACCGGCTTCAAGTGTTGCTCGATCGTCAGCGCGAGATCCAGAGGCTCAATTATGCGAAACATTTAGGACAGATTATCGAGGTGATGGTTGAAGGGCAGAATCCGGCGCGCGGCCAGGTTGTGGGGCGCAGCAGCCAGAATAAGCCGGTCAACTTCACCACCGGGCAGCCCATCGCTCCTGCACCCGGCAGCTATTTGAACGTACGCGTCACGGCCACGCATCCAAACAGTCTGGTGGGAGAAGCCGTCTAAGAGAGTGGGAGGCACATGGACATCGAGGTCAGAATTCGCGGGCTCATGATGGATCCGGCGAGCAACATGCCGATTGTGGTGCTCAAGGATATAGGCTCGGAGACCGTGATGCCGATCTGGGTGGGCATTTTCGAGGCCAACGCCATTGCCATCGAGATTGAGAAGATGGCCGCGCCGCGCCCGATGACGCACGACCTGACCCGGAACCTCATCCGGCACTTGAATGCTCGGCTGGAACGCGTTGTGATTACTGAAATTAGAGATGAGACGTTCTTTGCGGTCCTGTGGCTGCGGCAGGGCGAGGAACCGGTGGCCGTGGATGCGCGGCCTTCGGACGCAATCGCGCTTGCGCTACGCGCGGATTGTCCGATCTTTGTGGAAGAGCACGTAATGCAGACGGCCAAGCTGAACACGACCGGTCCGCCGGAAGGCCCGACTTCAGAGCAGTTGCGCGGTTGGCTGGAGGGGTTGAACGATGAGGACCTTGGCCGCTATAAGATGTGAAGTCCGCGGGACAGGGAATGGGCAAAGGATATTTGTTGTAGAAGCAGAGCTCGGTTGCCGGAGTTTGAGTATACAGAATATCCATTATCGGACATTGGAACAATCTTCGCGTTCTCGCGCTCTTACCAGCCCTGTGGTGAAAGTCCGGTTTTGAAAGGGCACGACTTTAGTCGTGCCGTAAAGCACCTGGAATCAATAGGGCTTTAGCCCCTGCGGGATGTCTTTTCCGAAATTCCGACTTTCACCACAGGCTGTTACCCGTTGAAGATGCGCTGCTAATTGCGGACTTCGTCAAGTAACTGTTCGATTTCAGTCTTCTCTCCGGACGTAACGGGCAGCAACGGGGCTCGCGCGCGGCCGCCGAAGTAGCCATTGAAGTCGCAGGCGTATTTGATTCCCGCAATGCCTAGTTGGCCGACGATCCTTTTGTTGGCCGCGGCGATGCGTTGCTGCTTCTCGGCAGCGAGCTTGAGGTCGTGGTCCTTCCAGGCGAGATAAATTTCCTGGCAGGCCTGCGGTGCGCAGGCGGCGAAGGCGAGAATGCCGCCGGCGGCGCCCGCCTGAAGCGCCTCAGAGACTGCGGAGGCGGAGCCCATGTGGACCTGAAAGCCAACTTCTTTTGTGCGGGTTTTGATTGCGGGTGCGGGAGGGGCGGTCGCGAGGGCGACGCCACCGGCCAACTCGCCGGCGGAGACGAAGCTCGCGGTGCGCTCTGCTTTCTCAGCCAGCATCCGTTCCGTGACCGCCTCGAAGATGGGCGTGACGGTAACCGTGCGGCGCGGAGCATTGCGCGTGGCCTCGACCGCCGCGCGAATGCGATCGACGCTGCCGCTTGAGTCCTTGATGCCGACGATGTTGGGGTGGGTGGCAAGCTCGGCAACGATCTCGATGGGAATCTGGTAGGGGACGCACTTGGGGATGTTGTAGAGGACGACGGGCAGCGGGGAGCGATCGGCGACGCTCGAAAAGTAGTGAGTAACGGCGGTCGAGGTCATACTGGCGCCGTAATAGGAGGGTGTGCGCACCAGGATTGCGTCGTAACGGAAACGGGCGGCGGCCTCGGCCAGTTCGACGGTTCCCTTGACGCTTTCGCGGCCCACGCCGGCGAGCAGGACCTTATCGGGCGCCGTAGCTTCGGCGGCCACGCGCAGAACGTCGCGCGACTCGGCTTCGTCGAGCATGACGGCCTCACCCGTAGAGCCAAGGACGACCATTCCGGCGAGCGAACTGCGCGAATAGCGGGCCATATTGGCCTCGAGTTTGCGGAAGTAAATCCGCTCATCGGGATAAAACGGGGTGGTAACGGCGGCAAAGATGCCTTCAAGGAGCATGGAACCATTCTAAATCCCACAAAGTGAGCCGCATGGCTCCCCTGTGCGGCGGACAAAACGGCGCCCCGGAAAAATTGGCCAGTCGCGCTGCCCGGTGTATGTTAAGTGAGTAACTACCCGAGCATCGTTGAGCCGCAGGGTCCGAGCTGCGAGCGCGAATCTGCGAAAGGAGCGCCTGTGGATACCTTGATGCACAGTAATGAAGAAGAAGCGCGGAGTTCATCGACGCTTCCGGCACAGGCGCTGACGTTTTTCATGCACACGGCACTGGCGCTGGGGACGTGGTTGCTGCTGATGATGATCGGCTACGCGTTGAATCCGCCGGCAGTTTCGCAGGCGCTGATTCTTACTTTGTCGATCGCCGTGCCGCTTCTTGTCGGGTTTTTGGTGAACCGTTTTCGCCAGGACGAAATGGCGCCTGTCATCTGGCTTCTTGGCCTGATATGGCTGCTCATCTTCAGCTTGTGGATTCTGGATATGCCGACCCGGGCGGGCGAGTGCTTCCAGTGCGGCGCCACGGACAAGCTGGTGCGCACATTTTTGAGCCTGCCCTCGCCGAGCGGGCTGATCGATAACGATGGCCCGTTTCTGGCTACCTGGCCGGCGGCGGCGCTGTTTGGGTACGCGATCGGAGCGAAGCTATCACTGCGGCGCAGGCGCAGGGTGATCGACTAAGTCAAGCGCTCAGAATTTCAAACGATCCTGGCCGCGTGCAGTTGCTGCAAGGCAAACACAGTGGTGCGGTGACGCTGCATGGCAGCGATGCCCTCGGCCGCGGCTTGCGCGGCGGCGATGGTGGTGATGGTGGGGACGCGCGCGACCACCGCGGCACGGCGGATGGCCTTTTCGTCGAAGAATGTGTCCTGACCGCGCGGGGTGTTCACGATCAACTGAATGCGGTCGCCCTTGATCAGGTCGACGACATTGGGGCGGCCCTCCTTGACTTTGAAGACACGTTCGGCGATTAGGCCGGCGCCTTCAAGAGCGGTGGCTGTGCCCTCGGTGGCGACGATTTTAAAACCGAGGTTCACGTAGCGGCGGGCCAGATCGATGGCCGCGGGCTTATCGTGGTCGTTGACGCTGAAGAACACCGTGCCCTCGGTGGGGAGTATCTGGCCGGCTGAGAGTTGCGCCTTGGCGAATGCTTCGCCGAAGGTGGCCGCGACGCCCATGACTTCGCCCGTGGACTTCATCTCCGGACCGAGGACCGTGTCGACGCCCGTGAACTTGGACCATGGGAACACAGGGGACTTGACGTAGTAATACGCACCCGTGCCCAGGTCCCGGCCCGATTCAATCTGCGCCGGCAATAGGTCGCGCAGCTTGCGGCCGGTCATCAGGCGCGCGGCGATCTTGGCCAGGGGCACACCTGTGGCTTTTGACACGTAGGGTACGGTGCGCGAGGCGCGCGGGTTCACTTCGATGACGTAGACCTGATCCTGTCCGTCAGCGTCGCGCTGAATCGCGAACTGGAGGTTGACGAGGCCAACGACTTTGAGGGCGAGGGCCAGTTTACGCGTGTAGGTGCGCAGGGTTTCGAGCGTATCGGGCTTGATGCCTACGGCGGGAAGCACGCAGGACGAATCGCCGGAGTGGATGCCGGCTTCTTCGATGTGCTGCATGATGCCGGCGATGAGCACGTCGTGGGAGTCCGAGAGCGCATCAACATCCACCTCGACGGCGTCTTCGAGGAAGTGGTCGATCAGGACGGGACGCTCCTGGGAGTACTCGACGGCTTCACGCATGTAGTGCGTGACGGCGTCGGCGTCGTAGGCGATGACCATGGCGCGGCCGCCGAGCACGTAGCTGGGGCGCACAAGGACCGGGTAGCCGATGCGCTCGCCTACGGCAAGGGCTTCTACGACGCTCGTCGCGGTTCCGCCGGGCGGCTGAGGGATTTGGAGTTCTTCGAGGAGCTTCCCAAACTGCTTGCGGTCTTCGGCGAGATCGATGGACTCGGGCGAGGTGCCAATGATGGGCACGCCGGCTGCGCGCAGGCGCTGGGCTAGATTGAGCGGCGTCTGCCCGCCGAACTGGACGATCATTCCAATCTTCGCGCCCGGGCTTGACTCGTGGTTGTAGACGGCGAGCACGTCTTCGAGCGTTAGCGGCTCGAAGTAGAGACGGTCGCTGGTGTCGTAGTCGGTGGAAACGGTCTCGGGGTTGCAGTTGACCATGATGGTCTCGTATCCGTCGTCGCGGAGGGCGAAGGCGGCGTGGCAGCAACAGTAATCGAACTCGATTCCTTGCCCGATGCGGTTGGGCCCGGAGCCGAGGATGATGATCTTGGGCTTGTCCGTCGGCGGCGCTTCGTCCTCTTCGTCGTATGTCGAGTAGAGGTAAGGCGTCATCGACTCGAATTCGGCCGCGCAGGTGTCAACCAGTTTGAAGACAGGGCGGATTCCTTTCGCTTCGCGCAGTTCCCTCACCTGCTTGATGCCTTCGTGGCCTTCGAGCTTCCATTCGGTGGCGATGCGTTCGTCGCTCAGGCCAAGGCGCTTGAGACGCAACAGATCTTCGGTTGCGATCGATTCGGGTGCGGTGTGCGCGATTGTGCCTTGCGCCTGCGTGACCTCGCGGAGTTGATAGAGAAACCACGGGTCCATTTTGGTGAGGCGCGCGACTTCGCGGACGCTTAGGCCACGCTCGAAGGCGTAGCGGATGTAGCCGAGGCGCTCGGGGCGCGGGGTGACGAGCATCTGCGTGAGGCGGCGGGGCTCGAGGACTTCAGCGCCGGTTTTTTTGCCGGTTTCGAGGGCGCGCCAGGCCTTCATCAGCGCTTCCTTGAAGGTGCGCCCGATGGCCATCACCTCGCCCACGGATTTCATCTGTGGACCCAGCGTGTCGTCCGCGCCGGGAAACTTCTCGAACTGCCACTTGGGGATTTTGACCACCACGTAGTCCAGG
>JBOGLX010000151.1:0-7427 GCA_050745765.1 Occallatibacter sp. | reverse complement strand
GACTTCGATCCGATGGCCTTCTCGATCGACAGCGTCAACCAGATGCTCTTACCCGCTCGCCGTCGCGGCAAAACCGCAAAGAAATAGACCGTTTTCCTCGACTACGCAGGCTTGCCGAAAAGACACGAACAAGCTTCATAGTTCAAGCATGCTCAAACGCGCATTTCGGGACAAACGCAAGGCAGATTCCGGCACTCAATATGCCCTCACCGACGCATCGTTGGAGTATCTGGCCCGATTTGCCGCGCCGAGTGCTGGGACCCTCGAAAAGGTGCAGGCTGCGCTGAAGAAGCTCCGCTCGCTGGCGGATCAGGCCCAGGCCAAGGAAATGCTTTACCCGTACGACATATTCGCCGTGCGCGCCGCGACGCCAGATGAAAGGATCTGCGCCGTCTACTTGAGCAGCGCGCTTAAGAAGGCCAGGGCCGGAGAAATCGAGGAGGCGAGGCAGGACATCGAGCACTCGAAAAACCTCCTGCCGAGCTCGTCCGAGGCCTACCGGATCTCAGCCATTGTCGAGGGCAAGGGACTTGACCTTTTTAAGGCCGCCGAAGAAATTCGAATTGCCATCGATCTCAACCCTCGGTCGAGCCTAGCCCATTATCAATATGCGTTGTTCCTGCTCAACCAGATGGAGGACTACAATCCCGCGCTTGCACAGATCGAAGCGGCGCTTCAGATCGACGTAGGCGATCCGACCTTGGAGACCGCCCGTGGGTTAATCCTCACACGGCTAGGGCGCTGCGAAGAAGGCGCCGCAACCTACGAGCAGATACTTGCGGACCTGGCCGCTCAGCCGCGCAGGTGGCGGGTCTCGACCTTGGACCAAGCAGCCGAGTGCTATCGGCGTTGGGCGGAGAAAGATCGAATCTCACGCGATCCCTCGCAGCAGATGGCCCATCTGGAAAGGGCTACGGCGATACTCGACCTCGCGCTAGCCTCGAACGATTTCGACATCCGGACCGGGGCCGCCTACACGAACATAGTGGAGGACGCGATTTTCGGGTGCATTGCCGTCCACGACACCACGGCGATTCCGAGGTGGCTTTCGAGGCTAGAGGACGCTGGACATGTCGTGGAGTGCCCGCCGTTCCGCATACTTTCAGTCGAGCGCCTTGCAGAGGACCTACCGGATGAAGAGGGTCTGGTGGAAGCTATCGGCGAATCGACCAAAACGTCGAGGGTGCGATGGCGGCAGGGGTTCGCCCCAGCCGTAGCATTGCCGACCCGCAGCGAGCCGAAGCCCAAGAAGCACGGAGTCATAAAGAAGATCTTCACGGAACAGAAATTCGGATTCATCACCGACAGCGAGGGGAAGGATTGGTTCTTCCATTTCACCCACCTTTTGTACCCAAAACAGTGGGAGTCGCTAGCTGAGGGCGGCAAGGTCGCATTCGCAGTCGGAGCCAACCGCACGGGGGAATGCGCTGCGGAGGTCCGCCAAGTCTAGACGCGCCCCCAAGACCCCTCCAGAACCGCAAAATCGACGAGTCACTCACGCAGAGGCGGATTGGCACTGACATCGGCTTGCATTCACCAACCCCGGCAATCCGCCCCCGGACCCGAGGCTTTTCCCGTCAAGCTTTCCCATCGAACCAACTCCTGCCCCGCTCCGGCAAAATCCCGCGCCTGCCTCGCCCAAACCGCCGACTCGCCGAACTGGCGGAATCCATTCATCCCGAGCGCCTCCGTCCTTCAAAAATTTTCCCGCGCCGTTTTGCATATAATTAAGGCTCTTGGGCGCACAATCTTAATTAAGGAATCGAAGGAGCCGCCTTGGAAAGTCCAGGGCCAGGTGGAAATCCTCAAAATAGGACGTACCCCCACCCCCCTCCCCCCGAAAAGGCGGAAATTCTGCCGCACCTAATGTATAAGTCCTTTAAGATAAGGGATTTGAAAAACCATCCAGTGGCCGATGAGTAAAAAACCTAAGCGTTTTTAAGCCAATTTAAGGCCACTCAAGGCCGCTTGTAAGGCTTCTTAAGCAGATTTAAGCCCTATTTAAGGCCCGATAACCGCGCCCGAGCCGCTCTTCTACCCTCGGTTTCCTGTCCTTTTACTGCTCGCTGCTCTGCTCCAGAATCGGTCCCATCGAACCTGGGTTGTCGCCCATCTGCGGATCGACTCGAAAATCCCACACCAGCGGATTCATCTCCGTCGGAGACAGGATCTCTACCAGCGCATACTCGCCGATCAGCAGGTTTCTCTCGGGCACGATGCGCAGCCAGCGCTTGCCGGGCATCACTTCAATCTTCGCCGGGATCACGTTGGGGTCGCCGACAATCGTGTCCGAGGCGCTGACCTCGACCGGCCCCACAAAGCGCATGGCGATGCGCTCGTCCACGTGTACGATGGCAAAACGCGACTCAGCCGAATGCGCGCCGTATTTGCGGCTGCCGATCTGCTTCTCGTCCACCGTCTTCACGGTAATCGGATCCGTGAGGACAGGCTCCCTGGCGTCGGCCGCGTTGGGCACGTCCAGCGAAAGAAAGAACGTCGGATCGTTTACGTGCAGGTGTACCTTGGCGTGTTCGCCATCGAGCCGCAGACGCACCCGCGAGCCGGCCATCGGACTCAGCGCAGCCTCGCCGTGACGCACCTTCGCATCCGCGTCCACGTCGGTCGCGGTCAGCTCGACCAGCTCCGGACTGCCGTTATACACGTCCAGCACGAAGGCGCCGTCCTGGTCGGGCAGATTGAGCCCTTTGGCGACTTCGGGCATGCGCGCGTTCTGGTCGGCCCGCTCGCTCAGCTCTTCGTTGTCCAGTTCCTCGGCCTCTTTCATCGCCGGCGACGGGGCGCCGGTAAGCGCGCCTGCGTGCTCCGCTTCCCACTTCCGCGTCGCCGCCCAGTCCACAAGGTTCGCCGGCAGCTCCTCCCAGTCGTCGCGCTCCTGGGAGAAATAGCGCACCCGGTCGCCCACAATCTGGTATTGCGTGACCATCTGGTAGGTGCCGTCTTTGAGGATCAGCCGATGGTTGCGGTTGAGCCCCGGCAGATCCGGCTTGAGCGTCATCGGAGCCTGATCGACGCGGCTCTGGTCCACAATCGGCCCCTGGTTTTGACTCTGGGCCTGGCTCGCCTTTTGATTCTGATTCTGGCCCTGATTCTGACTTTGCGCGCCCGCGGCAACCGCCATCAGCAGCACCGCAAATGCCGCCCCCAGAGGCCGGAGATGAGAAAATCCGCTCATGCCATCACAGTTTAGACGAATCGGCCGCCGTTCGGCGTCATCTCATCATGCAAACCAGGGCAATCGCATGAACAAATCTCGCACCTAATGTTGGTTGCTTTTTTCAAAAAGGGCGATGATCGCAGCAGTCTTCCCGGAGGGAAGACACGAACTTAGCCCAGGGTGGAGCGCAGCGGAACCCTGGGACAGCGTTTCCGTCATGATTTCGCGCCCCGGAGGGCCGCGGCGAGACGACCCATCGCTATCTATGGATGTTCATGCGATTGCCCTGTCAAGCAAACTGACCCGTAACCTCCGTCCAAACTCGGACATCCAAAGTTGTGTATTCTTATTCAAAAGGTTAACGTCCAACGGGTTAGGGCTGGGACCGGACTTATGGAGCAGTTCCGCAGCAAACCGGGCCGCCGCAGAAGCTTTCCGCCTCTGGCCGCCGCGGTGTGCATCCTGCTCATCGGACTGCTCACGTGCATCCAACTCGTTCACGAGCACCCCGTTGGCGCCGACACCAGCCACTGCCCGCTTTGCGTCCTGCTGCATTCGGCAGCGCCCGTTACAGCCGCCGCATCAGTCGTTGTCTTCGTACGGATGCGGATGGCCGCCGTGGTCTACAGGCCGCGCGCGCTGGTTCGCTACTGGCATCCCAAGCTATTTACCCGCCCGCCCCCCGCAAGCCGTTGAGCGCTCTCTTCGCTTAATCCTCCATACGATTCGGGTCCCGGCACAATCGTCTCCATGAGAGACGAGGTGCTTCCGTATTCATGCCTGTCTGGTCCCCGCGACAGCTCTTCGCTGCCGGGGGCGAGCCGGACACCCATTCGGAGAGAGTTGCTCCAACACTGAAGATGCCGTGGCTGCAGATGGCCACGGCTCGCGATTCTGCCTCGTTCAGCCATTCTTCAGGAGCCTGTCATGACGTTCTTTCGCAGCGCGCTATTGCGCGCGCTTCCCCTCGCCGCCATCCTTTTGGCAGCCGTTCCCGCATTTTCGCAGGCCGGCAATGCCGGACCGATCCGGGGAACGGTAACCGATCCCAGCGGCGCCGTCATTCCCAACGCCACCGTCGCGCTCAAAAACTCCGTCAGCGGATTCAGCAGCTCGGTCACCAGCGGCGCGAACGGTCAGTTCCAGTTCACCAACGTTCCCTTCAACCCCTATGCGATCTTGGTTACCGCCAAAGGCTTTGCGCCGCTGAACCAAACTGTCGAAATCCGTTCCGTGGTGGGCCTAACTGTAAACCTGGTTATGCACGTCGCATCCGCCAGCCAGACCATTACAGTCGAGTCCGCGGGCCCGCTTGTCGAAGACACTTCCACTTTTCACACCGACATCGACCGCGACATGTTCCTCAAGGTTCCACTGGAGAGCCAGTCGTCCAGTCTCAGTTCGCTGGTCACAATGACCACCCCCGGCGTAGCGGCCGACTCCAACGGCCTCTTCCACGGCCTGGGTGACCACGCGTCGAACTCCTTCTCTATCGACGGCCAGCCCATAACCGACCAGCAGAGCAAGGTCTTCTCCAACCAGCTTCCGTCGAACGCCGTGCAATCCCTGGAAGTGATTGAAGGCGCGCCGCCGGCCCAATACGGGGACAAGACCAGCCTGGTGATTGTGGCCACGACGCGCTCCGGCCAGGGCGTGACCACGCCGACGGGCTCCGTCTACAGTTCTTATGGATCATTCGGCTCGGGCACGGGAGGCTTCAATCTTTCTTATGGAGGTAAGAACTGGGGGAACTTCGTCGAGATGGACGGCCTGGATACCGGGCGATTTCTCGATCCGCCGGAGTTTACTGTCTTCCATGCCAAGGGCAACGAAGCCAACGTCTTCGATCACGCGGATTACGACTTTACCCAGGCCGATTCGCTCCATCTGGACCTCAATTACAGCCGTTCCTGGTTCCAGACGCCCAACGCCTTCGACAACCTCAACGTGCAGAACGCGGTCGACGGCAGCGGCGCCAGCGCTAACCCCGTCTTTGGCAGCGTGGGCAATACGGATCAAGGCTCTAAAATCGACACTTTCAACATCGCGCCCACTTACACGCGAGTTATGAGCACCTATTCGGTTCTCAATGTAGGATCCTATGCGCGGAAAGACGATTACGATTACTTTCCGAGCGGCAATCCACTCGCCGACCTTGGCCCGGAAAATCTGCAAACTTCGTCCATTGCACAGTACCGCACGCTGACTAACACGGGAGTCCACGCGGACTACACGTACGCCAGGGGAATCCAAAATCTGCTGATCGGTTCCACTTATGAGCACACCTTCCTGCGCGAGCACGACGGCCTCGGTATTGTCGACAATACTTATAACTCGCCTTGCATGGATCCGGTGACCGGCGATCCCTTGCCCGGCTACGGCAATCAATCGCAGTGTCCCGGCGGGGCAGCGGGTCAGAATCCAGACTATCTTCCGGTTCTTGCGCCCTACGACCTGACGCGCGGAGGAACGGATTACCGTTTCTTTGGGCACACCGACGTGAAGGAAGCGGCGTTCTACGTTGAAGACCAGATCAAGGTCGGCGCCTGGCATTACAGCCTCGGCCTTCGCGAGGACCTGTACAACGGGCTTACTGACGCAAACCAGACCGAGCCGCGCCTCGGCGTTGCCTACCGCGTCGCCCCGACTAAGACGGTGCTGGGCCTCTCCTACGCCCGCACGCTGGAGACGCCGTTTAACGAGAACCTGGTGTTGTCGAGCAGCGGGTGTTCGAACGCCGTGCTTGCGCCCCTGCTCAACTGCGCACCGGGCGTCTCCAGCACAATGGCTCCGGGTTACCGCAACGAGTTTCACGCCGACATACAACAGGCTTTCAGCAAGAATCTGGTCTTTAGCGGCGAGTACATCTGGAAGTACACGCACAACGCCTTCGACTTCAGCGTGCTGGGCAACACGCCGATTACTTTTCCGATCGATTGGCATAACTCGAAGATCCCCGGTTATGCGCTGCACCTGGAGGTCCCGAATTATCGCAGCTTCAGCGCTTACACTGTGATGTCGTCGGTAGCGGCGCGGTTTTTCCCGCCGCAGGTGGCCGGCGCCGGCGCGACCGGCGGGCAGGTCGGCTATCCTTTCCGCATCGACCACGACGAAAGGTACAACGAGACTACGCACTTTCAATACACGGTTCCCGGCTCGAAGCTGTGGAGTGGATTATGGGGTGGGTTGAACTGGCGCTATGACTCGGGGATGGTGGCAGGATCGGCGCCTTGCTACGGCGTGACGGATCCGAATACTCCGTGCAGCAACAGCTCGGTCACGTTGAACGGCCAGCCCGTTATTGCCCTGGTGGACAACAACATTCCAGCAACCATGAACCCTGTAACCGGAGCGCCTGCGGCTCTTCCCTTTACGGCGGACGAGGAGTTTCAGGCGGGCCTGAGCTGCAACGGCGTAAAGGCGTCGGGTTTTAACCTGCTTGGCGCCCCGCTGTCCAGCGACCCCGATGCGCCGTATTACTGCCCTGTATCTCAGCTCACCTCCAGCCTCTTAAGAATTCCTGCTCCCAACACCGGTGACAACGACCACAATCCGCCGCGCGTTGCGCCGCGCAGCCTGTTCGATGCGTCGGTTGGCATGAACAACATCTTCCATGGCGACAAATATAAGGTCAACCTGGACCTGACGGCGATTAACTTCACTGACAAATATGCGCTTTATAACTTTCTGTCGACTTTTAGCGGTACGCACTATGTAACTCCCCGGGCTATGACGGCGAAAGTTACGTTGAATTTCTAACTGGCCGAAGAAATCAGTAGGTCAAAGTTAGAGAATTGGGCAGGCTGGGTCGCCTGCCCATTTTTTCGATTGCGCTCCCGGTCACGCTTTCTTCACAGCTCGGATATAGGCTGAAAATACCTCATCGCCGAAACAGGCGAAGATTATTTTGTCGATTGTGCCGTTTCTCTGTAGCTCGACGATCGTCTCCCGCACCGCGATCTCAACAGCATGATCGACGGGAAACCGATAGACTCCACAACTGATCGCCGGAAAGGCTATCGTGCGCAGGGCCTCTTCGCGAGCGATCGCAAAGCAGGAACGATAACAACTCGCCAACAGCTCGGGTTCGCCGCGCTCGCCGCCGGTCCATACAGGGCCTACGGTGTGAATCACGTGCTTTGCCGGCAGGCGGTAGCCTTTGGTGATCTTGGCCTGTCCCGTCTCGCAGCCGCCCAGCGTCAGGCACTCGTCGAAAAGCTCGGGGCCAGCGGCGCGGTGGATGGCGCCATCC
>JBOGLX010000150.1:0-3143 GCA_050745765.1 Occallatibacter sp. | reverse complement strand
ACCCCGGATCAGACTTGCGTGATACACTGTCCGCGACGAAATTCCTTCCTCCCTCCCCCTTGTGGGGAGGGTGGCGCGGAGCGCCGGGTGGGGGCGAGTCACTCAAGAACCAAAGTGAGTACTAGCGCAGCCCACGCCACCGCCAGCGCAGCCGCTTCTCGATCTCCGGCGCGTATCGCTGGACCCAGCAGTAGATCGTCGAATGGCCGACAGAGACGCGGCACTCGCCCATCATCTGCTCAAGGTCGCGGTGTCTCACACCATAGCGGCACTGCCACCGGGCTGCCCGGAGCACGATCTCAGCCTCGAACTGGCGATCTTGAACTCCGACAAAACCTGCACTCCCCCCTTCCCGCCACCCATCTCGCCGCATAATTGAGACGTTTGCAACAGAGCCGTTGCGTGCTAGTTTCATTCCCTGTCAGCCACGAGTTGGTACCTGGAGTTATACTGGGGCGACGCGGAAACTGACCCTTTCTCCCTCTCATTCGCGGAGAGGGCCCTGTTTCACCCCTCTCCCATGGGGGTCGGGGCTGAGGGTGTCTCACGCCTGAACAGACCGGGTAGCGGCAAAAATAGCGGGGAGGATGGACACGGTAGCCGATTCCGATTCCGGTACCGGCAATTGGACGCAAAAGCAAAACATCATTACCATTGAAACGGAGCTTGGCGAAGATTCGCTCCTGCTGACCGAACTCGGGGGCGAAGAAGCCCTCTCCCGCTGCTTCACCTATGTCGTTCGTTTCATCACCAGAGAGAGAGCGATCACAACGTGCAGCGCCTGCTCGGCAAACCGGCGACACTCTGGCTCTGCAACAACGATGCCGAGCTTCGCCGGCCGATCAACGGCCGCATCCGCCGCATTACCCAAATCCCGCGTGAATCCGCTGTTCGCGGCTTCGCCGCCTATCAGGCGGAAATCGTCCCCGCACTCTGGTTCCTCGATTGTACCGCCGACTGCCGCGTCTTCATGGGCCAGACGGTGCCCGACATCGTGAAGACCGTTCTCGGCGACTTCGGCATCAACGATTTCGTTGTCCACCTGCTGAAAACCGATTATCCGGTCCTCGATTACTGCGTCCAGTACCGCGAGAGCGCACTCGCTTTCCTCTGCCGGCTGATGGAGGAAGTGGGCATCTTCTGGTACCACCAGCATGAAGCCGATCGGCACGTGTTGACCCTGCTCGACAACAACAATCTGGCACCCGTGTTTCCTGGCGATCCGCTCCGCTCCGCCTCGCCATCGCAGGCGCGCAAGGAACGCTGGCCAGCTTCCGCTCCGATTCGCTCTTCCGCAGCGGCCACTGAACCCTGAGCGACTTCGATTTCGAAGCGCCGTCGAAGGTCATGCCGCAGCACAGCAAGGCCACCAATACCGCGATGGCGGGCTACGAGACGTTCGATTACCCGGGCCGCTTTACCGAGCAGCCGGTCGGCAACTGGTTGTCCCGGCTGCGCCTGGAGGCAGAGGAAACCGCAACCCTCCGCTATGGCGGCGCCGGCACCGTCGTGGCGTTCGGCCCTGGCCAGCGGATCAAGATCGCCCAGTCCTCGGGCGCGCCGGCCGAATATCTCCTGACCGAGGTCCGCCACCAGGCGCGTGCGGGCGGCTACACCAATACGCAAACCCAAAGCAGCTACGCCAACAGCTTCGTTGCCATTCCGTTCGCTAACCAGTTCCGCCCGCCGCGCCTCACGCCAAAACCGGTTGTCCATGGCGTACAAACGGCAACCGTCGTCTCGGCCAGTGCCGGCGACCCGATCCAGACCGACATCTACGGCCGCATCAAGGTGCATTTCCATTGGGACCGCCGCGGCAAGCCGAGCAGCGGCGATACTTCCTGCTGGCTGCGCGTCTCGCAGTTCAACACCGGCTCGCATTGGGGGACGAGCTCGATTCCCCATGCCGGGCAGGAGGTCGTGGTCGGGTTCCTGGAGGGCGATCCGGACCGGCCTCTGGTGGTCGGCCGCGTACATAACGCCGAGAAGATGCCGCCGCTGAACCTGCCGGCGGACAAGCACAAGACCGTCATCCGCGATCACGGCAACAACCGCATGATCATGCGCGGCCAGGCGGGCCAGGAGCACCTGACGATGGTCTCGCCCCGCCGCGTCGACATCGTCTCCGCCCCGGAACCGGCCAAACCGCTTTCCTCCGGCGCCACTCCCACCGCCGCCGCAACCAGCATCCCGGGGATCGCGCCCTTCCAGGACCCGACGAGCTATTCCGAAATGGTGCAGATCTACAATGCCCTGACCAGTCCGCCAACAAACCAGACCGCTCAGACCGCGCTTTCAAGCCTGTCGAGTGCGAACGTTACAGATGCGAGCTTGGGGCCGGATGCCGCGGTAGCAGGTGACATCAACGGCTACGCCCAGGGCAACTCGAACACCCTCTGCCTCGGCAACATGAATGACTGGGTTGGCAGCAACTATAGTGAATGGGTCGCCGGCAACTACTACGAACAGGTGGCCGGCACCGGCAACACCACGATTCTTGGAAACAACACGACCACCATCGGCGCCCCAACATCGAACGTTAACAACTTCACCTTCGTTTGGGGCCGCAATCTTACCCAGGTCGGCGGCGCCAACATATCCACCGTCGAAGGAGACAACACCGCCACGAATTTGGGCGCGGTCGACACCTTCAATGTGGGCGGTGTCATGACGCTGAATGCCGGCGGAATTTTAACAATGAATCCAGCGGCGCAGCTAACGCTCAATGGCGGGCTAAATCTCACGGTGAATGGCGGCCCAAGCATGACCGTCAATGACTTGAAGGTGGATAACACTGGGACTCGAGTCGATAACATGGCAACGCTACTAAAAAGAAACTGGCGCAGGGAGCGCTGATGATCGGCGGCTTTGCGGTGGCGGTTGGCGGGAGTCGTGGCGGGGCCGAGATTGCTTCGTCGCGCCGCGCGCGTGAAGAGACGCGCTCACGCTCCTCGCAATGACATTGCGGGCTATGGTGTGGTTTCATGCCCAGCGGGTCGGCAACGCCGGTGGGGAACTAAAAAGAAACAGCCCGTCACTCAGCCGTCATCGCGAGGCGCTGAGCGCCGTGGCGATCCAGAGAGGCCGCTCCGTGCCTGACGGCTGGATCGCCACGCCGCCGAACTGGCGGCTCGCGATGACAA
>JBOGLX010000149.1:0-44385 GCA_050745765.1 Occallatibacter sp. | reverse complement strand
CCACTGATTCGGCCTCCAACACGGGTACCTCCTCAACCATTGCCCTGACCGTCAACAAGGGCCTGAGCATCACCTCGGCAACCACGCTGCCGACGGGTTACGGCAACACGGCCTATAGCCAGACGCTGGCGGCCTCTGGCGGCTCCGGCACGGGGCTCACCTGGACGGTCACCTCCAGTCCGGCCAGCCTGACCGCCCTCAACCTGAGCCTCTCAAGCGGTGGTGTGCTCTCCGGCACTCCGCCGGTGGCGGGCGGCAGCGCCAGCTTCGGGGTCCAGGTCACTGACTCGTCCTCGAACACCGCCAGCGCCACCTTCTCCCTGACCATCGACACAGGTGTGTCGGTCACAGCGCCTTCGCTGCCCCCGGCATATCCGGGCACGGCCTACGCCTCCTCGGCCTTTGCCGCCTCGGGCGGCAGCAATGCCGGCTTCACATGGACCATGACCGCAGCCAGCGGCTCAAGCGTGCCGGCAGGATTCTCGATGGGAAGCGCGACGGGCATTATTTCCGCCGCCAGCCCCGTGAACGCGGGCGCCACCAACGCAACCTATAACGTGGTAATCACGGCGGCGGATTCGCTCGGCAACAAGGGCTCGGCCAATGCAACCATCACCATCGAGGCCGCTGCCAGCATCGCAACCGGCGCCACGTTGCCCTCGGGCACCATCCACATTGCCTACTCGCAGCAGTTGGCGGCCTCAGGCGGTTCGGGCACTGGTTACACATGGTCCACCAATGGTGCGGGAACCACCAGCCTCGCAGGCCTGAATCTCACCCTTTCCGCGGGCGGACTCGTTTCCGGAACGCCCGCAACCACCGGAAGCGCGACCTTTGCCGCTACTGTGACCGACTCCGAAAGCCACGCCTCGGCGCCAGTCACTTTCTCGGTCACGGTCTATAACGCGTTGACCATCACCACCACCACCTTGCCTGCAGGGGACGTTGGGTCGTCCTATTCGCAGACCTTGGCGGCCGGCGGCGGCTTCGGCTCCGGCTACACCTGGACCGCGACCGCGAGCAATCTATCCACATACGGCCTCAGCCTGTCCACAGCGGGTGTCGTTTCCGGCACACCTTCACAAGCCGGAACCGCCAGCTTTACCGCCAAGGTGACGGATTCGAACAACAACACGGCAACCCAGGCGCTCACCATCACGATCTACGGCGCGCTTTCGCTGCCCGCGCCGAATCCTTCATCCTTGCCATCCGGTTACACGGGAGTGGCCTATACCGGATCGGTCTCCGGCTCGGGCGGCAGCAGCAGTGTTTCCATCGCAGTCACTTCGCCACTCTCTCCCGCGAACGGAACCCTGGCTGCCGGCATTAGCGGAGCCACGGTAAACATCGCCGGAACGCCAACCACAGCAGCTACGGAATCTTTCACAGTCCAACTGACTGACACCACGACCGGCGATATGACCAGCCAGACATACTCCATCGGCATCTCAACCCCGGTTGCAGTATCTCTGCCTACGCCCGGCTCCTCCATACCGGGATCGGCGACCGTCAGTCAAAGCTATGCGAGCTCGATCAGCGCCTCGGGCGGCGTTGCGCCCTACACCTGGTCTATCAATGGAACAACCGTGACGGCCGGCGGGTTGAGCCTTGGGAACGGCCTAACCGCATTCAGCACCGGCGGAAGCTCCATGAGCATCAGCGGCACGCCCAGTTCGACGGGCACCGTGACGCTGACCAACGTGAAGGTGGTGGACAGCCTGAATTCCAATGCCACGAACACCTACACGATCGCCGTCAACAGCGCCGGCCAGGATATAACCGGCTCCGTCAGCCTCAGCAACAATTGCAACTCTTCCAGCGTCCCGCAGATTGCACTGAACCTCTACACCGGCTCAAACACCAGCGGAACTCCGGTACAATCCACGACCACCACCGACAGCAACGGAGACTTCACCTTTTCGAGCGTTCCCAGCGGAAGTTATACGATCGTTCCTACCATTGCCGGTGTTAGTTCCGTCTTCTCCCCCGCCAGCCTGAGCATTACCGTGAGCAGCAGCACTGTCAGTGGACAATACTTCGCCGTCTCGCTGGGATATACGGTCTCCGGAACGGTCGCCTACAGCGGGTCGCAGGCCGGGCAGGTTTATCTGGCCCTTAATGACAACAACTGCGGCGGAAACGGCGGGCCGGGAACCAGCATCACCGAGTCCACGCTGACTTCGGGCGGGGCATTCACCATCCGCGGCGTGCCGCCGGGCAGCTACACCCTGCAGGCATGGATGGACCCGCTGGGCCAGGGCGCGCAGAACGTGAACGACCCCACAGGCAGCACCTCAGGCTTGACGGTCTCGTCTGCCGATCTTACCGGTCAATCCGTCGCGCTGACCGATCCTGCATATGCCACGCCGGATACGAACCCTCAAATTCAGGTGGCGCCCAACGCAGGAGGCGCTATGATCTTTTTCCAGCCGCCCGTGAACGGCAATCAAGTGGAGGAGGCCAATCAATATACTGTGGAATGGAGCACGAGTCCGAACTTTACCAGTGGTCCCGGTTCAGCCTTCGCCAATGTCAGCGGAAGCCACACATTCGCTGCGATTGGCGACGGTACGACTGTCTGGATCCTTAACAACACCGTAACCGGCGCAAATACCTTCACGTCCGGAACCACGTACTACTTCCAGGCCCGGGCCTTCAACACCCTGGCTGCCACACCCAGTCCGTCGGGGTGGTCCACCTACGGCGGGTCAACTCCTACGGCCGTGACCATCGGGGCGGCGTCGTGCTCCGGAACCTGCACCACCGTCTCCGGCGCGGTCACCATTCCCGCCGGTGTGACGATTGCGGCTGGCGCGCCGCTCTATCTGGGCGTCTTCCAGAACACCGACAGCGGGCCGCCGAACATCTACGCCGCGGAGATTGCCAGCCCGGTGGCCGGCGGCAGCGGAAACTCTTACTCCATCAGCGTTCCCAGCGGCTCCGGTTATGTTGTGGTTGGGATTCTCGACCAGAACAACAACGGCGAGATCGACGCCGGGGACGTGACCAATGCGAGGAACAACAATTCCAACGGAGTGACCGTCTCCGGCAGCACCATGATCGGCCAGAACGTGACGCTGCCCGGCGTGAACAGCACGGCCACGGTGACGACGCAGTACTATCAAACCATTTCCCAGGCCGGCAACTCGTCCAGTTATCAACTCACTCTCGAAGTGGACGAGGCGAACAAGCTGCCGGTTGCCGTCACGCTCACTTCAGGACCGAATCTGATCCATCCGGTGGACATGGCCATATGTACGACTTGCGGCAACCTGAAATACCAGTACTCTGCCACGATCCCTGGCGGCACGCCCGCGGTCGGCGACGCCTACGGCTTCACGGTGACCTACAGCGACGGGAGCCAGGAAACCGGCGCGATCGTGAACGGCGCGGTGACCGGCTGGAATGGCGGAGCGTCGGTTGTGGACGCGAGCGATGCTGCCACCGCTCTCGCGCCCAGCGGGACCGGCAGCACCGGCACTACGCCCACGTTTACCTGGACCGATTCGGCCAACGCTATGGGCAGCAACTTCGCCTACAGCTTCTATCTCTCCCAAGGCACCGGTTGTACAGGCAACTGCACCATCTGGCAGATTCCGGGCAATAATTCCAGCTCAAACGGATTCTCCAGTTCGATCACTTCCATCGCCTGGGGCGTCGATCCGACCGGAGGCGGCAACACTCCCTCGGTGGGCAGCCTGACTTCAGGAGACCTGTACTATTGGACGATTGAAGCCCAGGACACCAACGGCAACCAGGTGCAGACCTCGACGTGGTACCAGCCATAAGGCTCTGCGCCTGCTCGATTCACGAGGGCGGTTAACCTTGCGGTTGGCCGTCCTTTTTCTTGGAGGCAGGGGGCTCGCTCATCAATTTCGATGAGAGGTCCAGGCAAAAATCGAAGCTGTGCCCCGTTCATCGCGGCGTTATCGCGATGAGCGGGTCGGTAGATGAGCGGCGACCATAAAGCAACTTCAACCACTACGCCGCCGGCCTTCGAGAGACCGTCGAAATCGAGTCGAGTTGGGCGGCAAGCCTTCGCCCACTCATCGCGATAAAGCCGCGATGAATGGGGCACAGACCCCATCTCGCCTCTCAGCAGAGGGGCGACCGAATCGATGAGTGTGCCGCCTTGCGGTTAGCCGTCCTTTTTCTGTCGCTGGTCTGAAGGCCATTCTAAGGCGAATTAAGCTCAATTAAGCGCCGATTAAGCAAAAATAAGCCCGCCTTAACCGCCCCCTGATCCCTGATCTCTGACCCCTGACCCCTGACCCCTGATCCCTGATCTCTGGTCCTACGCAACTTCAAGCATCCGGTCCAGCGCCACGCGCGCCCAATGCTTGACCTCGGCTCGAACCTCGATGCGGTTCACTACGCGCCCTTCGACCAGGTTCTCCAGCGCCCAGGCCAGGTGCTGCGGGCTGATTCGATACATGGTCGTACACAGGCAGCCGGTGTCGTCGAGGGTGATGATGCGCCTGCCCTGGGCCGCGAATTGGCGGGCCATGCGGTTGACCAGGTGAATCTCCGTGCCCACGGCAAACATAGTCCCTGCGGGCGCTTGCTCGACGAGGGCGATGAGGCGCTCCGTGGAGCCGAGGGCGTCGGCCTTTTGGCAGACTTCAAATCGGCACTCGGGATGCACGATGACCTGGATGCCGGGGTATTTGGCGCGAACCTGATCCACATGACCGGGAAGAAAGCGCTGGTGGACGGAGCAGTGGCCTTTCCATAGGAGAATGCGGCTGGCTTCGAGGCGCTCTCTGGATTGCCCGCCGTGATTTTGGCCCAACTGGACTGCCCAGGGGTCCCAGACGTTCATTTCGTCGAGCGCGATGCCCATGGAGTGCCCGGTGTTGCGGCCGAGGTGCTGATCGGGCAGGAAGAGGATGCGCTTCGCACCCCGACGACGAAGACCTGTCGTCCCCCGGCTTCGCCACCCCGCCTCACCGCGTTGAAAAGCCCAACGGAAGGCTTTGTCGGCATTGGAGGAGGTGCAAACCAGGCCGCCGTGCTCGCCGCAGAAGGCTTTGATGGCCGCGGTCGAGTTCATGTAGGTAATCGGTATCGTCTCATCCGCAAGGCCAAGGCGCGTGAGCGCGTCCCAGCAGTCTTCGACCTGGGAGATTTCGGCCATATCGGCCATGGAGCAGCCGGCGTTGAGGTCGGGCAGAATCACCTGTTGCCCGGTGCGGCTGAGGATGTCGGCAGACTCGGCCATGAAGTGGACACCGCAAAAGACAATGTAGCGTGCCGGGGTGTTGGCCGCGATCTGGGAGAGCTTGTAGCTGTCGCCCGTGTGGTCGGCGAAGCGGATGACCTCGTCGCGCTGGTAATGGTGGCCGAGCAGGACGGTGGTCGAGCCGAGGCGGTCGCGGGCCTGGGCGATGCGGTCGTCCATGGTGTGGTCGGGCAAGGCAAGGTAATTTTCGAGGCTGCAAGTGATTTCGGCCTCCGGCGAGGCCGCCGTCAGATCGTCAAGTAGCAAATTCACTGTAATCCGCCTTCAGTCCGGCCATCTTTCAAGCGTTGGGCGGACGGGGGTGTTGAAAGCAATTCCAGGCTGCAGCGGATGCGCTGGCCACGCTCTGAAGTCCCGATGCTGCCGGAACTCACTCAAGTGGAGCCCCACCCACGGGGATGTTGCAGCCCCTTCACATACAAGGATGCGGTGCGCAGGCGGGGGATTCGAGAACCCGCTCCGGCTGAGGCCGCAGCCACTATGAATATTATAACGCAGGAGTAACCGAAGGGGTCGTCGCTCAGGGGGCTGAGGCCGTCGTCACTTTGCCGCGTCAACTGCACGGTCGAAAACAATGCCGGCACGGTCGAAAACAATGCCGAAACGATTTGCAGCGCCCCTCCGGGGCGCATGGTTCCATTTGCTTTCATACCCAGGACCGCGTCCGCCGCGGCGGACTTGTCCTGGGCTATTCTCGTGTTCCCCCTCCGGGGGAAGCAAGCCGGTTTTCATCCCATTGGGTGAGCCGCAGGCTCATGGGGACACGGTCGAAAACCATGCGGTTTTCACCCCTTTGGGTGGGCCGCAAGCCCATGGGGACACGACTGAAAGCCTGCCCTGAGCTTGCCGAAGGGTCGTGCCCTTTCAATGCAACTACAAATCAGGACGGTACGGGCGATTGTGAGCGGTTGCGGGGGCAGTTATGATTGGAATTCATGGGAATTACGCCGACAATTGAGGCCGCCAGCATTGGGATGGCGGACTCGCTGGTCTTGATGGTGCTGGCGCTGGTGGTTTTTGGGCCGCGGCGTTTGCCCAAGATCGGGCGCCAGATCGGCAAGCTGATGTACGAGTTCCGGAAGGCCTCAAACGATTTCAAGTACCAGATGGAAGAGGAGTTGCGGAACGCCGAGGAGGCGGACCGGCGCAAGCGCGAGGAAGAGGAACGGGAGCGGCAACGGGTGCTGGCCGCGGCTACGCCCGCACAGATTGCGGCGGTGTCGGAGACGCCGGAAGCGGCTGAGGCAGCGGTGGTGACCTCCCAGGTCCCGGAAGCGGGACCGTTCGATGAAATGACGGCAGGCTCTGCGGCAGCCGTTGCGGAGTACGGAGAAGAAGGCGCTGGCGAAGAGTCCCAGGCTGATTCGTACGATGAGGCGATGCTGGAGGAGCATGGAGCAGAGGCGCAGCCGGAAGCGGAGCGGCTGGAAGCGGAAGAGACGGGTTTGCGCGTGCATCCTCCGGCGACAGGAACGCCGGTTGCCGCGAAGCGCCCTGGGAGCCGGGCGGCAGCCGAAACGGCTGCTCCAGCGGAGGGCCGGCCCGAGTATTTCTTTTTGAAGGCCGACGAATCCAAGGCCGACGAATCTAGGGCCAAGGAGCCGGCGGACGCGGCGCAGGTTGAGCCCGGCAAGGAATCCGCTGTGGCGGCCGGGGCCGAAGTGAAGGACGCCGAAGTGAAGGACGCGGCGCGGGAATCGGTCGCGCGTGACGCCGCTTATGAGGCCGCGCGTCAGGCCGCGCGTGAGGCCGCACACGAGACGGAGCCTGCGGAACGCCATGGTTGACCCAGTGGAAGTGATCGACAAGGCGCGTGTCGCGGTGACGGAACGCGCGGAACTCCCTGGCATGAGCCTGATGGAGCACCTGGATGAGTTGCGCAAGCGCATCGTTCATTCGGCGCTTTATCTTGCGGCCGGGTTTGTGATCGCGTGGATCTTTCACAACCGCATTGTGCAGTATTTTCAGGCGCCGCTGATTCACATTCATAAGACGCTGATGTTTACGCATCCGATGGATGCGCTGAACCTCTACCTGCAGGCGTCGCTGGTCGCGGGGGCCATTCTGGCTTCGCCGTTCATCCTTTATCAGGTGTGGCTGTTCATCGCCCCAGGGCTTTACCGCAAGGAGCGGCGATTTGTGGTGCCGTTCATGGCGGCCACGGTGGGGTTGTTTCTATCGGGCGCGGCGTTTGGATATTTCTGGGTGCTGCCGGCGGCCATCAAGATCCTGGTGGTGGACTTCGGGCATAACTTTACGCCCATGATCAGCATTGAGGACTACACCGGATTTTTTTTGTCGGTGATTCTGGGGCTGGGCATCAGCTTCGAGCTGCCGATTCTCATCTTCTTTCTGGCCCTGTTCGGCATCGTCACTCCGAAGTTTCTGTGGGTGAATATTCGCTATGCGATTCTGGCGGTGTTTCTGGTGGCGGCGATTATCACGCCGAGTCCGGATCCGTGGACGATGTGCATTTATGCGATTCCCATGCTGGGGCTTTACCTGATCGGGATCGCGGTGGCGTGGTGGGTGCATCCGGCGCGGAAGAAGAAGAAGAAAGGGAATAGGGAATAGGGAATAGGGAATAGGGAACTGGAAATTGGGAATAGGGAAGTGGGAACTGGAGTTAACAGCCTGTGGCGTAAGTGAGGTTTTGAAAGGGCACGACTTTAGTCGTGCCGCAAGGCGCGCAAAATCAGTGGGGCTTCAGCCCCTGAGGGGCGGCTTTCTCGGAATTCTGACTATTGTCACTGGCAGCAAAGAATCGGAAATAGGAGACCGTAGTACGAGGAGCGGACTTTGGCCCAAGCGGAGATTGGCATTATTGGCGGCAGCGGGCTTTACTCGATGCCGGGGTTTACGAACCTGCGCGAGGAGCGGGTAGAGACGCCCTTTGGCGCGCCTTCGGATGCGTTTGCGATCGGCGAGCTGGAGGGGCGCAGAGTGGCGTTTCTGGCGCGGCACGGGCGTGGGCACCGGATTCTGCCGTCGGAGCTGAACTTCAGGGCGAATATTTTCGCGTTCAAGAAACTCGGGGTCGAGCGGATCTTGTCTGTGTCGGCTGTGGGTTCGCTGAAAGAAGAGCATAAGCCGACGGATTTTTTGATGCCGGATCAGTTTATCGATCGCACTTTCCATCGCATTTCGACTTTCTTCGGACATGGGATCGTGGGGCACGTCGCGTTTGGCGATCCGGTGTGCGCGACGGTAGCCAAAGCCGCTCGAGAGGCTTGCGCCGCTGTGGGCGTGGTCGGGAAGCTGGGCGGGACTTATGTGTGCATGGAGGGGCCGCAGTTTTCGACCAAGGCGGAATCAAAACTGTATAGGAGCTGGGGCGCGGACGTGATCGGGATGACGAATCTGCAGGAGGCGAAGCTGGCGCGTGAGGCGGAGATTTGCTACGCGACCGTGGCCATGGTGACCGACTACGACTGCTGGCGCGAGGGGCATGACGCGGTGACCATCGAGGAGATTGTGGCTGTGCTGCACAAAAATGCCGAGAACGCGGCCAGCGTGGTGAAGGCGGCTGTGGCGGCGATGCCGCGCGAGCGGAATTGCGCGTGCGCATCGGCGGCGAAATATGCAGTACTGACGCAGCCGGAGGCGATTCCGGTTGCCGTGAAGGAAAAGCTGGGGCTGCTGTTCGGAAAGTATCTGGGGTGGTAGGACGGAGCGGGTTGGAAAGCGCTTCGAACCGAGATTGAGCGTTCTCTGTTGCGCTTTGAGGACGAGTTCGAGGGATTTGCGAAAAGCAATTCTCAGCCGCCCTCTGAGATCTGTTAAGAGTTATGAGCTTCACAAAAGGAGAGGACATTGCATGGCGATTACCGTTGTGGGCAGCGTTGCCTACGATTCGATTGAGACACCGGCGGGGCGCAAGGACCGCTGCCTGGGCGGCGCGGCGACTTACTTTTCGCTGGCCGCGAGCTTCTTTACCGATGTGCGCGTGATCGCCGTGGTGGGCGAGGACTTTGGGCCGGAGGAGGAAGCCGTCTTTGCGGCGCACAACATCGATACACGCGGCATTGAGCACACCGCGGGCAAGAGCTTCTTCTGGGAGGGCTCGTATCTCGAAAACCTGAATGAGGCCAAGACGCGCAACACCGAGCTGAACGTGTTTGCGGCCTTCGAACCGAAGATTCCGGAGGCTTACAGCGACTCGGAGTTTTTGTTTCTGGCGAATATCGATCCGGTCTTGCAGCGGCGTGTGCGCTTGGGCCTGCCGGATGTGAAGCTGGTGGCCGGCGACACCATGAATTACTGGATCAAGGACCACCGGCCGGCTCTGCTCGAGGTGCTGAAGGGTCTGGATATTCTGCTCATCAACGACACCGAAGCGCGGATGCTTGCCGCCAACAACAACCTGGTGCGCGCGGCGCGTGCGGTGATGGCAATGGGTCCGCGGGCGCTGGTGGTGAAGCACGGCGAGTACGGGGCGACGCTGTTCTTCGGCGAAAGCCTGAACGGGACGGGATCGAAGACGTTCAAGGCGCCGGCCATGCCGCTCGATGAGGTCGTCGATCCAACGGGCGCGGGCGATAGCTTTGCCGGAGGGTTCTTCGGCTACCTGGCTTCGCAGCCCGAGCTGACTCCGGGAGCCTTCAGGCGCGCGATGTTTTACGGCAGCACCATGGGCTCGTTTGCCTGCGAGCGCTTTGGCACCGAGCGGCTGCAGCAGCTTTCGCGCCAGGAGATCGACGAGCGCTTCAATGTCTTCCGCGAACTTACCCACCTTGACTGAAAGATCCGCCACCCGCGCTGAGAGCCTGGTGGTTCTGGCTCTCTGCGCGGCGGTTTCGCTGGCCGGGCAGGTGTGGAGCTGGCGGCACGGGGCGATGCTCGACTACGGCGACGCGGTCGCCCACCTGCACATCGCGCGACGCATCTTCGATTCGCACAGGCCGGGGCTGACGCAGCTTGGCTCGGTGTGGCTGCCGCTGCCGCACCTGCTGATGATTCCGTTTGTGCAGGTGTACGCGTGGTGGGCAGATGGGATTGCGGGCGCCATTCCTTCGGCTCTTGCTTACCTGGCTGCGTGCGTGGGCATCTATCGCCTGGCGCGGCGCTGGCTTCCGCGTGCTCCGGCGGCGCTGGCGCTGGCGTTTTTCGCGCTCAATCCAAATTTGATCTATCTACAGACCACGGCGATGACCGAGCCGCTGTTTCTGTGCGAGACGATCTGGATCGTGGTGTGGCTGGTGGAGTGGTATGACAGCCTTGCCGGCGATCCGCGGCGCTCGAAACGGCTGCTGTGGACAATCGCGGCGGCGCTGGTGGCAGCGGTGTTTACGCGCTACGACGGATGGATGCTGGCGCTGCTCGCCTGGTGCGGCGTGGGGCTTGTGCTGTTGCGGCGCGGCGAGCTGCGCTCGCGTGCTTTCTGGCTGGCGAGCGCGGTGGTGGCAGCGGCGCCGGCGGCGTGGTTCGTTTATAACGCCGCGGTCTTCGGCGACTGGCTTTACTTCGCGCGCGGGCCTTTTTCCGCGAAGGCCATAGAGATGCACACGGCTGCGCCGGGCTGGCCGCCGCATCCGGGCTGGCACAACCCGTGGGTGGGGCTGCTGTTTTTTGTGAAGGTCTCGGAGATGAACGCGGCCGCCGCGGCCTGGGGCAACGCGGTGCTGGCGCTGAGCGTGCTGGGAACGGCGTGGGCATGGCTGGTGGAGCGGCGGCGCGCGTTTGCGTGGGCGCTGCTCTTGTGGCTGCCGGTTCCGTTTTATGCGTACTCGGTCGCGTACGGTTCGGTGCCGATTTTTATTCCCCCCTGGTGGCCGCACTCGTGGTACAACACGCGCTACGGAATGGAATTGCTGCCGGCGTTGGCGCTGGGTCTGGGATTTTTCGTTTCGCTCGTGTTGGCGGCTGCGCGCGCCATCAAGCCGAAGTGGGCCGGCGTTGCCGTGGGCGCGCTGTTTGCAGCCATTGTCCTGAATGTGTGGTCGATGGCCCGCGAGGGGCCGCTGGTTTATGTGGAGGGCACGAAGAATGCGGCGGCGCGCGCGGCGTACGACTCCGAGATTCCGCCGCTGCTGCGGAAGCTGCTTGCTGCGCGGCCGGGCGGCATCGTGCTGATGAATACTTCGCTCTATCCGGAGCTTGTGGCGTTCACGGGAATTCCGCTGCGGCAGACGATCAACGAGAGCGATAAGCAGTTTTATCGGGCCGCACTGGCGGCGCCGGCCGAGCACGCGGCCATTGTGGTGACCTTCGCTGGGGACGAGATCGACCGTGCGGTAAAAGAGCATCCGGAGGGATTGAGACTGGTGCGGCGGTTCACGGCAAAGGGGCAGCCGGCGGCGGCGATTTATGTTAGGGACTAGGGACTAGGGACTAGGGACCTAGGGATCAGGGAATAGGGAATAGGGAATAGGAAACACGAAACGACACTCCGGAGGCAACGTGATTCCGTTTACCAAGGCGCACGCCTGCGGTAACGATTTTTTGATCGTGACGGAAGAGGCGGCGAACGGCCACGATTGGGCGAGCTTGACGCGGCGGCTCTGCACGCGCACGACGGGCGTGGGCGCGGACGGCATTGAGTTTTTCGCGTGGACGGGAGCGAAGTCGGGGCGCATCCGGCTGCACAACGCGGATGGGTCTGTGGCGGAGATCAGCGGCAACGGTACGCGGTGCGTGGCTGCGTGGATGGCCGAGGCGCTGGGCGCGCAGGCAGGCGACGAACTGGAGATCGAGACCGGCGCGGGGCTGCGCGTGTGCCGCGTGAACAGAGTGAGCACGGACAAAAGATTTACGGTTGAAGTGACAATGGGGATGGGCGTGCCTCGGTTTGCGCGGCGCACGGTGCGGCTCGCAGATGGGACGGAGATTGCGGGTGCGGAGATCTCGACGGGCAATCCGCATTTTGTCGTCGTGGTGGAAAATGCGAAGTTTGCCGCGGCCGGGTGCGCGTGGCAGACGGTGGGCGCGGAGATTTGCATGCATCGGGATTTTCCCAATCAGACCAATGTGGAGTTTGTGCGCGCCGTGAACAAGTCCGAGATTGAGATTCGCATCTTCGAACGAGGGGTGGGGCCGACTTCGTCTTCCGGCACCGGCAGTTCGGCTGCGGCTACGGCGGCCATTGCGCTTGGCCTGGCGCAGTCGACGCTGCGCGTGGTTGCGCCGGGCGGCGCGCAGACTGTGGCGTGGGACGGGCCGGGTACGGAATTGATGCTCACGGGTCCGGCGGCGTTGATTGCGCGCGGCGAGGCGTGGTCCGGATGAAGCCGCTGCTCAAACCTCCAGTAGTTTGGCCGGATGCGGGCGTGAGCGTGATTGCGCCGGCTTCATCGGCGCTGCCCGAGCGCGTGGAGCGCGGAATCGGCGCGCTGCGCAGGTTGGGGCTTTCGCCGCGATTGGGCCGGTATGCCGGTGAGCGCGGGCCGCTTTATTTTGCCGGCACGCCGGAGCAGCGGCTCGGCGATCTGCACGAGGCCTTTGCCGATGCGGCGACCAGCGTGGTGGCTTGTTTGCGCGGAGGGTATGGATCGAATTATCTGCTTGAGGGCCTCGATCTCGGCCTGATCGCAAAACATCCAAAGCCTTTCTTCGCTTATAGCGATTTAACCGGGCTGCAACTGCGGCTCCTCGACGAAATTGGGCTGCCGGCGTTTCATGGGCCGATGGTGGCCGCGGATTTTTATCTTGAAGACGGCGTCGATGGCCCAAGTTTTCGCGCGGCGCTGAGCGGGCAGCCATACAGCGTGGGCGAGGCCGAGGGATTGCGCGCGCTTAAGCCGGGCAAGGCGCACGGTCCGGTCAGGGGCACGCTCTACGGCGGCTGCTTGAGCATTCTGGCGGCGCTTGTGGGCACGCCCTGGGAGCCGCACACTGAAGGCAAGGTGCTGTTCCTCGAGGACAGAGCCACGAAGCCTTATCAAGTGGACAGGCTGCTGTGGCAACTGCGCGCGGCGGGAAAGTTTGACGGTGTGCGGGGCATCGTATTCGGCGAAATGGTGGACTGCATTTCACCGGGGACGCCGGCGGGGTTGCTGGGTGAAACGATTCTACGCGTATTTGAAGACTTCGACGGGCCGATTGCGATGGGGCTGCGCAGCGGGCATGTTTCTCGAGAGAACGTGACGCTGACATTTGGCGTGGAGGTGGAGTTGACCGTGGGCGCGGATGCGCGGCTGGATTTGCTGGAAGCGGCAGTGAAAAAGACAGGGACTGAGGGACTAGGGACTAGTGTCCTGAGTCGTCAGTTCATTTAACAATTAGCCTGTCATCCTGAGAGTTTGTGACTTTATTCGACTTGCGGAAAATCGGTGTTGCAAGGAAGGGGCTTGCGGACCAAAAATCCGCGAAAAATCAAAAAAGTCACAAACTCTGAGCGCAGTTTGCCGCGCTATTTGAGGCAAACGGAGTCGAAGGATCTGCGGTTGTTCTTCAACGAATTAACGACTCAGGACACTTGGACTTTGATTGAAACGATGGTGATGAAGTGAGCGGGTTGGCGCGGCACGTACATCTTTGCGGGATTTGCGGGACGGCGATGGCTTCGCTCGCCGGGCTGCTTCAACTTGAGGGGCACCGGATTACGGGGTCCGATAAGGCGGCGTATCCGCCGATGAGCGAACTGCTGCGGGGGTTGGGGATTCAGGTGATGGAGCCTTACGCGGAGGCGAATCTTGAGCCGCGGCCTGACCTGGTGGTGATCGGCAATGCGCTGTCGCGCGGAAATCCCGAGGTGGAACGGGTGCTGGACGAGCGGATTCCATTCACTTCGCAGGCTGCGCTCGTGCGCGAGGAGTTTTTGCCGGGGCGCGAATCGCTGGTGGTGGCGGGGACGCATGGCAAGACCACGACGGCCAGCATGCTGGCTTGGATTTATCACGTGGCGGCGCGCGAGGATCGGGCGCTCGAGCCATCGTTTCTGATCGGCGGCGTGGCGGAAAACTTTGGAACCAGCTTTCAATTGCGGCCGACGCGCACGTTTATTGTCGAGGGCGACGAGTACGACACCGCGTTCTTCGATAAGGGGCCAAAGTTTCTGCACTACTTTCCGGATGCGCTGATTTTGACGCATGTGGAGTTCGATCATGCAGATATTTATGCCGATCTCGATGCGGTGAAGACGGCATTCAAGCGGCTGGTGAATCTTGTGCCGCGGCGGGGCGCGATCGTGGCCTTCGACGGCAGCGAGAACGTGACCGAGTGCGTGAGCGGTGCGCTGTGCCGCGTGGAACGGTACGGATTCGGCGAGGGCGCGGAGTGGCGGATTCGGAATCTGCGGCATGACGATGGTCCCGACGGCGCTCTGCTGCGGTGGGAGATTTGGCGCGGTGGCGCGGCGTGGGGCGAGTTCGAGATGGGGCTGGCCGGGGAACACAATGCGCTGAATGCGACGGCGGCTGCGGCGCTGGCGGCGGGGCAGGGCGTAAGCGCAGAGGCGATTGGCGCGGCGCTCAAGAGCTTCAAGAGCGTGAAGCGGCGGCTGGAGGTGCGGGCGCGGGTGGGCGGCGTAACGGTGATTGAGGATTTTGCGCACCATCCTACGGCGATCCGGGAGACGCTCAGGGCGCTGCGCCAAATCTATCCAAAAGCCCGACTGTGGGCGGTGCTTGAGCCGCGATCGAACACGCTGCGGAGGAAGGTGCTGGCCGGCGAGCTGGTGGAGAGTCTGCGGCTGGCCGATCGGGTGGTGCTGGCGGGTGTGTTTCAGTTGGAGCGAATCCCTGCGGACGAGCGGCTGCACCCGGAGGAGGTGGTGCAGGCGCTGCGTGACGCGGGTACGGAAGCAGAGTTGCTGGCCAATGCCGATGCGATTGTGGACGGCATTGCGCCGCGGCTGGAACGTGGCGACGTGGTGGCGATTCTTTCCAATGGCGGGTTCGACGGGATTTATGAGAAGCTGCCTGCGAGGCTGAAAAGCAGGGACTAGGGACTAGGGACTAGGGACTAGGGACTAAGGACTAAGTTCCTGACCGCTTGATGATGTACCAAATCCTGGGTGCCCCAGGTTCGGCGCGTCTTTGTTTTTGCGCCTAACCTGGGATGGCTCAGATCTAAACCGGAACAAATTCATGTGGTCAGAGAACCAGGTCTCTGACCATTTGAACTTGTACCACCGAGGGTGCCCCAGGTCCCCGATTTTGGGACCTGGGATTGGCGATCGAAAGGTTCAAAACCATCCTGTCAGAGGCCTAGAGACTGGACGCTGCATGATTGCCGCTTTGATACTGCTGGGGACTTATCTGGTGCTGGGGATTCCGGCGGCGGCGGTGTTTATTCCGTGGGCCATGATCACCGGCAACGCGACGCCTCTTTATAACGCTGCGCAGTCGATCTCGCGTGCGGCATTCTGGCTGGCGAGGATTCGGGTGGAGTTGGCTGGGCTTGAACTCGTGCCCGTAAAGACCGCGTGCATCTTCATGTCGAATCACGTCTCGAACCTGGATCCGCCGGCGCTGCTTCCGCGGATTCCGGGGCGGACTTCGGCGTTTTTGAAGCAATCGCTGATGAAGATTCCAGTGCTGGGGTACGGGTTCAAGCTGGGCGATTTTGTTCCCGTGCACCGGGACGGGCGCGTGGAGAGCGCGCGGGAGTGCGTCGAGGCGGCGCGGCGGGTAATGGAAAAAGGAATGCACATCACGACGTTCGTCGAAGGGACGCGCTCGCCGGATGGGCGGATGCTGCCATTCAAGAAGGGGCCGTTTTACCTGGCCATGGAAACGGGCGCCCCCTGCGTGCCGGTTTCGATCTACGGCACGGAGAGCATGATGGCGAAGGGAAGTTTGCGCATCCGGCCGGGGACGGCACATGTTTCGTTTCACGCGCCGATTTACCCGAAAGACTTTGCTACGCGCGAGGAACTGCTCGAAGCGGTGCGGGCGGCGGTGGCTTCGGGCCTGCCGGAGTGGATGCGGAGCTAAGGCAGCACGATGGCGTTATAGCCGTCGTTGAGGAGGCGCTGGCGCATGGTGTTGGCGTCATTGCTGTTCGAGAAAGGGCCGACGCAGACGTGGATCAGGTTGTCGGCGGGTTTGCGGCTGGCGGAGACTTTGTAGCCCCGCTTACGCAACGCGCCGACCAGGACGGTGGCGTCTTCAGGGTCGGAGACGGCTGCGATCTGGACCATGAGGGAATTCTGCGACGGCATGGCCGGCTGGACGGTGTTTACGGCGGCCTGCTGTACGGACTGGGTCGTGCCGGGTGAGCCGGGCAGGGCGGGCTGGACCTGCGATGGGTTTGCGGTCTGTACGGCGTGCCAGCCGCCGTCGTTGGGAGATTGAGCGGGACCGGGAGTTGGAGCGGCCGCGCCCGGAGCCGCGCTCTGCCCGCCGGCGGGAACAGCGTTTGCCGCAGTTTGCTGCGCAGGCGCAGCCGGAGGCTGAGCGGCGGCCGAAGGCTTGCCCTGCGGCGAATCGGAAGGCGTCTGTGTCGCCGGTCCCGCGGCGGGCGGCTGGCTTTGGAAGACCGCACCCTTGGAGCCATGGGCGCCAAGGGCGTAGCCGAGGCCGAAGCAGATGCCGCAGATGAGCACCAGCCCGAAGAAGGCCCCAAGCAACATGCCCGATCCAAGTGTGAGTTCGGTGTCGCGCCGGGGCTCGGCCGACTCGACTGCTTCGTCCTCGAAGATTCCCCTCATAAACCGCCTAAGAAACGTACCTCTTTAAGCATACCGGTCCTGGGCGTTCTGCGCACCTGCGGGTCTTCGTTACGGCGTCGCTTGATCGGATTCGGCGCCAGCGATCGTCAGTCCCAGGTCTCAAAGGCGAGGCCTGGGGCACCCAAATTGGTTGAGGCCGCGGACGGCTGGGCCGCTAGGATTTTTCGGGAGGCGCGACCTGCAGCGATCCCATTTTGTTGAGCAGCGACAGCATTTCGAGCGGCAGCGGGAAGACGATGGTGGTGTTCTTTTCGACGCCGATGTCGGCCAGCGTCTGCAGGTAGCGTAATTGCAGCGTCATGGGTTGCGTGGCCATGAGGGCGGCGGCATCGACCAGCTTTTGCGCGGCGTTGTATTCGCCCTCGGCGTGGATAATCTTGGCGCGCCGTTCGCGCTCGGCTTCTGCCTGCTTGGCGATGGCGCGCAGCATCTCCGGGGGCAGATCCACCTGTTTCACTTCTACAGACACCACCTTTACGCCGAACGGTTCCGTGCGCTGGTCGATGATGGTCTGGATCCTCAGGTTGAGCTTGTCGCGATGGCTGAGGACCTCATCCAGCTCCACCTCGCCGAGGACAGAGCGCAGGGTGGTCTGCGCAAACTGCGATGTCTGGTAGACGTAGTTGACTACTTTGATGGCCGCGTCGTTGGGGTTGACCACGTAAAGCGTGACCACGGCATTCACCTTGATGGTGACGTTGTCGCGGGTGATCACGTCCTGCGGCGGGACTTCGAGAACATCCTGGCGCAAAGAGATGCGGATCAACTGATCCAGCGGGCGAAAGACGAGGATGATTCCGGGACCCTTGGGCTCCGGCAGCGCGCGGCCCAGGCGGAAGATGACCGCGCGCTCGTACTCGCGGAGGATCTTGATCGAGTTAAGCAAGTAGAGAATCACAATGGCAATGAGAATCAGGATAGGGATGGGCAGATCGCTAACGGACATTAGGCTTTCCTCACTCACGAGGGATTGTACTCCAGCGCGGCGGTTTTCTATGGCGCTATCGATTGCCCGCAAGTTTGGCGTCCGGCAGGACGCGGCGCGTCCTCATCGCCAGGCCGGTGATCGGTTTCCAGCCGATCCGCGCCCCATCGGGCGGCGTCTGCTCTTCCCGCGCCTCGATCGCAGTCGGCAGCGGCGCCATCCGCCCGCCGCGTTATCCTAGTGAGTCCGGCCGTCACCGAAGCCGCCTAAGGAAGCCCATGCCAGAAGCCACCATCTCCACCCTCGGCCAGCACGAAGGCCAATCCGTCACCCTCCGCGGCTGGCTTTACAACCTCCGCGAGTCCGGCAAGCTTCTCTTCCCCATCTTTCGCGACGGCACCGGCACCATCCAGGGCGTAGCCCACGTCAAAAGCGTCCCACCCGCCGTCTTCGAGTCGCTCAAGTCCCTCACCCAGGAATCCAGCCTCATCGTCACCGGCAAAGTCCGCGCCGACCAGCGGGCTCCGGGAGGTTATGAGCTCGACGTCGAAGACCTCCAGATCGTCCAGCGCGTCCCCGAGTCCGACCCCTACCCCATCACCCTCAAGGAGCACGGCGTCGACTTCCTCCAGGAGCGCCGTCATCTCTGGGTCCGCACCCCGCGCCAGTCCGCCATCCTCCGCATCAGGGCCGAAATCATGCGCGCCGCCGCCGAGTACTTCGATCAAAACGGCTACATCCGCACCGACCCTCCCATCCTCACTCCAGCAGCCTGCGAAGGCACCTCAACCCTCTTCCCCGTCGACTACTTCGGCTCGCCCGCCTATCTCACCCAGTCCGGCCAGCTCTACGTCGAAGCCACGGCTCTGGCTCTCGGCAAGGTCTACAGTTTCGGCCCCACCTTCCGCGCCGAAAAATCCAAAACCCGCCGTCACCTCACCGAGTTCTGGATGGTCGAGCCCGAAGCCGCCTTCATGGACCTCGACGGCCTCATGGAGTTAGCCGAAAACTATCTCTCCCACATCGTCCAATCCGTCCTCAAAAACCGCGCCGCCGAGTTAGCCGTCATCAACCGCGACCCAACCAAACTCCAGCCCATCCTCCCGCCCTTCCCGCGTCTCCGCTACGACGAAGCCGTAGAAATGCTCAACCAGGCCCACAAAGACGGCCATCTGGAGCAGCCCTTCACCTACGGCAACGACTTCGGCTCGCCCGACGAAACCTGGCTCAGCAGCCAATTCGACCGTCCCGTCATGGTCCATCGTTATCCGGCCGACGTAAAAGCCTTCTACATGGAGCCCGACCCCATCGACCCCCGCTACGCTCTCTGCGTAGACGTGTTAGCTCCGGAGGGTTACGGCGAAATCATCGGCGGTTCCCAGCGCCTGGCGAGTTACGAGTTACTAAAATCCCGCATTGAGCAGCACCATCTCCCCATGGAATCCTTCGAGTGGTACTTAGACCTCCGCCGCTACGGCAGCGTCCCGCACAGCGGTTTCGGCATGGGCATCGAGCGCGTAGTAGCCTGGGTCTGCGCCCTGGACCACGTCCGCGAAACCATCCCCTTCCCGCGAACCCTGAACCGCATGTACCCATAAAAGTCAGCTCTTATCCCAAGCCGCTTGTCTTTCGTCCGGTCAGTTGTTTTTCGTCCGAGTCACTCTCTTAAACTGTCATCCCGAGCGAAGCCGCTCGCGCAGTTTGCGAGCGGCGTAGTCGAAGGATATGCGGTTGCTTTCCATGTTTTGAAAGGGCACGACCCTTCGGCAAGCTCAGGGCAGGCATTCAGTCGTGTCCCGGTGGGCCTGGGGCCCCTCTAAAGGGATGAAAACCGGTTTCCTTCCCCCAGAGGGGGAATAGAGAATAGCCCAGGACAAGTACGCCGCAGGGGACGCAGTCCTGGGTATGCAAGCAAATAGAACCATGCGCCCCGGAGGGGCGCTGCGAATCGTTTCGGCGGCTGGTTTTTCTCGCCGTGCCGAAAAGCGGAAACACTTCTTTCGCAGGGAGGCGGGGGTTTCAACCCCCGCATAAGGCCGACGGAATAAACGGGCTTCAGCCCCGGAGAGACGCCGTGGGAGGCAATTCGCCTGAACCTCGCTCGATCTCCGCAGCCCGCGCACTCGGACCCCATCATCAAACCAGCGGATCCTCCCCGCTCTTTACCGTCGCAATCGCCTTCGCGATTAGCGATGCTACGAAGTTCTGAAAGCTAAGTTCGGCATTAGGCTCACGATAAAAACCCTTGCTGCCATCCTTGGCGTTCGACATCAGAAAGCACGCCGCATCGTAGAGCCGTTCTCGCACCAGCTTAGTCAATAAAATCTCATACCGTTTGGCGTAGGAGGCTTCCTCGAATTCCGGAAAGACCTTGAAGTGTGGCTCACGCGCTCGCACTGGATTAAGCGACTTCGGAGCTTCTTCAAGAAGCATCAAATAGCCAAGCCACGGCCGAGCCGACGGTTTGAACGCACCCTCCCGGTAGGCAGCCCAAATGTCGCTGGCGCTTCCAATGGCTTCCTCGGTGCGATTGTTGTAATTATTGCCGAAGGAGCCAACTTGCGATTTGAATTCAATGCCAGCAATGAGTTTACCGTCCGAGACGACCAAGAGATCCCACTTCTTCTCCGGCCTGTACCATCCCGGGAGCTCGACGCATTTCTCGCAATAGACATGAGCCTTAGGAAGGCCGTTCTCGCACAAGAGTTCACGCACCAGGTCGATGAAGCCATTCATTTGCGCGCCGCCTGTTACTGCCGAGCGCGCGCCGGCATCCTTACTACCTGATTGTGTTCCCTGTTTTTGTGCCTGCGATTCGCGCGTCGTCCAAAAACGTATGACCGCGGCCCGAAGCCGCGCGTCGATCTCAGGATTCAGGCTCATCTTGCGCTATTCGACTCCTGAGTGACGATGGTTGCCCTGCTGAAAAGCAGCGAGGTCTCGTTCGCAATTCGCTTGTGGGCCTGCTCAAAGTAATGCCGGTCAATCTCGAAGCCAACGCTGTTGCGGCCGACCGCCGCCGCAGCCACGGCTGTTGTGCCCGTGCCCATAAATGGATCGAGAACCGTGTCGCCGACGAAACTGAACATACGGATAAGCCTCTCAGCAAGCTCAACGGGATACGGCGCCGGATGGTGCCGCGTCGAGGCGCCTGTGACTCCAGACCAAATCTGTTGAAACCATTGCTTGTGATCTTCGCCGGAGATCACGCTCAGAACGCGCGCCGGAATGTCGGGCGTGCGATACCCGCCCGGCTTCCGCTGCATCAGGATGAATTCGATATCATTCTTGATTACCGAGTTCGGTTCGTAGGGTTTGCCCAGGAAACCGGAGCCGTTCTCGACCTCGTAAACGGCATTGGCGATCTTGTGCCAGATAATTGGCGCGAGATTGTCGAAACCAAGTTTCCGGCATCTTTCCTGGACCGAGGCATGAAGCGGGACAACTGTATGCCGCCCATTATTCTTTCTCCTCGACAGACACACATCTCCCACAACGCAGACCAACCGGCCGCCTTGAACCAGTGCCCGAAAACAATGGCTCCAGACCCTGTCAAGCTCGCATAGAAACTCGTCATAGTCCCCAATGTGCCCCATTTGGCCGTCGGAATCGCGGTACTCTTTCAGCGTCCAGTATGGCGGCGACGTGACGACGAGGTGTACGGAATTCGCAGCAAGGCCGGTCATCTCACGGGCATCGCCCCGAACAAGACGATGCATCGTCGGGACCTTTCGCACCGCCTCGTCGATCAGCTGGATAAGCCGACCGTCTTTGGCGATCCGTGGAAGATCAGTCTGCGGATTGCTGAGAGGAAGCACTTCGCGCGGAACAAACTCGGCAAGATCAAGCGCCCTGCCGGTGTCGGGTTCCTGCTCGTCATACACCGCGGTCTTTTTGATAGCTAGCGCCATCATTCCAGTCGTTGCTGCTTCGGACTCTCATCGTATGGGAACGCAGATGCCGCCCCTGCGTCAAGGACAACCCCGAACTCTGTTGCCCACTCGGAGAAGGAGCGGGACCAAAGTCCTAAAAGTCCTGAATGAGGAGCGCGACAGGCGAGCAAGCTGGAGAGGACGCCCGATGAGCCTACATCAGCAGCACGACCTTCGCCGCCTTGGCAAACTTCTCATCGAAAGTAACAATCTTCCTCGCCCCATGGGCAAAGACCACCTGCGCGATCAGGTGATCCGCAAACCCGCCCCCGCCCTTGCGGGTAGCGTCGAGCGCCTCCTGAGCGATCGCTGGCAATTCCACCGTAACCCCGCGCGTTCGCAGCAGGCTTTCGAGCGTACTCAGAACCCGTTCCCGTTCCCACCGCGCCCGAAGCACCCACCCCAGCTCCGCCAGCACGATCGGCGGCACGAACACGCCGCCCTTCCCTCGGGCCTCCGCCAGCGCCTTGCGCGCCTTCTGCGCCTGCGCCGCGTCATCGTTCAGAAAAGCGCGCGCCCAGACATTTGTGTCCGCGGCAATCACCAGACCCTCCGCCCCTTGGCCTCATTCATCTCCTCAAAGGTCATAACTTCCGCGGCCTTTTCATCTCCGTTTTCTCCCGCATCGGCCATCCTCCAAAGGTCTTCGAGGTCGTAGAGCACCGGCTGGCCCTCAAACCCGCCATTGGTAGCCAGGCTGAACCGAATCCGGCTCCCCGCATCGATCCCCAGATGGCTCCGCAGCGCCTTAGGCAGCGTAACCTGCCCCTTGGAACTGACAGTAGCCTCCACACTATCCGCCGGAATGTAAGAATTCTCGATCTCCATAGCCAACATCAGTCCCTACATTCTACCTAATCTCGCTTTACCAGCGCCCTGCGCTCCAGCCCGAGTCCCGCATCGAGTCTCCCGTTCCCTGTTCCCTATTCCCTGTTCCCTGTTCCTGTCCACTGCCTTCGCCCCCAACCCCCACATTCCCCACAACTTCCATTTGCATATAATTTCCCCCTCCCGGCGCACAATAATCGTGAGGAGTCAAAAAATGTCCCAACCGTCCAAGGCCGAGCTTACCCTGGTCGAACCCGCCCCGCTCGAGCCCGCCGAAAAGACCCGCGCCCCACGCCGTCCTCCCACCCCTGAACAGCGCACCAGGGCCGCGATCAGGCGCTGCGACCGCGCCTTCGCGCTCGCCACCTCGGTGGCCATCGAGCTGCGCCTCCCGCCAAACCCCGAGACTGCCAGCCGGGAGGACTTCGATCGAGCCTTTGCCAACGCCCGCGCCATCGCCGACTCGGCCTACTGCGGCGCCATGCCCATCCTCTTCGACTACGGCAGCGTCCGCGACTTCATCGCCTGCACCGGCCACGGCATCCTCATCGGAGCCATCTCGCGCCAAAAGGGCGGCCAGCTCCTCTATGCCGCACAAGTCGCCCTCAGCATGGTCAAGCGCAAACCGGCCGACGGGAAGGAATGAGACCCTACCCCCCCTCCCCTCAAATCGGCGCAAATTCAGGCACGCTGGTCCAGCGACCTTATTAGAATGAATGGATTACAAAATCAGCACCGGTTTAGAGCATCAAAAAGCTAAGCATTTCTAAGCCTTTTTAAGGCATTTAAAGGCTGCGATAAGCCGAATTAAGCCAAAATAAGCCCGACTTAAGGCCGGATAATGCCCCTTACGGCGTCTCGCCAGGCGCCAGCACGTTCACCGTCAGGTACACGCTCTGGCTCGCCACCGTGTTATCCACGTAAGCCGAAGCCACAATCTTCAAGGTCGCAACGCCCAGCGGCGTTCCATACGGGCTCAGCCCGTTCTCGTTGTTGCAGCCAAGGCTCGCACCTCCCAAACCAGCCAGCAGCAGAGCCAGCGCCGCAAAAGTCCTCGCGGATTTGCTGCCACGGCCGCGACGTCGGACGCCGAGTCCGCATAAGCATTGGCAAAAGCGGACGCCGTAAGCCATTGGTGATAGTCGGCTGAGGCCGGATTTTGAAGGCTCGTCAGCTCAACGGTCAGCGCCTGTTGCCGCGCCGGCGACGGAGCCAGCAGAAGCAGCATCCGGTCCATGCGCGCATTGGCCGGCGCCGCGCCCAGATCCGATCTGGAGACCATAACCGGCGGCTGGCTCCGGGGAATCGTCACCACGGGCGTATCGCGCCAGCCACCGACAAGACGTGACGCGGCCGGCGTCTGAGCAGCGGCGGACCCTAGACATGTCGTGAGTCGAACCGCAAGCGGCAGACCGAAGAGTCGTTGCTGGGCCATGAAAATCTCTGTACGCGCCTCGGAACGACCCTCGCCAGGCGCCAATAATGCGAGCGTGCGAATCCACCAGGTCCCGCAAGGCATGGTTTCTCACACGCCATCTTTCTTGGCAGCAGTTCTTCGGATGCGCAGTGCTTCCCCCGATTGTATGGCGATGAACGGCGCGCAGGTGGCAGATTCTTGTCGAACAAAGCCTGGCCAGGGTCTCTCCCGCCGTCTTGATCTGTGCCGCCTTGGGTCCGTTCGCTGCCATCGCCCCCTTTTGCCAGTCCAACACATAGGCTTTTTGAAGCTATATCCTATTGGCAGGAGTCTCATTTGCTATGAGCCGTTTTATTGCTGTTTTAGCTGCTGCACTGTTCGCTTGCTCGTTTTCCGCCGCCCAAAGCGCGGCTGCGTCTCCAACTGCCGTTCAGACCGGCGTCGCATCCACTCAAAGCCCCCAAATCCGCCAGTTCCAGGGGATCGAGGACAAGTGGTCGCAGGCCGAGAATCAGCACGACCAGTACGGCTTGGACCTGGTGCTGTCTCCGCTGCTCGTCAACGTAGCAGCCAACGGCGAATTCACTACCCACGATCAGCAGGTGGTCCAGGCCATCACCAACGACGACAAGCTCTACTACCTCACCCAGAAGGTAAGCACGGTGCGCCTATTGGGCGATATCGCCGTTGTCAACGGCACTTACGAGCTCCGCCACCGTGTGAACTCGGCCGAAATCCTCGACAAGGGCGTCTTTACGCACATCTTCGAGCAAACGCGCGGCGGCTGGATGTGCGTCAACTCACAGCGCACTCTGGTGGGTGAGGACTCGAACGCCAGGACGGCCAAGAGCAGGTCGAAGAGGTCCGCCACCGCGGAACTCCCGTTCCACATTCCGCTCTTCATGAAGAGCGAGAAGAGCTCGAATCGGTAGGACGCAACTGGTGAATGCGCAACTGAACGGTTGCCCGCAGGTTAAATTGCTGCGTGTCTCGGCTCCAGAGGCTCACCCTGCAATCTGCCTTGCAGCTTGCCCTGCAATTTAATCGACATGTGCACCAGGCTCAGCGCCGCCGGCGTTACGCCCGGAATGCGGCTCGCCTGCCCGATCGTCTGCGGCCGCACGCGGTCCAGCTTTTCCCGCATCTCGCGCGAGAGGCCGCTGATCGAGTTGTACTCGATCCACTCGGGGATGGCGACGGCCTCGGCAGCCTTGAGTTTTTCAATCGACTTCTTCTGCTGTTCAAGGTAGCCGGCGAACTTGATCTCGGTTTCGACAGCACGGGCCTCGTTGCGCAGCGCTGCCCGCGCCACGGGCTCCTGTCCGACGGTGGCAGCCGGCCATCCGGCCAGCAGCGGCTCGCACGCCAACTCTCCGCGCAGTGCGCCGAGCACCGCTTCAATCGTCACTTCCGGCCGCTTGAGCAGTTGCGCCCACGTAAGTCCGGCAGTTGCAGTCTGCTGACCCAAACCTGCCGCCTCCAGCCTTTCGCCGTTCACCTTGCTCATCGTCAGCAGGCGATTGAGCGCCGCCATCCGCGCCTGTTTCCGCTCGTACTCCGCCCACGCCTCGTCGCCGATCAGCCCCAGACGCCGCCCGTAAGGCGTAAGCCGCCGGTCGGCATTGTCGATCCGCAGGTGCAGCCGGAACTCCGCCCGCGACGTGAACATACGGTACGGCTCGTCGGTCCCCTTCGAGATCAGGTCGTCGATCAGAATGCCCGTGTAGCCTTCGGTCCGATCCATCGTGAACGGCGCCTCGCCCTTCAGCCACAGCGCCGCATTGATCCCGGCCATAATCCCCTGGCAGGCGGCCTCTTCGTACCCGCTCGTCCCGTTGATCTGCCCGGCCAGGTAAAGCCCCTCCATCGATTTGACGCGCAGGCTGCGGTCCAGCTCCGTCGCATCCACGCTGTCGTACTCGATGGCGTAGCCGGGCCGCAGCATCTCCGCCTGGTCCAGGCCGGGAATGGAGTGCACCATCTGCCACTGCACCTCCATGGGCAGCGAGGTGGACATGCCGTTGATGTAAACCTCGTGGGTATTCAGCCCCTCCGGCTCCAGGAAAAACTGGTGCTGCGTCTTGTCGGGAAACTTGACGATCTTGTCTTCGATCGACGGGCAATAGCGCGGCCCGATCCCCTCGATCCGCCCCGAGTACATCGCCGAACGGTGCACGTTCTCGCGGATCAGCCGCAGCGTCTCCGGCGTGGTGAAGGCAATGTGGCAGCTCACCTGCGGCTGCACAATCTTCTTCGTCCGGAAGCTGAAGGGCGTAGGTTCCGCGTCGCCCGGCTGCTCCTTGAACGCATCCCAGCGGATGGTGCGCCCGTCGAGCCGCGGCGGCGTTCCCGTCTTCAGCCTGCACGTCCGCAGCCCCAGAGCCCGCAGCGCCTCGCCCAGCAGCACAGAAGCCGGCTCGCCGCTGCGCCCCGCCGGATAGTGCTCTTCCCCGCAATGGATGAGCCCATTGAGGAACGTGCCGGTGGTAACGATGGTAGCTCCGGCCATCAGCCGCCGCCCGTCGCGGAGCTTGAGGCCCAGCACGCGACGCCGCAGCCTGGAGCCATTTCGCCCCGGCCCTACGGGGCGGGGCATCCCCTGCGGAATCTCGGACCCAGGGTTCCACCCTGGGCTATTTTCGGGGTCTCGCTCCGGGAGACAAAACTCCTCGACAACGAGGTCGACGACCTCAGCCTGGCGAATATGGAGGCCGGGTTGCCCTTCGAGCACCTCGCGCATCCTCACTCGGTAGAGTTGCTTGTCGCACTGCGCGCGGGGGCTCCAGACCGCCGGCCCGCGCGAGGTGTTCAGCAGCCTGAACTGGATGCCGACCGCGTCCGCCACCTCGCCCATAATCCCGCCCAGCGCATCGACCTCGCGCACCAGGTGCCCCTTGGCCACGCCGCCAATCGCCGGGTTGCAGCTCATCTGCGCAATGAGGTCCAGGTTCATGGTAATGAGCGCGGTCTTCAGTCCCATGCGCGCCGCAGCCATCGCCGCCTCGCAGCCCGCGTGACCCGCGCCCACAACCACCACATCGTATTGTTCGATAAAAGCCATCAGGTCTATTTTACGGACTTGAGGCCTGCGTCGGGCTGAATTATCCCCGGATCCGCGATAGCGGGAGGTTCCCCGCATTCGGCAGCTACCCTCGCAGCAATGCATTCAGCATGTCGAGCTTCTGTACTACTTCGCGTGAAATGCTCTTCGGATCGACAAGCTTCACCAAGCCGTGCAATTCCCCTTTGCGCATAAGCATCGGCCGCTGCATCACGGCCCCAAGTCTCCGGAAAAACTCCTCCGCAAACGTGCTGAGCTTGATCCGCTCCGTCTTTGTTTCCCAAATCAAGCGCTCCGCATCCGCTGGGGAATTTTTCCATGTGTTGAAATCCACAGCCTCCCCACCAAAGATGAACTCCAGCACCAGCCCATCTAGGACCTCCCGAATTTGGGTTTGAGCCAAGTTGTCGAAAAGATCGCCCCCCTCGTAATGGCTCATCGCGAACCTTGAAAGCAATTCAGGAGTAATGAAGTAGTTCTCGGCCTCATACCTGCGCCAGTACGAAATATTCAATCCCCCTTCACTTGACTCCCGCAAATCTCTCCCATCGTTATCCAGGATTGCTAACCCACGCAAGTTCGGAAGCAACGAACGGAGATTGAAAAAGTGCTTCTTCGGCATGACTCCGTACCCCATGCCAACCCTGTCCAATTCGCTCTCTAATGTGGTCTCAGGGTAGCTGTTTTCGACATAGTAGGAGTTAAGGCGCTCGTCCCATACCTCAACGACTGGATGCTCCAATAGCTCAGCGAGGGCGCGAAGCATGTCCACGTCCGTGCTCCCCTCGACATAAAAGACATATCCCCTATCTCGGGCCTTGATGTAGTTATCTGCACCGAAGATCATCAAGCTCTTTTGGACCGTCGCCCTCTCCGACACGCTCTCAACCTTGCCGTCAAGTATCAAGGTGAGATTCCGTGCGACCGCTTCCGAGAGAATGACTTCAGAGTGCGTAACCATGACGACTTGAGAGTCATTTTCGGCGGCAATATCCCTTAGGAGGACGTATATCTCCTTTTGCCTGAGCACTTCTAAATGGGCATCGGGCTCGTCGATCAGAAGAACGCTTTTCTTATGCCCGTAAAGGTAGGCAAAAATCAAAAGCACCTGTTGAAATCCGCGGCCCGATGTGGCCAACTCGAGTGATTCTTTCGGTGCCCGCATTGGCGCATAATATAGCTCGATGCCTCCCTGAGCATTTTCTATTGGGCTTTGAAGGTCCACTTGAAATAGCTTGCGCATCAGCTTCTGGATCGTTGACCACTCTTCTTTGTTGACCTTATAGCAAAGGTTCCTGAGCACCTCTGCAGTTTTCCCTTGGCCCATCAGGGTTCCGATGAATTTATCCTGATAAACCGGTTCAAGCGTTCCAAGGCCCGACATCGGATAAAGAAGTTCTACCTTGATGTCCGCAACGTAGCGCATGAAGTCCGTCTTTTGATCTTCTGAGCTGGTCCCAAAACTAAGGCTCTCCTCGACCCGGCAGTAAACAACATCGTCTCCGTCGTTGTAAAAGCTCATCGCCAGGGGGATTATTTGTTCCTTGAATTCCACCCCGACGGCGATGGTGAGGTAAACGGGCTTGTTCGACCCCTTTCTCACCCGTGCATTTGACCAAAAATAGCGGGTCGTCTGGACAGGAACCGAGACGATCTCCAGGCGGTTGATGGGAACTCCTCTTCGTTCTCTTGCTTTCGATCCCGCGCGCACGCTGTACCAGGTCTTTACGCCTTGGGACCAAAGCGCCAACGCTTGGATTGCGCTCGTCTTCCCGCAGTTGTTCGGCCCGATGATTACAGCGGGGTGGTCCAACTCGATTTTCTGCTTCTCGCCGAAGCACTTGAAGTTCTCGATCTCGACGTAGTGGAGCAATCTCACAGGCCTTCTCCCGTCTAGATACACTTTAACCCAGCCCGTGCGTGGAAAATCAATAAGATAACGAGCATTTTGGAGAGGTAGAGCCGCTTATCGCAGTGTGCACGGCGGCTCCAGACCGCCGGCCCGCGCGAGGTGTTCAGCAGCCTGAGCAGCCGATCAACTCATGAGATCGTTTCGGATTTTCTCGGAGGTCTTCGTTTCGAGCGCTTGTGCCGCCGGATGCGGACCCGCGCGGCGCTCATCTTCGCTTACGCCGCTCTCAATTCCAGCAGAATCGCCGCCCCCCGAGGGCCCAGATTCACGGCGGAGGCGCGCCCGTTGTTGTCGCGCATCACGGTCGCACACAGACTCAAACCCAGCGCGGCCGTCTCTGCGTCGGGCTGGGACGGCGTAAAGGGGTCGAAGGCCCGCTCCGGATTCAGGAAAGCTGGACCGGAGTGTGCAATCAGAATCTGCACCATGCCGCTTTCGCTGCTTGCCTCAAGCCGGACGCTGCGCGGCTGGCCGGCTGAGTCTGCGGCATCCTGGCTTTCAACGGCTTCCGCGGCGTACTGCAGGCCGTGCAGCATGGCTTGCCGCAACTGCTGCGCGCTGCACAGTACGCGCGGCAGCCCCGGAGCGATGCTGACGCGGAACTCGATGGAGCGGCGGAGAAAATCGGCGCGGTGCAGCTCCTCAATGTCGGCCATCAGCTCGGACAGGGCGACCGCCGCATAGTCGGCGCTGTAAGGGCGGGCGATGCGCGACAGGCTCTCCACCGCGGCCTTCATCCGGCGCGCCTCGCTGAGGATCGATTCCACGCCCTTGCGCTCGCGGGCGTCGAGGGCCGTCGAGTCCTCGAGCAGCGAAGCGTAGCCCAGAATCACCGTGAGCGGATTGTTCAACTGCTGGGTCACGCTGGCCGCCAACTGGCCCAGGCCGGCGAACTTCTCCGAATCGAAGAGCTTCTCGAACAGGATCGTTTGGCTGCGCGAAGCCTGCAGGCGCGCCGCCAGCAGCTCGATGGGCAGCAAGTCGTCGGCGCGCAAAGTGTAGCCCGCCGCGCCGGCGACGCCCCCGGCAGGCCTCATGCCACTGAGCAGAAGCGCGCCCTCGACGGTCCCGGACCGGCCGGCCACCGGCACCGCCAGCGCCGAGGTAAAGCGCAGCCGCTTCAGGTCGTCGCCGGGACGCAGCCACGGCGTCAGGTCCAGGCGAAAGGTGCGGCAGTTCTCCACCGCCAGCGGTGCGCTGCCGGTCGCCAGAAAACCCACAATAGGAATGCGCGCGGCAAGATCGTCCAGGGCGCGAGTAGTTGCCGGGTCCAGTCCCGCGGCGCCGGCCACCCGGTAACGGCGCCCGCTCTCAAACAGCAGCACGGCCTGCGCAAACCGGCTGAACTCCGTAATTGTTCGGCAGATCTCGTTCGCCTGGCGGTCGAAGTCGTCCACCTGCCTCCGCGAGAGAACGAGGTTGGCGTACGCTTCCAGCTCGCGGCGGGCGCGCCGTTCCCGCTCCTCGGAGCCTTTTTTGGCGTCGAGCTCATCTTCCAGGGCGAGCAGGATCACGCCCATCGCGGCCACCACTTTGCCCATCGCGATTACGTGAACCAGGCCCGGACCAAGCTCAGGACTGAGCTCGAACGAAAACGCTGTGCGGACGGCAGTGAGCGACCAGGCCGCAAGGCCCAGTGTGCTCAACATAACTCCTGGAGAAAAGCGCCGGAAGACGAGGACCACCAGAAGCGCAGTCACCAGCAGGTTGGCGCGTTCCACGCAGGCCAGAGCCGTGCCGATCCCTCTCGCGTGCCAGATCCAAAAGATCCAGGCGCCCATCGCGGCGCACAACGAAATCCCTATCCAATGGGGAACGCTGTCCTTTGCGGCGCTCCAGAGCAAAGCCGCAGCAAAACTGACGGCCGCGAGAACAATGAAGACTGCCTGCATCGTCCCGTGAGAAGGCGTATCGCGCAGAAAGCCATATTGGAGGATGGCCGCTGCGACGATCGGCAGCGAGTACGGTATGACGTAAAGGATGCGGAAGCGCCCCATCCGGAAGCGCAGAGGAGACAGAGAGCCCAGAAAGACGGCGGCTCCGGCTTGCGCGGCAGCTTCGCCCGCTGCGGTCGTCCAATTGTTTCCCGGCCCCGTCCGGTTCCAGTGCCAGAATTGGTAAAGCAGCACCATGGACACCAGGGCAAAAAGAAAGCCCAGAAACCAGAGCAGCGTGCGGGTGTCCCGGAAGCGGTAATAGAGATACCCGAACGCCGGCAGCAGCAGCGCAATCAGGATCAGCGCCGGCGCATGATAGTAGTCGGGCATGAAGGTCTTAGATCCCCCTTCTTAGCTATCGGCAGCATTCCCCTCCGCGCCAGCCAGTTGAGGCAACGATATGCCGGGGGAGGCCGGCAAGCGCCTCGCCAGTCGGCCCCAGCGCATCGCCGTTCCGGCACAGGCTACCGCCCATCGATCTTCGGGCCTTCCGAAGGGCCGGCATATGCGTCTAACGAGGCAGAAAGGTGCGAAGATAAGAGAGTTTTAATTGATTCGCGCGCCCGTCTTGCGAATCGGCAGGCGCAAACCGGCGCCAAAGGGAGAAATCAGGTGCGAAACCATTGGATAACGATGCTGCTGGTGGCCGCCGTGTGCGCCGTTCCCGCTGCCCGCGCTCAGGATAGCTTTACCCCCATGCCCCTTGACGCCGGATTCGGCCCGCTGGACTTTACCCCTCCCGCCATCCCCGCCGCCAAAATCATCGCCGACTTTACCGCGCAGGAGGCCGTCTATCGCGACGCCCTCCACCACTACACCTACCGCCGCACTGCCCGCGTCGACACCATCGACGACGATACGAAAAAGGTGAGCGGAGAGTACTACGAAGTGGACGACGTGATCTTCGACCCCAGCGGCGCGCGGACCGAGAAGGTAGTCTACGCGCCGCCCAGCACCTTGGACAACGGCGGCATCATGATGTCGCCCACCGACTTCCAGGACATCGAGCACAACTATCAGTTCGTGCTCACGCCGGAGAACATCGGCGAATACGACGTGAAGTACGTCGGCAGGCAGCGCATCGATCAGGTGGACTGCTACGTCTTCGACGTGTCCCCCAAAATGATCGAGAAGCACAAGCGTTACTTCAAAGGCCGCATCTGGGTGGACACAGACGAGCTGGAGATCGTGGTGACAAACGGATGGATGGTCCCCGACGACACCAAGCCGGGCCATGAGGACCTGCACCCGCCGTTTATGACCTGGCGCCAGCAGATCGACGGCCATTACTGGTTCCCCGTCTATTCCGTCGGCGAGGGGATGCTGCACTTCTCGCCGCAGGACGGGGCGATGGCCGAAGATGTGCACATCCGCGAAGTGGTCAAATATACGGACTACAAGCGCTTCGGCACGTCGACAACCATCCTCTACGACGGACAGGACATTACGAAGAACGGGCCGCAGCCGGGCGGACAGCAGCCAGGTGCGCCGCAGCCGAAGAAATAACTGCGGGCCGATGCACTGACTCTGGCCGGCCTGTGGCATGATGGTTGTGCACATCGGAGGTAACCGCAATGAAGCGGAATCTTCCTTTCCTGGCTGTATTTTTGTTGCTATTGGCGTCTTCCGCCGTGCTGCCCGCACAGGACACGGCGCCTACGCGCGCGCCGGATTTCCACGCTCCGTACCTGATTGCGCCTCTCTACTTCCCGCCAGTGGCGAATGCGCCTTTCATGGCCATCGCAAAGACGCTTGTGGTGCGCATTCTGCCTGACGGATCGACCGTAACCAGCCAGAACGCGCGGGTGGTGGCTCGCGATATGGATGGCCGCATCTTTCAGGAGCGGCGGAGGTTCGTTCCCGTGCCCAATCCTGACAATCGCCCGTCGCTGGTCCGCGTCAACGATTATTACGACCCGCTGGCGCACACCGTTTACGACTGCAATCCATATACAAGAGTATGCAACATCTACAACTACCACCCAATCATGAGTCAGCCGCCCACCCCGGTCGGCCTGCGGCCAGGCGGCAGAACCTACCTCACTCGCGAAAACCTGCGCACGGACATGCTCGACGGGCAGGAGGCGATTCACACCCGCGAAACGTTCACCGTGTTTTCCCAGACCATCGGAAACACGAAGAACATCATTCGCGTGGTGGATTACTGGTACTCCCCCACGCTGGGCATCAATTTGAAAGTAGTCCGGCACGACCCACGCGACGGCGACCAGACGCTCTGGCTAACCGACCTGAACCTGTCGGCCCCTGATCCGGCCACGTTCCGCGCTCCGGCAGATTACCGCATCGTCGATCACCGCAAACCCGCGGCGCAGACGCCGCCGAACGGCGCAGAGGTCGTTACTCAATAAGTAAACGCCACCTTGAACCCCGCTGGAAATGGCTACATGAACTGTGGAACGCTCTAGAACCCCTGCGTCTTGCGCTCTCTCATTACCGCGTCGCAGGCGGCGTTCAGCTCCGCCATTTTGGCGTCGTTGCCGGTGTCCCCGCCGATGTCGCCGTGCGCATCGGCGATCGGAAACTTAGTAAGACTGGACGTGGTCTTTCCGAAAGGGCGGATTTTCCCTTTGCGGATCGTCTCCTGAAAATCCTGGACGCGGCTTTCCTCAAGGAAGCAACGCCACCGCCGCGGGAAGGCCTGGGTTCGACCGCCGCTTCCCGGCAATGGACTTACAGGCGAATGCTTGACAAGCCGCGCGGCGTGGTGTGTACTACGATCAACGCTGCGGTGACGGAGTTCACCCTTAACCGCTGTCCCTCCAGTAGTTTGGCCGGACAGATGATGACTCCTGACAGGGAATCCTGTTGCGGAGTTATGTCTGTGGCGCGATTTCCCGATCACGAATCGAAGCAAGATTCCTTAAAGCGGTGGAAGAAGCCGGTGAAGGCTTGACGCACCTGGAATCGGAGCCCGCTTGGTGCGTCGATTGAACGATGGCTCCTCCTTGTGAGCGATGGCTCCTCCATGCAGACAGGCCGGAGAAGCGGTTGCCACGGTGAGGCCGGAGAAGATCGAGATGCGAGCGACGGGCCAACTGAACGAGGCACAACAGAGACGGCTGAGCATTACCTGCCAGTACATCGACAAGCTGCTTGGAGATGTGGAGCAGATTTTGCACCAAGCGGCGTCGAGGTCTCCTTTCCCGCGTCATATCGTGGATGTGACGCCGGCCCAGACACGGATTCTGGAGGACTATATTCGGCGGATTCGAGAGCAGCTTTTGCGCACTCTCGCCTGGCAGGACCTTCATGCCGAACCTCCCAACATTCCGGCTACGCGGGCGATTCTTTCGCATCTGGCGTTCGTCGACATTGCAATTGAAGAGCTCAAGCCGAGCTACATGCGCGGGTCGGGGGCCGTGGCCGAAGGCGCGGCGGAGGAACTCAACGGCGTGGTGCATGAACTGCGGTCGGTGGTGCAGGGCATGGAACGATACACCCGCCAGGAGTTTGGAGCGAACCTCGAAACTCGTCTCAAACAGTTGGAGGCGGCTGGGCAGGACGTAGCGCTGATGCGGTCGATTGAGGAGATCGTCACCCGCCATGGATTCGTCGAGTTTCGATCCCGAATTGCCATGCTTGCATCGCGGCTCGCGGAAAATAATCTGGAGGTGGCGCTTTTCGGCCGCGTGAACAGCGGCAAATCGTCGCTCCTGAATGCCCTGCTGAACACGAGTGTGCTTCCGGTCGGCGTCAATCCCATTACCGCGGTGCCGACCAAGCTCCGCTATGGAGCGTTGCTTGGCGCAACCGTGGCGTTTGCGAGCGGGCGGGATGAAACGGTCCCCATTGAAGAATTTCGACGCCTGATTACGGAGGAGGGCAATCCCGGAAACCGGCGCAACGTTGTGCGCGCAGTGGTGGAAGTGCCGTCGGCGCGCCTGCGGCAAGGCATTGTGCTGGTGGACACGCCGGGCCTTGGATCGCTGGCCAGGCGAGGCGCCGCCGAGACCATGGCTTATCTTCCCGCGTGCGATTTGGCGCTGATGCTGATCGACGCGGGCGCCGCGCTCAACGAGGAAGATCTCGGCACGCTGCGCCTTCTATACGAAGCAGGGATTCCGGCGCTGCTGCTGCTCAGCAAAGCGGACCTGCTTCAGGAGGAGGGTCTCAAAAGTGTCATCGCATACGTAGAGAGGCAGGTTGAGCAGGAACTGCGCGTGAAGATCGACGTGCATCCGGTCAGCGCGTTGCCGGAGTATGCGTCCCTGCTCGACCGGTTTTTCGTGAGGGAGCTGCTTCCGCGTTTCGAGCAGGCGCACGGCCTGCGCAAGTCTTCCGTCGCCCGCAAGGTTGGAGCGCTGCGCGAATCGGTTATCGCCGCTCTCGAGACCTCGCTCGATCGCGCACAGCGGAAGAAAACGAACATCGCCGATAAGGATGCGGACAGCATGGAAGCACGGCTTCGGCAAATCAGCGGCGAGATCGGCGAGCAAGGCGCCATTCTGGACCACGGTTTCTTCGAACTGGCGGAACGTCCCGAAGTTGCGATGCAGAGGATAGCCGATTTTGCTACCGACCGGATTTGCTCGGGCGGAAACCGTAACATCACGTCGGCGGAGCTTTCAGGATGGGCTTCTGATGCAGTGCAGGGAGACGTCGATCGCGTTCTCGCGAGGACTCGCTCGGCAATCGCGAACGCGGTTGGGACATTGCGGGAGATCGCCGCGGAAATGTCTCGAAGCGATATGCCGTCCGTAGAGGAAGCCGAGGTTTTGCTGCGCGACGCGCCCCGCTTCGAGCTTAGCGATCTGACGGGCGAGATACATCTTGGGCGCTCAAAATGGCTGGGACGGAAGATTGCCTGCGCGAACGCGAAGAGGGCCTTGAATCATTCCGTCGGACCGCTGCTCAAGGACGAACTTCATCGCTACGGCCAGGCGCTGCGGCTTTGGAGCCAGTTGCTGCAACGCAAACTTGGGACGGCGATCGGCTCTTACGCCGATGCCTATCGCGCGCAGCTCAACCGGATGCGCGGTGGAGGCGAGACCGGAGCACCGGCGGAGATCGAACGCGATCTCGCGTTTTTGACAGACTGGAATGCGGCGGAAACCTGCAAGCAAGCGCAGCAGAGATCATAAGGAGGGAAAGGAGCGTTGCAGAAATACTTCTATATCGCGATGGGCGGCTCACTTGGCGCCATTGCCAGATACTGGGTGGGATCGGCTATATCGAGCCGCATGGGGACGAAGTTTCCATACGGCACTTTCGCGATTAACTTCACCGCGTGCTTGATTATTGGCTTCTCGCTGACCTACCTGGGCAAGCGAGTGGAATTAAATCCGGCATGGCGATTTCTGATTCCGATCGGCTTCATTGGCGCATATAGCACGTTCTCCACTTACGAGTGGGAGACGTTCACCTCGCTGCGCTCGGGGGCGTTCTTTCTTGCGGCGCTGTATGCTGTCGGCAGCCTTTTGCTGGGACTGGTTGCGATCTGGGGCGGTTCACTCCTTGCGGGGGCAATCTCGTGAGAGCACACAGGCGGCAGTGGAAAGAACATTTACGTAACTTGCGGAATAAGCGCAGACCGGACTGGTTGGGGAACACTCGGCCGCACGGCGGAGTTTGCGACGGCCCAACGCGGGCTTAGGGCATAAGAGAGGAAGACATGTTGAATGCGGGCAAAGCCCTCAAGGTTTCCATCTACGTCAGCGAAGGGTCAACGCATCACGGAGTTCCCGTCTATTCGAGCATTCTAGATTTTCTGCTCTATCGCGGAGTGTCCGGCGCAACTGTGTTGAAAGGCGTTGCCGGGTTTGGGGCCGATCATCATATGCACACGGCAAGCGGAGTGGAGATCTCCGATCGCATGCCCGTCAAAATAGAGTTCATCGAGACGCCCGAAAAGGTGAATCAACTCCTCGGGAAACTGGAAGAGCTCTCGGGCACGGGCATGATCGAGATTCAGGAGACCATGGTCGCGAAACCTGCCCAGGCGTCCAGGCCGAAGAAGCTTTTGCCGCACGCGCACCTCAAGATCGAGGGCAAGGCGAGACACATGCGCATCTACATCGGCGAATCGGACCGCTGGCGGGATAAGCCTCTCCACATTGCGCTGATCGAAGCCATGCGGGCCAACGATATTGCGGGAGTCACCGTGTATCGCGGGATCCTCGGCTACGGTGCGCATCGGCGCGTCCACAAAGAAAAGCCGCTGCACCTGTCCCACGACTGCTCCATCATGTTATCGGTAATCGATAGCGACGAAAAGCTCCAGGCTTTTCTGCCCATGGTGGAACAGATGGTCGAAGAGGGATTGGTTGTGTTATCCGATGTAGACATCATCAAGTATTCCTACCGCGCGATACCGGCCGATGAGGGCGATGGGCAGAAGAATGCCGCGGGGCAATCTGCGTAACGGGGCTGCGTGACGGGCTGCGTGACCGGAGGCTGAACATGAGAGAGCGGTTTCAGGCAAACATGCTGCGGATTCATTTCGGCGAGGACGACAAATGGCGCGGAACGCCGCTTCACGAGGCAATCCTCGCTAAATGCCGGGAATTAGGGATGAGTGGAGCCATCGTGTACCGGGGCATTGAAGGCTACGGAACCAGCACCAGGATCAGGCACTCCAGCCACTGGAAATTTTCACCGGATGCCCCGATGATGCTGAGCGTGGTAGACAAGGAAGAGCAAATTGCCAAGCTCATTCCATATCTGGACGAAATGATTGAAGAGGGCCTGATTGCGATGTCGCGCGTCGAGGTGATTCGCTACTCGCGAGAATCGGGATCGGCGCCTGCGAAAACGTAAGACGAAAGATGGCTGTCATACACCATAAGCAGCGGAACGTCCACCAGCGCGAACGGTCCACGGTGTACCAAACAGGCAGAAAAAGCACGGCACCGGCTACATTTTCCGCCACAGTGGGATTTTCGATGGCTTGGCTTGCATGGCTTAAGTCTTTTGGAATTTGGAGGCGCGGGCCGGGATCGAACCGGCGCATAAAGGTTTTGCAGACCTCTCCCTTGCCACTTGGGTACCGCGCCCTAAAAGAGCCCCGTTTGGTGCGGGGGCGCTCCAAACTCCTCGCTTATCGGCCGAATCTGCCGCTCAGGAGGCGCTTGGAGCGGGAGACGAGACTTGAACTCGCGACCCTCGCCTTGGCAAGGCGATGCTCTACCACTGAGCTACTCCCGCTTAACGCAACCTTGAGTATATCGGGCGGCCAAAGTCCGGTCAAACCGTGCCGCCGGGCCGCGTAACCCCATCGGCGCACCCAAACCCGGCGCCCGGTCGCGCCCTCCGCGCCAATCTACTTGCCACATTAACTTGCGCGTAAAGGCGGCAGTTCGGCGCCCACGCGCGAGCCCGCTTCTTCGTGTACGAATTCCCCGTCGCGCATGTGCAGGATGCGGCCGGCCACGGCCGCCGCCTCGGGGTTATGCGTGATCATCAGCGTGGTCTGGCCCAGCTCCCGGTTCGAGCGCAGCAGCATCTGCAGCACGGCGTCGGAGTTCTTTGTATCCAGGTTGCCGGTGGGCTCATCGGCCAGAACAATGGCCGGGCGCGTGATGAGCGCGCGCGCAATGGCCACGCGCTGCTGCTCGCCCCCGCTCAACTCCGACGGCCGGTGCTTGAGCCGGCCCTCGATCGCCAGCATTTCGCTCAGATGGTCCAGGTATTTCATGTCCATCGGCTCTTTGCGCCCGCTCACCGCGTACGCGATGTCGATGTTTCCCATCGCCGAAAGCGTAGGCAACAGGTTGAACCTCTGGAACACGAAGCCGATGCGGTGTTTGCGCAGGCGCGTGCGCTCGCCGTCGTCGAGCGAGGCAAAATCGATGCCGTCGATCGCTACCTTGCCCTGGCTGGCGCGCGTCAGCCCGCCCAGCAGGTAAAACAGCGTGGACTTGCCCGATCCCGAAGGCCCCACGATGGCCACAAACTCGCCCGGTTTGACCGAGAGCGATACGCCGCGCACCGCGGTCACCTGTAGCCGGCCGGAGGCGTAGACCTTGGTTAAATTTTCGGCCAAAATGATGGGCGACGCCGCTTCTGTCTGCACAGGAACCATTGTACTTGGGGCGTTTGCCTCGCCCGAACCGTTAAAATGGGGATGCGCCAATCAAGCCGCGCATCTGGCGCCCAGGATTCCTCGCGTATGACCACGGAATTGAAATCTTCTCTCGTCACGTCAATCGAGGCCGCCGCCACGCGCGCCGGCCTTGTTCTGCTCTCCGCCGCGCACGGCAGCGGCGCCTACGGCCAGCCCACTGCCGAGTTTGAGCTTGGGCTGCCCGGCGCCGAAGCCGGCCGCTCGCTCAAGCTGGAGCTGAGCGACGCTTTCGATTTCGACAAGCCCGACCTGCTGCCGGAGATGACCAGCCACCTGGCCGAGGAGGCCAAGCGCCTGCGCAATCCGCGGCCCGAGTGCTACGTGACACTCGGCGGGCTGCCGCTGGCGTTTGCCCAGTTTGAGTGGCCGTTCCACCGGTCAACATCGGGCGCGGACACCTACATCGTCCACGGCGAGATTCATCTGGCTGACGGCGGCGCGCGCGGCCTGCACGCCAAAATCTCCGCCTCGGTCACCGTCACCTTCGCCGAGATCGTGCCCGCCATGGAGCAGCCCTACGCCGAGACCTTCGTCTACAACGCCGTGCGCAAGACCGTGGACATGGGCCAGTTGGAGTTTGTGAAATCGGGCAACCGCCAGCCTGTGCCCGTGACCACGCGCTACTACAGCCGCTGGCAGAAGAAGTTCATTTTTACCGAGACCGACGACAACGGGCGGCTGCAATTCCTGCTCGGCAAGGTCTACTGGCTCTCCGGCGTGCTCGGCGCGGGCGCGCCGGTGTGGATCGCCGACCCGCGCGACGCGCAGTACCTGAACACCACCGAGGCCGACCTGCTGCGCATGGCCGGCGACGAGGCTGGCGAGGGACTGATGACGCTCGATGGCGAGTTCGCCGCGCCCACCCCGGCGCTGATGGCGCGCGCCGAGGAGTACCGCGAGGCCCTCGAAGCCGCGCTGAACTTTACCAAGCCGCAGTTCAATGAGTCGATGCGGTCGGGGCGCGCGAATATGTAAGGTCTGGAAAAGGCCGCAATGAGTTTCGCCGAGCCACAAAAGGAAACCGCCCGCGGCCGCCTATCGCCAACCGCATTTCCAGAAAAAGAGGCATTTCCCGGAGCGCACGCGAACCCTGCTGACCGTGGCCGCCGGGTCGCACGTTCCGTATGGTTGGTCCGTGATCTCGATCATGCCGGTTGATTCCGTCACGCGGGGGTAGGAGCTATCTTCGGATTTCCTGCAGGTGATACTTGGCCCCAGCTCAAATCTGTAAATTACGCGAATTGGAGTTTTCATTCCGGCGCAACTTCTGCACTCGAATTGAGTCTGCCTGGCTCTCTCTACAGCACCTTGCCTAAGCTCGGGGGGCCGCTCACGGCATCTACCGAGTTAATACTCCCGTCGCTTCGAAGCGCGATCATCAAAACCACATCGCCAGATACATGCGCTGCTAATGCGATTGGGGGATAAAATGGCGGCGGCAATTTGGTAATCTTGAACTCGATTTGCGTCGAGCTGTCAGGAGGAGGACTCTGACAAGGCGCCGAAGAGGCAAGCGTGACCGCCAGCAAACATGCCGCCATCCGAGTCATGGTCACGAGTATACGCGTTGCCGATTCAGCAAGTGGCCGGTCTGGCCTTCGTCCCCAGGGCAATCGCATGAACATCGATGCGTGGCGGTGGAGCGTCTCATCGCGCCCCTCCGGGGCGCGGAATCACGATTGAAATGCCGTCCCAGGGGTGCGCTACGCTTCCCCTGGGCTATTTTCGGGCCCTCCCTCCGGGAGGCAAACGTGCGGAGCCGTTAGAACTGGCGAATGGAACCAGTCTCGCCAACAAAATACATTCATGCGATTGCCCTGCCTTCGTCCCTGCTACAGCGCGGCACCGCACCCCGAACAGAACCGCGCTCCCGTGATGTTCGTCGTCTGGCAGCGCGGGCAGGCGGTCAGCGTGCTGGGCTGCACTGTGGCTGTGGGCTGCGGCGGCATGTTTACCATCACATTCACCGGCTGATTCCATCCGGGCATGGTGATGCCAAGAGCTGCCGCAATCCCCGCCGCCTGGATGGCATTGAATTCGCGCACGCGGCCGGGCATGAAGAAGCACTCGATGAAGCCCAGAATCCACGGAATCGGCGTCCAGCAGAAGCAGAGGTAGAGAATGCCCAGGCCGGTGCGGCGCAGATAAAAGTGGTGAATGCCGAACCCGCCCAGAAACAGCGCCAGCAAAATGCCCACAATCTCGTCGCGGCGCACGGCCTCGTACTGCTGATAAAAAAGCGCCTGCGGATTGGGATACGGAAGTGTGCTCATGGGCTATCTCCTTGCTTGCGCCGTGATTTGAAGATACGCAGCCGGACGCCCGGCGGTTCCCGGCCGGCGCATCCTCATCCTGCTCCGACGACGCTTTGTTGCTTCCCACCCATTTCGCAAAAAGCGCGAAATGGATGGGGCACGGGACTGTCTTGACGACGCCGCTTCCGGCAAGCCACGAAGCGAGGCTCCGACGCATGCTCCTGACGCAAGAATTGTCCCACACCAGCCCGCAAGGTTAGCATGGAATCCCGTGATGGAAACCCAGACTTTCTCAGCCGCTCTGAGCGGCACCTACCTGATCGGCGGCGATCTGCCCGTTCACCGGCTCGGCTACGGCACCATGCGCATCGTGGGCGAGGGCGCCTGGGGTGAACCGGCCGACCCGGACGAAGCCCGCCGCGTCCTCCGCCGCGCCGTTGAACTGGGCGTCACGCTCATCGATACCGCCGATGCCTACGGCCCCGAGGTCGCCGAGCGCCTCATCGGAGAAACCCTCCACCCTTATCCGCCCGACCTGGTTATCGCCACCAAGGGCGGCATTACGCGCCAGGGCCCCGCCAAAACCGAGTACGTGGGCCGCGCCGGCTACCTCATTCAGTGCGTCGAGATGAGCCTGCGCCGGCTCATGCTCGACTGCATCCCGCTCTACCAATTTCATCGGATTGACCCGCGCACGCCGCTGGCCGAGAGCCTGGGCGCGCTCAAGCTCATGCAGGAGCAGGGCAAGATCCGCCACATCGGCCTCGACGAGGTCACGCCCTCCGAGGTCGAGGCCGCGCGCAAGATCGTCAACGTCGTCACCATCCAGAACCGCTACTCGCTCGGCGACCGGCGCCACGAAGAGACGCTCAACTGGTGCGAGCGCCAAGGCATCGGATTCCTGCCCTGGTACCCGAATGCGGGCGGCAAGCTGCTCAGACCCGACCACCCCGCCGCCGCAGCTCTCGGCGCCATCGCCGCGCGGCACGGAGCAACGGTTTCGCAGCTTTCGCTGGCGTGGCTGTTGCGCCGCTCGCCGTTTCTAATGCCCATTCCCGGCACGTCGAAGGTGGCGCACCTTGACGAGAACATTGCGTCGGTGAATCTGAAGCTCAGCCCAGAAGAATGGACCGAGGTTGAGGCGGCTACGAAAAGTTGACTCCCCGCTGCCTCGCCATGCCGGCCACGTCTTCCAAAGCCCGCCGCAAGGCCGTTATGCGAGCTTCACCGAAATGCCTGCGCCACTCCCCCTCCACGGCCTCAACCCGCTCCTCGTACGCATTCTTCACAGCAGTCCCCTTGGCAGTCAGGCTCACGGTCTCGCTGCCCCCGGCGCCGCTCACGCGCAGAAATCCATGCCTCGCCAGCGCCGAGACGCCAACCGAATCGCCCAATTCACGGACGGCCCGCCCTTCAGAGGGGATGCGCTGGATCACATTCATGCTGAGCGAGAGCGCAACCAAAGCCCGGTCCTCATAACGCATCGCAAAGGCAACCAGCGCTTGGGAGACCAAGGCCGAGAGCGGAAGGCCGGTGACGGTATCGCCATCGCTGCGCGGCACAGCCTTCCAGTCCTGCCCGTTTCCGCCGGTGATAGTTGCGTCCGCCGGGCCGTAGCCTGCGGGGTAATGCGGATGCTCCGATGGCAGCCTGGCAACAAGGTCTTCGAGACAGACGCGGAGCGTGCGCGCGCGATCGGCGCCGGCTTGCGCCCGCCAACGTTCTTCGCCGTCGTCCTGGAGCGACTTCCATCGAGCCGCGACGGTAGCCGCACGGGCTGTGAGCAGCACGGCGGCGTGTCCGCGGCCGGATTTACGTTCTTCGGCCCATCCCCGCCGGGCAGCCGTTGTAATCCTCGTTCGCACCGCCCGCTTTGACAGTCGCAACAGCGCCGGCAATTCCTTGCAATCGACCCCCTCGCGGTCGAGCACCCGCAGAAAGTTGGCCCAAAGGTCCAGGGACGGCATATGGATTCCGTCAGCCCCCTCCTCGACATAGGCCCGCTCCAGTCCACCGAGGACAGCCCACAGCAACCACGGCAGCGTGGCGGATGCGCTCATATCTCTCATGGTAGCGTCGGTCCTTGGGCGCCATGGCCGAACCCTCCCTGCCGATATATCCTTGCGAGGATGCCGACGAGCCTCTCCATCGTTCTCATCGCGCTCAACGAAGCGGTCAACTTGCCGCGCACGTTGGCCAGTGTGCGCTGGGCGCAGGAGATCGTGGTCGTGGACTCGGGCTCGACGGATGCGACCGTGGCGATCGCCCGCGAGGCCGGTGCGCGCGTCTTCGCGGAGCCGTGGCGCGGGTTCGGCGCGCAGAAAAATTCCGCCATTGACCACGCCACCGGCGACTGGATTCTCTCGCTCGACGCAGACGAGGAAGTCAGCGCGGAACTGGGGCGCGAAATCCAATCGCTGCTGGGCGGCGAGCCGCGGTTCGCGGCCTACGAGATTCCGCGGCTCAATCATTTTCTCGGGCGGCCGCTCTGCCACGGCGGCTATTGGCCCGACCGCAAACTGCGATTGTTCCGGCGCGGCGCGGCGCGCTTTGAAGAGCGGCTTGTGCATGAGACAGTGAAGACCGCCGAGCCAGTTGGCCGGCTTAAGAATCCGCTGCTTCACCACTGCTATCCAACGCTCGAAGACTACATCGAGCACATGAACCGCTATAGCACCCTCGGCGCGGAGATGCTGATTGCGCGCGGGCGCGGCGGTTCGCTCGTGTGGAACGCGGTCATGAATCCAGCGGCGACGTTCGTCTATAACTATTTTTTGCGGCTCGGGTTTCTCGACGGCCGCGAAGGGCTGTTGCAGCACCTGAACCACTCGGTTTATGTGCATTGGAAATTTGCCAAGGCTTGGCGGGCGACACGAGAGCATGGCTGAGTTGCCGCGCCCTTTGCCGCTTTGCGGCGTTATCGAGGCTTACGAAGGCCTTAATTTGGCTTAAGAGTGCTTATCCGGGCCTTAACTGCGCTTAAAAAGGCTTAAAAACGCTTACGTAAGTTGACTCATCGATAACCATGCGTATTTTTAACTCTTTATTTAAGAAATAGTTAGGAAATTTTATGCGCCGGAATCCGAGCAATTTTCGGGAGGGGGGGGTGGGGTGCTCGCCGAAATCGGCGATTTGCCCGGTGCGCGGCTTCCCTCTTCTGAACCCTTACATAAACATTGTGC
>JBOGLX010000148.1:0-28271 GCA_050745765.1 Occallatibacter sp. | reverse complement strand
GCGCAGCGCGTGCCGGTACACCACGGTCCGCTCCGGCAGCCCCTTGGCGCGCGCCGTGCGAATGTAATCCTGCCCCAGCTCTTCGAGCATCGCCGTGCGCACCATGCGCGTCAGAATTGCCGCAAGCGCCGTCCCCATGGTTACCGCGGGAAGAATCAAATAATGCCAGTCGATGGTCGCCGCTCCCGTCGCGTTCGCCCCCGAAACCGGCAGCCATCCCAGCAGAATTGAGAACACCAGGATCAGCACCGGCCCCAGCGCGATGGCCGGAACCGAAAGCCCGAACAGCGAAACCACCGAGAGCGCCTGGTCAAGCCATTTGCCGCGCTTCACCGCGGCCACAATCCCCGCCGGCACTGAGAGCGCCAGCGCCAGCACCAGCGCCGCCACCGTCAGCGCAATCGTGTAAGGGTAGCGCGCCAAAATCAGGTTCACCACCGTCTCGTGCAGCCGGATCGACGCGCCGAGATTCCCGTGCAGCACGCCGGCCCAGTAATGAAGGTACTGTTTCCAAAGCGGCTGATCGAGCCCATACGCGTGCCGCAGCGCAACGATGTCCGCGGGCGTCGCGCCCTCGCCCAGCATCTGCAGAATGGGATCGCCGGGAACCAGGTGGATCAACAAAAAGACCAGCGAGACCACCAGCCAGACTACGGGAATGGTGAGCGCGAGGCGGGTGAGGGTCTGCTTCATCGGCTGAATTTAACCATAAATCAGAGATCCGTCTTCCTGGTCTGGCGGTTGATGGAATTGGAGATCGTAGTAAGCCGCGCGCAGTGCGATTTCCGGGAGCATTCCCGGAGAACGTCAGGAATGTGGAAGATTTGCGGTCGATTCGCGTCCCCCAACCGGCTCCACGCGCACCCTGGTGATGCGCCGCCCGTCCATCTCTACCACGGTCAACCGCCGCTCTTCGAAGTCCGCAAACTCTCCCGGCCTGGGAATGTGACCCAGTTGCACCAGCAGAAACCCGGCCAGCGTCTCCACGCCGCCCTCCCTCGGCAGACTCCACTGCATCTGCGTCTCCAGATCGCGCAAATTCACGCCTCCGTCCATCAAAAGCACCCCGTCTTCCGCGGTCAGTATCGATCGCGCCGGGTTGTCGAACTCGTCCTCCAGCTCGCCCGTCAATTGCTCAATCGCATCTTCCGCCGTCACCAGCCCAACCACCGAACCGTACTCGTCCACGGCGATGGCCATTTGCCGCCGCCGCTCCTGAAACTCGCGGATCAGGTCCAGCACCGGCTTGGTTTCAGGCACCACCAGCACGTCGCGCATGATCTGGCGCAGCCGGACTTCGACCGGCGAACTGGGGACTGGCGAACTGGGGACTGGCGAATAGGGGACTGACGGATTGGGGATAGGCGGCCTGGAAACAGGCGGCTTGGCGGCCAGCGGCGCCACGCGGAAATGCATCAGCCGCGCCAGGTCCCTGGCGTAGGCCACGCCCACAATGTGCTCCGGCCCGCGCGCCTCGTCGTAGACCGGAATGCGCGAGTGCTGCCGCGCAATCGCCCGCGCGCTGGCTTCCTCGATCGGCATATTCGACGGCAGCGAAAAGATGTTCTGCCGCGGCGTCATAATCTCCCGCACCGTTACATCGTCGATCTCGAGGGCCCTGTGCACCAGCTTTTCCTGAAACGGCGGCAGCAGCCCCATACGCGCCGCGGCCGAGGTAATCAACTGCAGCTCTTCGGCCGAATGCACCGCCGCTCTCTCCGTCATCGGCACTCCGAACCCCCGCAGCACCGCCGCCGCCGAGCTCCTCAGCAGGCGCACCGCCGGCCGCGTCACCGCTATGAACGCCAGCATCGGCGGGGCCACCGCAACCGCCAGCGCCTCGGCCCGCCGCAGCGCCAGCGACTTCGGCACCAGCTCGCCAACCACCACTTCGAAGTACGCGATGAGCGCAAATCCTGTTACCGCGGCCGCTACGCGCGCAAACACCCGCGCATGGGGCAGTCCCCCCAGCCAGCCCATCAGCATTCCCGCCGCAAGCGGCTCGCCCATCCAGCCCAGCGCCAGCGAGCACAGCGTCACCCCAAGCTGAACCGCCGGCAGAAGGTCGTCAAGGTTGTCCCGCAGCCGCCGCACCGCCCGCGCGCCCGGCACGCCCTCCACCAAAAGCTGCTGCACGCGCGTATCGCGGATGGAAACCAGCGTGAACTCGGCAGCCACAAAAAAAGCGTTGGCCAGAATCAGCATGGCCACCGCGACCGTCTTGAACAGATCCAGCCCTTCCATCTCGCCTGTGAGCATAGCATTCGCCAGAGAACAGGGACCAAGGAACAGCGAACAGGGAATAGCGAACAGGGAATAGCGAATAGGGAATAGGGAATAGGGAATAGGGAGTGAGGACTTCGGTTGGAACCGGCGGGCGGAAACAGAACCTGCCGAGACCTCGCCGTACAATTCTCTTGGAACCTGGGTTCCATACCGCGCGTAATTCAGTCCGGAGACAGAAAATGAGAACGCAGTTGAAATGCGCCGCGATGGCCGCGGCCCTGGCGCTGGCGGCGCTTCCGGCCATGGCCGCCGAAGCCACCTTCACCCGCACGCTTACCGTCAGCGGACCCATCGAGCTGACTGTCGCCACCGGCGCAGGCGCGATTCATATTACCCAGGGATCCGCCAACGTCATCCAGATCTTCGGCCGCGTGCATTCCTTCTGGGGCGCTGACGATTCAGAGGTCCAGCAAATCGCCAGTCACCCTCCCATCGAGCAGACCGGAGGAATCGTCCGCATCGGCCAGAATCTCGATTCGCTCCACAACATCGCCATCGACTACGAGATTCAGGCGCCGGCCAACACATTCCTCAACGCCACGACCGGCGCGGGCAGCCTGACCGACGACGGCGTCGGCCAGAACGCCCGCCTGCACTCGGGCTCGGGCTCCATCCGCGCCACCGGGCTTCACGGCAGCTTCACGCTTGAAACCGGCTCCGGCAGCATCTACGCCGAACAGACCGGCGAAGGCGACGTGCGCGCGCACACTGGGTCGGGCAGCATTGATCTGCACGACATCCATGGCGGCCTCAGCGCTCAAACCGGCTCCGGCAGCATCCACGCCGCGGGAGATCCCGATGCGCCCTGGAATCTCCACACCGGCGCCGGCAGCATTGAAATCTGGACCGGCAGCGCCTCGCTCGACATCGACGCTGAAAGTGGCTTCGGCAGCATCCACTGCGACCGCCAAATCACCTCGCAGGGCAGCGAAGATCGCCACCATCTGGTTGGCCAGCTCGGCGGTGGCGGCCCCACCGTCCGCCTCCACACCGGCGCCGGCTCCATTCGCATTCATTGAGAGGCCGCGCCGCGTCCGCCCCTCATGATAAGATCGCACTATCTCACAAAAGGAGAACGACCATGGCTATCGACAACTTCGACGAAATCTTCTCCTTTCGAGCGGAGCAGTAAACGCCGCACAGGCTATCCCTCGGAAACCCACGTCAGACGCGGACTTCGTATCGTTCGCACAAACAAAGAGCTACTTGAAAAGCTCGGGCGCGAGGATCTCTGTCCCTGCGGCTCAGGGCGTAGCTTTCAAGAAATGCTGCATGCAATCCGGCAGGTACGACGGGGCAAATCGAAACTACTTCTTTCCGCGAGTAGCTCACCGCAGGGGGCCTGTGCGCTTCGGCGCCCAGGTCCCGCTACACTTAAAGCATGATCCGTGTCTTTCGCCCGATCCCCGTCGAGCGCCTCAAGCTGTTGGTTTTCGACCTCGACGGCACCCTGATCGACTCCGCGAAGGATCTGTGCAACAGCGTCAACGCCACGCTCGCCCAATTCGGCTGCGCCCCTCTGCCAAACCCGCTCATCGCCAGCTTCGTCGGCAACGGCGTGCCCTCGCTTGTCCGCCGCGCGCTTGCTGCCGAAGAGGGCCGGCCGCTGGAAAGCGTGGACGAAAAACTGCTCGCTGACGCCCTCGCATTTTTTCTCGCCTACTATCGCGAGCACAATCTCGACTTCACCTATATGTACGAAGGGGTTCTGCAGGCGCTGGCCGCCCTGCGCGAGCTGCACGATGCGCCCAGCGGGGCACACGGGGCCGCCGGGCGCGCGATGGCTGTGCTCACCAACAAGCCCGTTCGCCCCGCGCGCGGCATCTGCGAAGGGCTCGGCCTCGCCGGCTACTTTCTGCACATCTACGGTGGCGACAGCTTCGCAGCCAAAAAGCCCGACCCCCTCGGCCTGCGCTCGCTGATGGAGGAAACCGGCGCCCGTCCGGAAGAAACGGTCATGATCGGCGACAGCAAGGTTGACGTCCAGACCGCCCGCAACGCGCAAGTCTGGAGCCTCGGCTGCGACTTCGGCTTCGGAGAACGCAATCTGCTCGAAACCCCGCCCGACGTCCTTGTTGACACCGCTGCCGACTGGACCGCCGCGCTCACGCCGGCGAAAATCGCATCATCCCGATAACATGGGCGGGGCCAATCCAATGTGGGTGCCCCATCCTTCGAGCGCTTTTTGCTCGAAGGGTGGGATTGGCCCAAAGCCCCAGCGCGCCAATTATCTTCGCCGCCTCTTTTCTGAACACATTCAGTGTTAGCTTGACACGCGTTCAAATCCGTCTTACCTTTGCTTTGAACGTGTTCAATAGCTTTCGACACGGAGGCCCGCAATGCAGGAGACTTACTACATCGCCAACTCTCAGGTTCGAAGTGCCAACCTCGCTGGAGCAATTGAATGCGCGTATTGATACGAGTGGGCACTTCGTTCGCTTGTTTGCTTCTTTCTGCCGCCTGCTTGGGCCTTCTCATCGGCGCCTCCGTCGTGCTGCGCACCCCCGGCGCTTGCGCCACGCTTGCCCCCTGCTTTCTCAACTCCTCCTACTTCGGAATTCTAGTAACGATTTGGTGGGCCTTGCCGGCTTGGTGTTTGTTCCTCCCAGTCGCGATCGCATTCAAAGACGCGGAGGAGCGGCGGGTCTGGGTCATCTTTTCCATTGGGATTCTGGTCGGACCGGTGTCGCTCGTCCTTTGGCAAATGGTCGCCCAGCGGGCTTGCGGCAACTCCTACGGCAATTCCTACATGACTTGTCTTTTCCACTCTCTCACCGACCCACCCGTAATGCTGTTCCTTGTCCTTGCCTTGATCGTTGGATCCTTGACGACCTGTCTCTATGTGCTTGCTCTGAAGATTCTGCACAAATGCGTTCGCCGCGGAGAATCGGATTGATCCTGTTTCTTTAGTTTTCGCCTCGGCCGGACGCGCGTTTACCATGCAATGGAAGAGAAGCAAACCGTAATCAGACAAGGAAGGCTGAACATCTCAATGGCAGCCCAAGCCACTCCCAAATCCGAAGCCACCCGCCAGCGCATCCTCACCGCGGCCCTCACCGTTTTTCGCGAGCGCGGCTTTGAGGCCGCCACCATGCGCGAGATCGCCTCAGCCGCCGGCGTGGCCGTGGGTGCGGCCTACTACTACTTCGACTCGAAGGACGCGCTGGTGATGGCCTTCTACGAGCAGTCGCAAGAGGAGATGGCGCCAGCGCTTGACCGCATTCTTGCCGCCAGCCGCACGCTCGAAACGCGCCTTCGGGGCATCGTCGACCACAAGCTCGAATACTTCGCTTCCAACCGCGCTCTGGTCGCCGCGCTCTCGGCCCACGTCGACCCCGCGCACGCGCTTTCGCCCTTCAGCGCCTCCACCGCGCCCATCCGCGACCGCGATATCTTGTTCTTTGCCCGCGCCGTCGAGGACTCGAAGCTTCGTCTGCCGCAGTCCATCCTGCCCTATCTTCCACGCCTGCTCTGGCTCTATCAGATGGGCATCTTTCTCTTCTGGATCTACGACGGCTCGCCCAAACAGGCGCGCACCCGCCTGCTCTTCGACAAGACCCTGGCCATGATGCTTGTATTATTCAAACTCGCGCAGGTCCCGCTCCTGCGCCCGTTTTTGAGGCCGGCAGGCGAGCTGCTCAAAGCCATCTACGGAGAGGCCGGATGATTCTTTCAAGTCCGTTGCCCCCGCGCCCACTGCGAATCGTCCTGCCCGGCGGCAGCGGCCAGGTGGGCCAACTGCTCGCGCGTTATTTTCAGGAGCGCGGCCATCAGGTCATCGTCCTCACGCGCGGCCCTTACACCGCCCCGTGGCAGACCGTGCATTGGGACGGCGCGCATCCTGGCCCGTGGGTCGAGGCCCTCGAAGGCGCCGACGTCTGCATCCATCTCTCCGGACGCAGCGTCAACTGCCGTTCCACGCCGGCCAACCGCCGCGAGCTCTACGATTCCCGCATCGGCCCCACGCGCCTGCTCAACCACGTTATCGCCACGCTCGACAATCCCCCGCGCGTCTGGCTCAACGCTTCCACCGCAACCATCTATCGCCACGCGCTCGACCGCGACATGGACGAAACCGCCGGCGAGATCGGCGGCGGCGAGCTGATCGGGAAGCGCCGCCGGGCCCCCAAAAAATGGAACTGGACCATCGAATTGGTGAAAGCCTGGGAGGCCGCGTTCTTCGAAACCGAAACGCCGCGCACGCGCAAGATCGCCATGCGCACCTCGCTGGTCTTCAGCCCCACTCACGGCAACGTATTCGAAGTGCTCTCAAATCTCGTCCGCTTCGGCTTCGGCGGCACGCAGGGCAACGGCCGCCAGTACGTCTCCTGGATGCACGAGTCCGACTTCGCCCGCGCCGTGGAATTCCTGATCGACCGCGACGAGATTGCCGGCCCCGTCAACCTCGCCGCGCCCAACCCGCTGCCCAACCGCGAGTTCATGCAGGCTCTGCGCGACGCCTGGGACATGCCCAACGGCCTGCCCGCGCCGGCGCCGCTCATCGCCATCGGCACATTTTTCCTGCGCTCCGAGCCCGAACTGGTCCTCAAAAGCCGCCGCGCCGTCCCCGGCCGCCTGCTTGGCGCCGGTTTCAAATTCGAGTTCCCCACCTGGCGCCAGGCCGCCGCCGATCTCGTTGGCCAATGGCGAAGCCGCGAGGCATGAGACACGCGAGGCGGCCGTGCAGCTTGAGGCTGAACAGGCTGCTCTAGCGATGCGCGACAAACAGAAGATTCTGCGAGAGGAGGACATGGAACCTTCCAGTTTCCGCCGCGAAAAGGAGGCGGATCGGCGCGGTGCCAAGGGTCCACAGGACGCGGCGCACCGTGCTCAAGCCAGCGAAAACCGGCGTATCCTCCCAGGATTTCACTTCGGAAAACTTGAGGCAGCGAAACATCTGGCCGATCGAACGCTCCGTGAACGCCTGTTCGTGCGAGAGGTCGCCGTACCGGATGCGCGAGCCGAAGATGCCTTCGGCATTTGGAACATGCCCGATGCACAGACCGTTGGGAGTGAGAACGCGGTGTACTTCCGAGAGAAGGTCGAAACACTCCTGCCGAGTCAGGTGTTCAAGGACGTCAAAGAGGCAGATCACGTCGATTGAGGTAGAAGACGCCTGCTGGAGCACGGTCAGCCCGTTTCCCCACTCGACGCCAGGCACCCCTAACTCTTTGGCAAGATTGACCTGCTCCATGGACCCGTCCACGCCGCGTAGATTGCGATAACCGTGCTGCGAGAGGAACCATAACAGCGGGCCGTTGCCGCAGCCGATGTCCAGGATCTTCACCTTGCGATCTTTGGGAAAGTGCCTGCGGATTACGCGGCTTAAATACTTGCGCTGCGGGCCCAGATCGATATGGGCCTGACCGCTGGAGACATAGGAGGCATAAACCTGCTCTTTCCAGTCCACAGCGATTCGATTCTCCCTTCGCATTCACGCCGAAACATGGATATTATTCTGGTTCTCAAATCGAAGAGCTTTACCGCGCTCCGAAACTCATTCGGCGGTGTTCCCGGGACGCACATTGCTGGACAAAGCGGAGAAAACTTCCAGGGACCATAGCCGTGGAACGCTCTCTTACATTCAGTTTCTTCACCGATCCCAGATGACACGCCCAGTATACTCGGTCCTTCGCTCGTATCGAATACGGGCAACGCGTTCCGCAAAACGCCTCGAATTTGGTCTACAAAAAATTACCCGCGGCGGCGAGCCTGAGAACTGCCCGCCGCCGCGGCCTATGAACAGTATTGCCTGAATTATCCCGGAGCATTGCAAAATAAAAAGAAGGTTATGAAGTCCGGGAATGGAAGCTTTAGCAGTGCGCCAGACTTTCCAGCGCCGCGCGGCCCGTAATTGTCATTGTCGAACCGTGAAAATCTACCAGCCTCCGAGTCTTGAACACGCTCAGCGTCCGGGTAACCGTTTCCCGCGAAGACCCGATGAACTCGCCGATTTCGCCATGGGTCAGCGGGAACCGGCAACGCGTACCGCAATCCGTCGTCTGCCCGTTCTGGCCCCATTCAAGGAGCAAACGGGCAATCTTTTCCGGCGCCGAAGCCGACAGCCCCACCGTGCGCAGTTGATCGCAGGCCAGCGCGTAACTGCGCCCCAGCTCCACGCTCACCATCTCGTAAACATCGGGATGCCGCGCCAGAAATCCGAGAAACTCCGTGCGCTGCACATAGGCGATCTTTGCCGGATACAACGTCTCCGCGGTCATCTCGTAAGGCTTGCCCGATAATGCCGAGGCCAATCCCAACACTTCGCCCTTTCTCGCGATGCGCAGGATCAGCCGCTTTCCGTCCGCCGAATTCATAGAGAGCTTCACTTCGCCCTCCAGCACAATACGCAATCCCGAAGCCGCATCCCGCTCCGCAAAAAGCGCGATCCCCGGCGTATAGTGCGATACGTGAGAATGCGCCCGCAAATCGTCTTGCGCATCCTGCGGCAGATTGTTGAAAAACATGCCGGCCTGTTGGGCCTGACTACCTATGCTGCTAACCAAGTTCTGCCTGGGTCCCATGTGCGATCTCCCCGTCGACACAATCCAATTTCGCATCCCTGATCTCTCCGGCAAGATATTCCGTCCAGGGCGTTCCCGCCGCTACGCGGGCCTCCGTTTCGGAATAAATCGTCCGCAATGCGCCCAGCCCAGCGGCATCCGCGTACGTCACATTGCTTATGTCCAGGATGAGCCTGCGCGAATTCAACCGGGGGGCCGTATCGACCCAGACGCGGCTCAATTCAGCCGCCCACGGCCCCGCCACACGCCCCTCCAGCGTGATCCCGATCGTCTTATCGTTCTCTTGGACGGTGATCTTCAACGTAACCCGGCTCATCCTGCGCCAGGCCCTGATATAGGCACGGCGCGTGCCAAAGTCATCGATCGGCCGGAAAACGTTCTCTCGCAATTGAATTGAAAGGAGTTATAATCCGGAGCCGCACCGGCCAAAAAGCGGCGCGAAATCATCTGACGAGGCGACGATGACGAAATCCCGTCACCGCGGCTACATATAGTCAGTTCGCCTGCGCCCGATGCCCAGTTTCTTCATCTTGGAGTTCAATGTCGTCCGCTTCAATCCCAGCCGCGCCGCCGCCCCATCTACTCCACCGATCTGACCATTGGCCTCGCGCAGCGCCTTCAATATATGTTCGCGCTCGGCCTCGCGCAGAGTCGCGCTCTCCGGCCCGGCTTCGTCCTCTTCCTCTTCTTCCATCTCCAGCTCGGCCAGCGGCGCGTGCAGCACCGGCCCCCGCGTCAGGATCACTGCCCGCTCCAGAAAGTTCTCAAGCTCGCGGATGTTTCCCGGCCACTTCCACTGCGTCAGCGCATCCATCGTCTCGCCGGGAATCGTCTCGATGTTTTTGCCCATCCGCCGGCTGTGGGTCGCCACAAAATGCCGCACCAGGATGGGTATGTCGCCCACGCGCTCCCGAAGCGGCGGCGCCAACACCGGAAACACCTTCAGCCGGTAGTAGAGATCGCTGCGGAACTGCTTCTCCGCCACCATCTTTCCCAGGTCCCGGTTGGTTGCCGCAATCAACCGTACATTCACGGGTATAGTGCGCGTTCCGCCCAGCCGCTCGATCTCCCGCTCCTGCAGCGCGCGCAGCAGCTTGGGCTGCAAGTCCAGCGGCAGTTCGCCCACTTCGTCCAGGAACAGCGAGCCCTCGTGCGCCAGTTCCAGCCGCCCGATCTTGCGCGCGATCGCCCCCGTAAATGCGCCCCGCTCGTGCCCGAACAGCTCGCTCTCCAGCAGCCCCGCCGGAATCGCCGCGCAGCTCAACTTCACAAACGTGCGTCCCTGCCGCGGGCTCAGCCGGTGAATCGCCCGCGCCAGCAGCTCCTTGCCCGTTCCCGTTTCGCCCTGGATGAGCACCGTCGCGTCTGTCGGCGCCACGGTCTCAATCTGCTTCAGCACCTGCTTGAGCCCCGCGCTCTCGCCCACAATATCCTCGTAGCGATGCTCAAGATTGATCTCCGACTCCAGGTACTGTTTCTCCTGGCTCAGCCGGTCCTTCACTTCCGCAATCCGCCGGAACGTCATGGCGTTGTTCACCGCCATCGCCACCTGGCCGGCAATCTGCGTCAGCATCTCCGCATCGTGCGCGGTGAAGGCGCCTTCCCTGCGGCTGGCTACGCACATCGCTCCGACCGGCTCGCCCCGGTGCAGAAGGGGAACCCAGCATCCAGCCTGCATCTCCAGTGCGGTCAGGTGCTTCAACGTCTCCGCCGCAAACCCGGCGTCCGCAATCTTCGGCAGCAACACCGGCTCGCGCGTGGCAAACGCCTTGCCCGACGGCGATCCCTCCAGAGGCAGCCGCAACTCACCGCGCTGCGGTTCTCCCTCTTCCGCGCGCAGAAACTGCGTCAGCAGGTTGCCTGTTCCCTGGTCGTAGAGCGCCAGCGTTGCGCATTCATGAGGCACCACCTCGCGAATACTTGCCGAGATCGCCCCCAGCAGCTTGCGTACGTCCACATTCGCCAGCAGCGCTTCGCTCAACTGCAGCATCACCGCTTCTTCGGCGCGCTTGCGGTCCGTATGGTCCCGCGTCACGTTCGAATATCCGGTCAACTGCCCCGTGTCGTCGCGAATCGCCGTCATCGCCATGCTGGCCCAGAATCTCGTCCCGTCCTTGCGAACCCGCCACCCCTCCCCCTCAACGTGCCCGCGCTCGGCGGCTAGCCGCATCAGCTCCGCCGGCCGGCCCCGCGCCACGTCCTCATCGGTATGGAACCGCGAGAAGTGCAGTCCCAGAGTTTCGTCCGCTGTGTACCCCTTGATCCGTTCCGCGCCAGGGCTCCATGTCATCACGCACCCTTCCGGGTCCAGCATATAGATGGCGTAGTCGTGGATGCTCTCCATGATCGAGCGCAGTTGCAGGTCCTTGCGCCGCAGCTCATCGAGCGCCGCCCGCTGCTCCGTCACGTCGCGCACAAAGCTCAGCACCACCGGCCCCGCCGCCGTCCCGATAGGCTTGAGCATAATGTCTACTGGAAACTCGGTGCCGTCCTTACGCAGCCCGAACAGGTTCATGGCCGCGCCCATCTGCCGCGCTCTCGGATGTGCGTTGTAATTTTCGCGGTGCCCCGGATGCCGCCTCCGGAACCGCTCCGGCACCAGCGCGTCGATCGCCAGCGCCATCAGTTCCGCCCGCGTGTATCCAAACATCTCCGCGGCGCGCGGGTTCGCCTCGCGGATCGTGCCCGCGGCATCCGTCACAAAGATGCCATCCGGCGAGATCGCAAAGTGATTCTCGAACGCGATTCGAGCGAATTCGGCCCGGTGCTGCCTGGCCAAAGCCGCCGCGTCCATTTCCGGGGAATCAGAAATCCGCGTCACCAGCTCTAACCTATCCCTGCACCCTACGCGATTGCACCCCTGGCATGCAAGCGCCGCGCCCGAAGCACTCCACACTTCCGCTTTCATCCTGCGGGCCGAGCCTCGCTCCACGAACCTCAGCAAAGCTTGGATGCCAGGCGCAAACTCGCCGTAGCGCGGGCGAACGCCTCCTGCACACGCCCCGGCGGATGCAGCGGTCCAAAGTTCGGTGGCGCTGTGTACTCCGGTCCCATCGATGATCCGAAGGCACTCCTTTAGTGCGAATCCGATACAAATTGCTGTTATTCAAAGCCTTGCCCCGGATCATGAGATCGCCATCGCACGGAGGCTGAACCGGAAGGCCACCCTCCAGCGCCCTCTTCGAGAAGCCTTGAAGGACTGTGGAAGATAATGATTGACAGCCTATAGTCTGTTTGCTACCATCGCGCCACTAAATCGGTTTCACCGGTTTGCGAACTGAACTCGTCTGGTTGCGGGTATAGGTCTCATCCCTGAAACAGAATGTTTTCTTCGCAACACGGTGATGATTCACTGTTTTCGGAACCAAAGAAATTTCAACTCCGCCGCCACTGGCGCCACGATTTTATTGGTGCCTCGAACAAAATAGGCCTGTCGGCGCGATCAAGCTCTCGTTGCTCGCGCCACCGGGCGTCGCATTGTACGCCGGCATATCGGGAGCGCTCGGAAAGTCTGCTTTCCGGCGGTGGGTTGGTGTGTGCCCAAGTGAAGGCGGACTGAACATTACCAGAAAGCAAGGAGGCAACAAATGGAAGGTTCCAATCAATCCGGCAGGCAAGGCTCCGATCGCAAAGCCTGCATTATGATCGTTTCGCTCGCGATGGTTGCGGCGATGGGGTTGATGGCTACGCCATCGGCCAAGGCCCAGGTCACGGGCACAGTCAATTTCACCTCTCAACTGCAGCAGATAGATGGATTCGGCGTGGCCGCGACATTCGGAAGGCCATCGTATATCGAGACGATGACTGGCAGTCTTCCAGGCACGACGGGCAGTCTTTCCAGTGAGACCATCGACATGCTCTTTAATCCGGTAGACGGAGCGGGCGTTAGCATGCTGCGCATGGGCGTCGACGACGTCACCACACCGCTCACCTCAGCCACAGATGTCACCAGTCCCAGCGGCTTTGCGAACTCCGGTATCTTCATCGCGGGCACCACCGCCGGCAACACACCGTCCTCGTGCAGCGAGACTCCCAACTACACGTTTGACAACTCGGCCGGCGGGGAAATCTGGATGGGCCAGCAGGCAGTGAAGTATGGCGTCAAGGGCTTCTACGCCAATTCGTGGGGCGCGCCCAGCTACATGAAAAACAACGATAAATACTATTCCGGAGGGGTGGTCTGCGACGGTACCAGCTCCACCAGTTCGACGCAGTGCAACCTGGCGGGAAACGGGGCAAGCTGTATGACGGCTTACGCCAATTACATGGTGCAGTTTGTCCAGGACTACCTGGCGAACGGCGTTCCCATCAGCGCCATGGATTGGATCAACGAGCCGGACGCCAACACCGGCAGCTACGCTTCCATGACGCCCACGTCGGCCGAGGCGATCACTTTCCTCGATACTTACGGCCCCATCGTGCGGGCCGCGTTACCCGGCGTGAAGCAGGTGTGCTGCGACGTCTATAACTGGAACACCGCAAACACCTACAACACGGCCATCGTCAACGACGCCACGGCCAATTCCTACGTGGATATCTACTCGGCGCACGAGTACGGCCAGGTGGCCAATTTTGTGCTGACCACAGCGCCGGCCGGCAGCCCTATAAAGAAGAATTGGATGACCGAGTGGGGCCCGCAGTCCCCCGATGCCTGGAACCCATATTGGGATACGGTCTTTGCCGGCACGTCGAACAATTACAACGATGGCATGTTCATCGCTAACGATATCTCCAACGCGCTCAACCTGGGCCAAATCAGCGCCTACCTCTATTGGTATTCCGATTCGACATCGTCGACCGGAGCCATGCTTGAACCCGACGGCCCCTACGCGCCGGGTAAGACCTACACGGCGCCGGCCAGCACCCTTACGGTTCCCGCGCGTTTTTACGCGCTCGCCCACTTCTCCCGTTTCGTGCATCCGGGTGCATACCAGGTTACGATGACTACGAATTCACCTGCTTGCACGACGATTACCCAGGGTAAGGGAGGCTGCATCGTTCCCACCGCCTTCATAAACCCCGATGGGTCGAAAGTGATCAACGTTGTCGACAACTACACTACCGGAAGCCAGACACTCACCCTCACGCTCGATGCGTCGACGGCCGGCTGGCTGCCTGCCGCCTACGTCACCGACGTGAACACCATCCCCAACGCCACTGCCAACTCTGACTCGCCCGAGGCCGTTAACGCTGCGGTCGCCCTCACCAGCGGCGTGGCAACTTTGAGTGCAACCACGCTGACTGCCACATTGCCGGCCCGGTCATTCACGACCATTGTTCTTACCCCGCCGGTGGTCTCGGGAACGGTTCAACTGGTCATGGCGGTGACTCAGTTTGCAGAAGGGGACGGCACCTACCAGAGCACTGTGCATGTGAGTAACACCGGCACCGGAACAGCCCAAAACGTCGTTTTGACCGGGGCCAAGCTAGGGAGCGCGGCGGGTTCGACACTGCCCACGGCAGCACTTCCGTTGACGGTGGGGAACATTGCTCCCGGCACGTCCACCAGCTTCGTCGTCAACTTCCCGTCCACTGCCGGAACCCCGGGCGCGGCGACGGTGGAGAAATTGACGGGCACTTATACCGGCGGCACTTGGGGCGGCTCGATCCGCACCGTGCTCCCCTCGCTCCCCTAGCTCTTAACCCGCGGCACAACCACTTCGGAGGAAATTATGAAACGCTTCATCGGTTTTACGTTCATGGCGCTGCTGACGATGGGCTTTTTGTCCGCGGCGTGCCACGCCCAGTCGGTCACGTTCACTCTGACTGACTACACCATCTCCGTTAGCCCAGGCTCTACGGCCACCTTCGATGCCACCGTATCGGCGCCGGGCGCAAACCTGGCCGACGTGTTCCTCAACGCCGACAGCTTCAATATTGCTTCGCCGCTCTCGCTGGACGACACGGATTTCCTGAGCAACTTCCCGCTCTCCCTCACCCCTGGCCAGTCTTACATGGGCGCTCTGTTTACCGTCGCGGTTCCCAGCGGGACCGCGCACGGCGTGTACGACGGCTCCTTCACCCTGGTGGGAGGGCCGAACGACTTGTCCACCAACGATTTGGGCACCGTTGACTTCGCCGTGAACGTACCGGAGGGCTCAGGCTTCAGCATGCTGCTGCTCAGCGGTGCGCTTTTGATTGGTTTGGCCGTTTTTACAAAGGAAGGCGGTTCTGCAAGGCCTAGCCGAAACGGATGAGGCACTGGGCTGCAAAACGCGAGGCGGCTAAAACTCCAATTCGAATTTTGGGCCTGCTGGGCACGATCCGCAATTGCGGATCGTGTCCAGCCGTTTTGCGGCGTTCCCCAATTAGTTCTAAGCTCGTTGTGAGCGCGATGAGGGTGGTAACAGTGAGGGGGTGGGTGCGCACATTCGTGGTCTGGCCGTTTAGCGGCTCGCTTGACCCCTGCGCGGCAAGCCTCCCGGTCGAATTTGGCTTGACTCTTCCTTTTCCCGCACCCTCTGAAGCCATCGCACAAAAAAATCGGCCCCCGTTTTTGGCGGGGGCCAAGTTGCCTTGGTTCTCTCGTGTTGCGAGAGCTTGATTGGCGGCCAAACGGCGGGGTGGCCGTTGGCGCGGAAATCGCCTCGGAGGGAGGGGCTGCGGCTTTATTGCCGCTCCGCGCCGCTCAAGGAAGCAGTACCCTGGGGTGGTGCTGCTCCTTGGGCCGCCAAACTGTTTTCCATCAACTGCACATGCACATTGCTCCGGTGAACCCGCTCCGGCCGCCCGTTGTCGTTGGCCGCGTCGGTCGTCTGCTGGTTGCCCAGGGCCACCGCGTGCATGCGGTAGATGGGAATCTGATGCTGCGTGACGAGATAGCGCTCGATCGCTTCAGCCATACGCTGCGAACTCTCGACTCCGGCGCTGCCCGCCAGCGGCGATTGCGCATCGATCTGCAAAATGTAACCGTCGTGCCCCGTGACGCTGGCCGCCAGGCTGTCGAGCTGCTCACGCGCCGCACCCGTCAATACAGGGCTTTCACCTCTGAACGCTACATCGAAAGATGTCACTTGGTGGTATTGGTCGAGTCCGGTCACCGTGGTATTCAACTGCTGCACTGTGTTCGATGCTTGTTCCGCCGTAGTGTTGGCTTGCTGTGCCTGATTTCCTGCGGAAGTTGCCGTCTGGTTCGCGCTGTCCGCCGTCGACTGCGCCTTCTGGATGCCGGCCTGCGCACGCGCGTCCACATCCTGAATCTGCCGTGCGTTTCGGGCGTTCACCTGATCCAGCTCGTCGAGCTGAGAATTGATGGGGTCAAGCTGCCGCTTCACCCACTTCTTGCGGGCAAAGGGGTTCACCCGGCCCCAAAACCCCTCCTTCGGAGGGGGTACGTACGTACCACCCTCGGGGGAGGGCTGCGAAGCCGAAGGAGGGGCGCTCTGGGCGTTTGTCTGCTGCTGCTGTGCCGCCGTATCTGTCTGCTGTGCCGCCCACACCGGAACCCCCAGTGCGGAAGCCAGAATTACTACTGCGAACTGGCGAGATAAGCTAACTGCCAATGCTGAACTGTTTTTCATGGAATTGAGCCCTCTGTGGGGGAACCCTCCCTGCCGGCCTTCGCAGGATGCCCCCTCTCTCTCGCCTTGAGAGATTGCAACACACTTGCCAAAGCGCAAAGGGTCCAGCGGTAGCGTTAGGAGCTTGTTTAGAATGTGTAGTTTAGGCGGGCAATCGCGGTGAGGAGCAGCCGCGCGCGCGGCTATCGGCTGGGAATGCGGAAGTGTAATTTTTGCGCTTTTACGTACTTTCTACACAGTAAAATGGGAGTCTGAGAGCCCGCGGCCCCTGCGAGACTGCGGCCGAGGATCATTCGGTTTCCACGTGAACGATCCGGATCTCCGGATACGCCCCGTTCCAATCCTGCGGCGTCCCGTCGAAGGTCAGCCGGAAATCGCGCGCCGCACCCGGCTTCAGCGGCGCCGCCGAAACCGGCTCCACGTCAATATAGGGCTTCGTCATGCGGATGAACCTCAGCGGCTGAGTTTCGTTCTGGGTCACTATATTCGTGTAATCGCGGAACAGCACCTGGGCGGTGATCCCCGTTACTGTCCGGTTCCCCGTGTTCGCAATGTGTCCGCCCAAATAGGTGATCTGGCTCCCCATAAAATTCGTAGACTGGCTCATCGCCAGCCCCGAGATCGTCAAGTGCGCAGCATAAGGGTCGAGCGGCGCATTGACCGGCGTCACCGTGGGCGCGCTCTTGCCGTGCTGATACACCAGCAGCAGCCCCAGCGCCACCAGCAAAACCACCGCGGCGGCAATCGCCAACGGCAGCCAGTTGCGATGCTGCGGCTCGGCGGGACGGATCAGTTGCGGACCACTGCTCACGTGCGAATTCTACACCCATTACCGATCGGATTCGCGGCCGGACTTCCTCCTCTCCTTTTGCAGGATTTCGGATCAAAGCGGGTGTGGCTGGGCGAATATAACTGGGTGGGTGTAACGGGTGTGGGCGTAACCGGCGCCGTGAACGAAAGTTTGACGCCTTCTTCATAGCCAAATGCATCTCCTGCTCAGGCGCCGCGTCTAAGTCAGCAAGTGAACCTTCGGAACCGGTTCCCGCAAGGGAGCCGCGACCCTTGCCGCAAGGCATCGAAAGGCAGGTCGGTCATGCAACGCTCCCCCCATTACTCCACCGCGCCGCCCGGCGAGCCGTCCCGCGATGCGCTGGTTTCAAATCTCGTTTACCAGGGCGTGGCCATAGCCGTCCTGCTCCTGCTCCTCTGCGGTATTGTCCTTTTCTGAAGCAGCCAGACGGCGCTGGCTGTCTCGAACCCGTACAGACCGTCGTGAATTCACACAGTCTGTCTCAAAACCGTACAGGCGTCTGTATCGAAGTCGTGCACTGTGTCTCGAAACCAGGCGGTCAGCCCCTCAAACCTCACCCAAACCGCGCCCGCTTCACCGTTTGCCGGATGTCTTTGCCGGTCATCTCGATGCGGATACACATTTCTGCGAGGCGGGAGCGCATGCGCTCCCCGATGCGGTCGCCGAGCGTAAGTTCGCGGGCCGCCCGCTCGACCTCTTTTAATTCCCCGCCTCCGGGCGGCAGATCGGGATAGTTGGTGGTAACAATGGTGGTAAGCTTGTTGTTATATCGGGTGTTTAGAATGAGTGCTACATTGTCCCATACCCAGTCCGTTGGCTTTTGTGCGCCCAAGTCGTCCAGGACCAAGACCTCCGTTGTGAGGATGGGCTCCAAGAGTTGGAATTCTGTGACATTTACTTGGGGATTAAAGCTGCTTTGAATGTCCTTGAGTAGCGCCCCGTAATCACAGAAGATTCCGGATGCACCGCGCTCTTGAAGGAGCCGCCGGAGTATGCCGACCGCCAAATGTGTCTTACCGACGCCGAGAGAGCCTACTATAAGGAGACCCTTTCCGGCGGTGTCAACAGGGTAAGCGTCGACAAATTTGCGCGCCGCCTTCAAGGCCCAAGCCTGGGAGGGGTCGGCGCCAGGAAATGATGTATCATAGCCGTCCAGCGTACAATCCCAGTAGCCCCTCGGAATGCGGGCGGCGACTAGGCGCAGTCTTTCCCGCTCCACTTGCTGGCACTCGCACGGCCGGGAGACCCACTTGCCCTCGGCGTCCACCACCCGCACCAGCCCCACTCCGTCGCAAATCGCACAAACATCCGCCACGTTTTAAGCCTAGCGCAGAGAACCCGCCTGCGCGATTGTGGGTCGCCGGGCGCAGAATGTGGAAAAGCTCTTGCCGGCCCGAATCTAAAGTTCGCAACGCAAATACTGCTGTCATCGCGGAGTTTGCCACAATACTGCTGTCATCCTGAGCGGAGTTTGCCGCGCTTTTTGCGGCAAACGGAGTCGAAGGATCTGCGGTTGTTTTTCAAAGGACTTTGGGACCACCACACTGCCGGGCCGCGCGCAAATCCTTTACTCACATCGACGCGCCGCCTCCGCCTTGCTTACAATCGAGTGCAAAGGGAGACACTGTTGTGAATCGATTTATGCCGGGTGCGTGCATCGTTTCTCTCGCTTTGGCTGAACTGATCATGCTGCCCGTCCATCTCGCTGCTCAGAACCACCAGGAGCAATCCGGCGGCGCCCGCGAAACCATGGCGCCGATCGCGCTGTCCGCCCCGTCGTGGCAAAAAGGCCAGTACTGGGTCCAGCACGGCGATCAACTCCTCGTCGACTTCGGCGGCCTCGAGCGTTTCCGCGACGCCGACCTGAAACTCGGCCCCCCGGCCGCCGGCGAGAACCGCGTGGTCTTCATGGGCGACTCCATCACCGAGGGCTGGCATCTTGACCAGTCGTTTCCGGGCAAGCCCTACATCAACCGCGGCATCAGCGGCCAGACCTCGCCGCAAATGCTCGTCCGCTTCCGCCAGGACTTGATCGATCTCGGCCCCAAAGTCGTCGTCATTCTCGCCGGGACCAACGACCTCGCCGGCAACACCGGCCCCATGACCCTCGAGCAGACCGAAGGCAACCTCGAATCGATGGCCCAGCTCGCCACTGCCAGCCACATCCGCGTGGTGCTCTGCTCGGTGCTTCCCTCGGTCGATTTTCCGTGGAATCCCGGCCAGGACCCCGCACCCAAAATCCTCGTCCTGAACCAGTGGATCAAGGCTTACGCCGCTCGGGATCATTACGTCTACGTGGACTACTACTCGGCCATGAAGGACGCCCAGGGCGGCCTGCCGCCCACGCTGAGCAAGGACGGCGTACACCCGCTGCCGGCCGGCTACGCCATCATGGCCCCGCTCGCCGAGGCCGGAATCGAAAAGGCGCTGAAGGGCAGGGAATAGGAAGTAGGGAGTAGGGAATAGGGAACTGGTAGGCAGAGGACCTGACTGAGTAAGCGAATCTCCCGCCCATTGCGGAGGCGCTTCTATTCTCTGTTCCCTACGAATTGCTAAACCCCTCAAATCCCCATACAATAAAAGAGGAAAATTGCAGGAAAGGTTTGTCTTCAAAGAGATGCCCAAGGAAAAGATTCATCCCCATTACGCCGCGGTGCGCGTCCTCTGCGCCTGCGGAAACAACTTCGAGACGCGATCGACTCACAAAGGCGACATCCACGTCGAAATCTGCTCCGTCTGCCACCCGTTTTACACCGGCAAGCAGCGCCTGGTCGACACAGCCGGCCGCGTAGAGCGCTTCCGGCGCAAATACGCCAAGGCCAGCGAGATGAAGGCCGCAGCGAAGTAACGCCGACACAGCAGCGGGCAAGCTCAATCGAGCCTCCGCCGCGGCGGAGGCCTAGGTTTGTTAGGGCACAAATTCCTGCCGCACCCAACCGTTTCGCGGCAGGTAAGTCGAAGGGCGGCACAGATGCCTCGCCGAGGCTTCACCGTGAAGAAGAACTGGGACAACCCCATCGAGCACCAGATGCCCGCCACGGCGTGCGTCCCCGCGCAGATGCGCATTGGTCCCATCCTCGTCGCACCCGCCACCGTCCTCGCTCCCATGGCCGGCGTCACGGACACGGTTTTTCGCCGCTTCATTCGCCACGCCAGCCTCTTCAGCGCCGCGGCTCCGCACAACTCCGCCGACGAGACCGTTGAATCCGCCGTCAGCAACACCCAATCCGGCTGCGGCCTGCTGATGACCGAGTTCACTTCCGCCGACGGCCTGGCCCGCATGCGCGAAACCAAGCGCCGCCGCTACCTGACCTTCTACGACGACGAGCACCCCATCGGCGCGCAGCTCTTCGGCTCGAACCCCGAGACCCTGGCCGAAGCCGCCCGCATCGTGGAGCAGACCGGCTTCGACATGGTCGACCTGAATCTCGGCTGCCCGGCCAAGCACGTGGTCGGCTGCAACGGCGGCTCCGGCCTCTTGCGCGACCTGCCCAAGATCGGCGAAATCTTCCGCGCTGTGCGCAGGGCCGTCGCCATCCCGTTCACCGTCAAGTTCCGCACCGGCTGGAACTCGAGCCAGATCGTCTGCGTCGAGCTCGCCCGCATGGCCGAGTCCGAGGGGCTCAACGGCGTCGCGCTCCACGCCCGCACCCGCGAGGCAGGCTACAGCGGCCAGGCGCAGTGGCACTGGATCGCGCGCGTCAAGCAGGCGGTCACCATCCCCGTCGTCGGCAATGGCGACATCCGCACGCCCGAAGATGCGGCCGCCATGATCGCCGAGACCGGCTGCGACGCCGTCATGATCGGCCGCGCCGCGCCGGCCAACCCCTGGATCTTCCGCCAGATCGCTCAATACACCGCGACCGGCAGCTATGATCTGCCCACGGTCGAAGACCGTCACCGCATGATTCGCGCCTACTTCGAGATGCTGCTGGCGGAAACCGGGGTCCCCGCGGACAGGTCTTCGTCCGTGGGGTGGGAAACCGGGGTCCCCGCGGACAGGTCTTCGTCCGTGGGGTGGGAAGCGGGCGCGTCCCAGTTGCAGCCGCGCGATGCCCCCGTCGGCGATCCCGTCGGCAAGATGAAGCAGTTCGCCACCTGGTTTACCCACGGCGTGCCCGGCGGCGCCAAGCTCCGCGCAGCCATCTACCAAGCGCGGACCGGCGCCGCTGTGCTCGCCGAAGTCGAGCGCTTCTTCGCATCCGGCCTTGCCAATGCGATCGATTCAGTTGCCGCCTCCGATGCCGGAGCGCCGCTATTTGCCGATTCCGAACTCGTTTGCGACTGACGCGCTGCCCGTCAACGCCGCCGCCGTTTTTCCTTTCCACAATCGGTCTATAGCGATTCCGGAGAAGCTGTACTCACCTGTCGTGGCCTCCCACCCATGCGAAAGAAAAGAGTCGCATGGATGGGGCACGGGGCTTCGGGTACAGCAACGGTGGAACCGCCTTAAGGTCTGCCGGCAGAGCCGGAGCCTTCAATCAACGGCAGCCGCACGCTGGCTCGCGCGCCCTGGCCGTCCTCGCGGTTCACCAGCCGGATTTCGCCGCCGTGGGCCCGCGCAATCTGCTGCGCCAGCGCCAGCCCCACGCCGCTGCCCGCGGGTTTGGTGGTATAGAACGGCACAAAAAGATTCTCCGCGTTCGCAATTCCCAGCCCGCGGTCTTCAATTTCCACGGTTACGGCCGATCCGGCAACCTTCCAGCCAGTCCGCACCGGATGCGCCCCATTGGCCAGCGACGCGTCCACTGCGTTGGCCAGCAGGTTAATGAACATCTGTTCCAGTTGGTCGGCATCGGCGTCGAGCGTCGCCGGGGGGCCCGGCTTGAGCTCGACGGGCAGCCGCTGCTCCAGCAGCACTACGCGCTCCAGCAGCGGCCCAACCCTCACCTGTTTAAGACGCGGCGGAGGCAACTGCGCCAGTTGCCGGTAAGACTGCACAAAGCGGTGCAGGGAATCGGCGCGGCTTTCCACCACGCCCAGGCCGCGGCGGAAATCCCCCAACGTCGCCTCCTCGCCGTCGAGCGCGTCCACGCGCGTCAGCAGGCTGCCGGCGATCGATTTGATGGGCGCGAGCGAATTCGACAGCTCGTGCCCCAGCACGCGGATCAGCCGCTTCCAGGCGGCCTGCTCTTCTTCCTGCAAAGGCAAACTCACGTCGGCCAGCAGCAGCAGCGTGTGCGGCGCGCCGTCCTGCCGGAAGGCCGCCTTGCGCAAGAGCCAGCGCGTAGGCCGCGCCCCGAACAAGCGGATCGACTGGTCCGGCGCGTTCAGCAGCTCATCAAGCCCCAGCTCGTGCGCCGGCCGTCCGAAGCAGCGTGCGTACTTCAGTCCCAGCAGGTTGAGTCCCGCGTTATTCACCAGTTGCAGCAGGTCCTCGCGGTCGAAGGCGAACAGCGGCGCGTGCATCACCTCAAAGATGCGCGCCAGCAGCGCCGTGGCTTCAAGAGAGCGCACGCGCTGCTTTTGCAGCAGGTCGGCCAGCGCGTTGACCTCCGCCGCCAGTTCGCCCAGCGCATCCTTGGAGCCGGCGCCGCGCGCACGGAACGAGTAATCGCCCTCGCGCAGCGACGAGACTACGTTGGATAGCGTCTGCAGCGGACGGATCAAGCTGTCGATCAGCGCCGCTCCCACCAACGCGAGATACAGCAGCAGGCAGCAGGCGAGCAGAATCGCCGGCGTGGCGCCGACCCTCTCCCGGTAAAGCAATATTCCGGCAAAAAGCAGAGCCGGAAACGAGAGAAGCAGGCAGTAGAACCACGCCCGGCCAAGCGCCGACCGCTTCCTTTTGCGCACTCGCTTCTCAAAGGCCATACTTTTCGATGCGCCGATATAGCGCCGAACGGCTCAATCCCAGCGCCTCGGCGGCTTGCGAAATATTTCCGTTGCAGCGGCGAAGCACCTTGCGCACGAGAAGCGATTCCACTTCTTCGATGCTCATGTTTTCGAAGGAAGGCGCAGCCGTGCGCGCCGCCGTCACCGCCAGGTTGGCCGGCTCCACTTCCTCGCCCCGGCACAGCAGCACCGCGCGCTCCACCGTGTGCTCCAGCTCGCGCACGTTGCCCGGCCAAGGATACTGCATCAACTGCTGCATCGCTGCCGGCGAAAATCCGCTCACTTGTTTGCGGTAGCGGGCGCGGTTGCGCTCCAGAAAGTGCGTGGCCAGCAGGAGAATGTCCTCGCGGCGGTCGCGCAGCGCGGGCAGGTGAATTTCCACTGTATTGATGCGGAAGAGCAGGTCTTCGCGAAAGTTGCCGCCCTTAGCTTCTTCGTGCAACTGCGCATTGGTCGCCGACAGAATGCGCACATCCACGCGCCGCGTCTGCGACGATCCCACGCGTTCCAGCTCCCCGGTCTCCAGCACGCGCAGCAGCTTGGCCTGCTGGCGCAGCGGCACGTTGGCAATCTCGTCCAGAAACAGCGTGCCGCCGTTGGCCAGCTCGAAGCGGCCTATGCGGTCGGTGCGCGCGTCGGTGAACGCACCCTTCACGTGGCCGAAGATCTCGCTCTCGAAAGTGCCCTCCGGCAATCCGCCGGCGTTCACCGCAACCAGCGCCATGCGCGCGCGCGGCGAGGCCGTGTGCAGCAGCCGCGCCACAATCTCTTTTCCCGTCCCATGCTCGCCGGTGATGAGCACGTTCGCGTCCGACGGACCCACCTGCGCGATCAGCTCCAGCACCGGCTGCATGGCCGGCGCGCTGGCAATGAACTCCGGCATGCCCTCGGCGCGCAGCAGCCGGTTTTCAAGCTCCAGTTGCCGCGCGCGCTTGAGCGCATGGTGCAGCTCTGCGTGTACGCGAATCAGCGAGACCAGCCGCTCGTTCTCCCACGGCTTCTGGATAAAGTCGCGCGCGCCGCGTTTCATTGACTCGACAGCGAGGCCGATATTGCCCCATGCCGTCATCACGATCACGGGTACGCGCGAGTCCATCTCCTGGATGCGCTGCAAGAGGTCGAGGCCCTCTTGGCCCGATGTCGTATCGCGCGTGTAGTTCAGGTCGATCAGCAGCACGTCGTAGTCGCTCTGCCCCATGGCCTCGATCAGCAGTTCCGGCGAGCGCACGCAGTCCACGTCGATCCCCTGCGGCTTGAGCAGCAGGCCCACGGCCTCGAGGATGTGGGGTTGATCGTCGGCGACCAAAACGCGAATTCGTTCTTCCTTATCGATGGCTTGCCTCCACAACCCGCGTCTTCGCGCCCCGTCTCCGCGTTCTGGTTCAGGATGCTTGCTGCCGCGGACCCCGATGCCGCCGGCATTGGCTCCCCAACGATTCTACGGCGCGTGCGTCACCACGCCCGATTTCGCATCGTCAATCGAAACGTCCATTCGCTCCAGCGTTTCGCCGGTGGCGCGGTCCAGGGCCACCTTGGCTTCTTCATAGGCCGTCTGCGCCACCACCAGAGCGGATTCGGCGACGGCCAGGGCGTTGTCCGCAGTCAGGACATCGAAGCCGGACTTCGCTCCGAGCTGCTTCTCCTGCTTGGTGATGTCAAAGGTCTTCTGCGCAAGGTCCTGCGCCTGCTGTGCCGCGCCCACGCGGGCCTGCGCCTGTTCGAGGGCGAACTGCGAGTTGCGAACGTCGAAGCGAATGCCCTTCTGCTCCTCTTCGGAGGTGATCTGGCTCTGGCGGTACTGGAGCACCGCGCGGAACTGGTCGGCTTTGAAGACGCGGTTGCGGAGATTGATCTGCAGCGTCATGCCCACCTGGTACTCAGGCGCGGAGTAATTGAACGTGTTCTCGAGCATACCCGTAAAACTTTTGGGAAGCGTCGTAGAGCACTCGGCCGCGCCGAGGTCGCAATAGGGGTTATGCGGTCCCGCGATCCCTGCGCCGGCGTAAAAGCCATACATGTTCAGCGTGGGCAGAAGCTCGCTGTTTACGCCCTTTAGATTGGTGCGCTGGATCTCTGCCTGCTGCTCGTAGATGCCGACTTCAGGGCGGTTCTTTTCGGCCTCGGCAATCAGATCGTCGATGGGTTTGCCGGCGTTGGGATCGGGCGCGCCACTCAGGTCCAGAGGGACGACGGGCATGGTGTCGATCGTAGGGTCGTCTTTCTTGGTCAGGGCGTTCTTGATCTCCAGTTCGTCGAGGCGCAGATTGGCGCGGGCAACCGTAAGATCGCCTTCGCTGGTGGCTACGGCGGACTCGTCCTGCATCACCTGCATCGCGGGGATGGCTTTGAGCTCAAGCTGCTTCCGATCGTCTGAAAGGGTCTGCCTGGCGAGGTTCAGCGAGCGCTCTTTGATCTGCCCATCCCGATAAGCGCCCACAAGGTCCCAGTAAATGTCTTCCACTTGCGTAACCGTTGCAATCGTCTGAGCCTTGAAAGCCAGATTCGTGATCTGCAGATTGCGCTTGGCAATGTGGATGTAACGCTCATTGCTGGCCAAACCGAATCCGGACAGCAATGGCTGCGTGACCTGGGCCTCGAACCCCGAGAAGAGTTCCGGATTGACGACGTTGTAGGGACCATTGCTCGCCGCTCTTTCGCCTTCGTACTGAATGAAGAGATTGGTGCCCAGCGGAAAAGACTGGCTGAAGTTGCCCGAACCCTCAATCGTGTTTGTCTTCAAAATCGGAGTGCCGACCTGAAAGATGTTTTCCTCTTGCGTGACCGTGTGGTCCACATGTCCGTTGAATGTGAGGTAGGGGTCGAAGGAAGGAACAGAGGCGCCCGCGCCGAGGGCCGACGTGACAATGCCCCCCGCGCCGGCGGCAGCCAGGCCGGAGCCGGATCCGCCCGCGGAGGCCGATGCGCCAAAGCCGCCCTGCGTGCTCTGCACAATATTCGTATTGACGCCATAAGCTACGCCGCCGGCTTTGGTGCGGGCGAGGTCGGTTTGCGCGATAGGGAAGTTATAGCGGAAGTAAGCGAGGTCGAGATTGTTCTCGATGGCCAGAGCGATGGCGTCGTGCAGCGAGAGATAGAGCTTGCCGTCGCGGATAAGGTCGTAGAGGCGCGGCGAGTTGGTGAGATCGAGCGCGGGCGCGTTGCTGGGCATGTAGGCTGCAAACGGACGATGCGAGTGCGGCAGCGCCACGTGAAACGGCTGTTGAGGCGGAGCAGGCTGCGGGTTCTGGCGCATCAGGTCCGCAAGCGGAGGCGGCGGTGCTGTCTGGCCGTTCGCGGGGGGCGTCGGCGGCTGCGGGGCGGCAGGGGCCGTCTGCGAATTGGCTGGTGTGGAAGGCGCGGTCGCGGCCTGCGGCGCGGTCTGCTGCGCGGTCTGCTGTGCGCCGAGGGCGAGGCTCGCCTGCAGCAGAAAAATCGCGGCCGCGGCCCCAATTCCGGCCTTGCCCCATTTTGCCGCGCTTAGCCGTCTCCACGCTTGCTGCACCCAAAGCCCTGTGCCCCATCCATGCGACTTTTTTCTGTCGCATGGGTGGGATGCCGCGATAGCTGCGTTTAGAGCCGCTGGAATTGTATCGGTTCTTGCGTGCTTTACCAGGCTACGATTCACTTCGTTCCCACCTCCGTTTGTTTTGGCTCCAGCTTCTCGTCGCGCGTCACCCATCCGTCGTGCAACTCCACGATCCGCTTGCCGTAGCGCGCATTCTCTTCCGAGTGCGTCACCTGCACGATCGTCGTCCCCTGCCGGTTCAGCTCGCAAAAAAGCTCCATGATCTCGCGCGCCTGAGATGAATGCAGATTGCCCGTAGGCTCGTCGGCCAGCAAAAGCGACGGCGCATGAACCACCGCCCGCGCAACGCCGACCAACTGTTGCTGTCCGCCCGAAAGCTGGTTCGGGAACAGGTCTTTCTTGGCGACAATCCTGAACCGGTCGAGAATGTCGGCCACCATCCCCTGGCGTTCTTTTGCGGGGAGATTCTTGTACGAGAGCGGCAGGTCGATGTTTTCGGCCACGGTCAGGTCGTCGAGCAGGTGATAACTCTGAAAAACCATTCCGACACGCTGCCTGGCCAGATCGGCGCGCTGCTTGCGGTTGAGCGTGTGTGCCGGCGTTTCGCCAAACCAGTACTCGCCCAGCCATCCATCGTCGAGCAGCGCCAGCACGTTCAAGAGCGACGACTTTCCCGCCCCCGACGGCCCCATGATGGTCAGAAACTCGCCCTCGCGAATGGTCAAGCCCACGCGCCGCAGCACCCACGTCTCCGTGTGCCCCGTCTTATAACTGCGTTCCACATTTTTCAGTTCGATCATGATTTTGGTACTCCATCCGGGAATTCAAGGCATCGCCTGCGATTATTCAATGCGCAGAGCTTTCATGGGCTCGACGGCGGCGGCGCGGCGCGCGGGAAAATAGCACGCCACAATGGCGGAGAGAAATAAGACTGCCCCGACCGCGCAGAACGCTAAGGGATCGATGGCGCTGACGCCATAGAGGGTGCTGCGCATGGCGCGGCCAACAAAATATGCGCCTGCGAGACCGATGCCGAGGCCCACGATGGCCAGGGCGGCCCCCTCGCGGAGAACCATGCGCACGACGCGCTCGCGGCTTGCGCCGAGCGCCATGCGGATGCCGATTTCATGGGTGCGCTGACTGATGGCAAAGGCCATGACGCCGTAGATTCCGACCACGGCGAGAGCTAGCGCAATGACGGCAAAGCAGACGTAGAGCAAAAGCGTGAAGCGGTTGCCGGAGAGGTCCCGGTCGCGCACCTGGTTGAGGGTGCGCACCTGGGCAAGGGCCAGCGTGGGATCGACGGAATGGACGGCGGCGGCGATGGTCCTGATCATGGCCTCAGGATCGCCGGCGGTACGCACGCCGATGGCCGCTCCCACCCAGGGGCTCTGGTAGAAGGGAACCAGAATCTCCTCCCGCTGGTGGTCGAAGTCGCCGCCGCGCACGTTGTGATAGACGCCGACGATCTGCCATGCCTGGTAGGGACCGAGCTTCTGCACACCGGGAACGATCTGCTCGACGTTGAGTACCTGGCCGATGGGATTTTTGCCGGGGAAGAAGTGCTGGGCGAACTGCTGGTTTATGACGGCGACGCGCTGGCTGGCGGCGTTGTCGTCGTCCGTGAAAAACCGGCCCTTGATGAGGCGGACGCCGTAGGTTTTGAAGTAGCCGGGGGTGACCATGCCGAAGCCCGCGCTGGGCCGCTGCGACGGATCGGCGTAGGTGGAGCCGCCGGCGATGGTGAAGGGCATGCCGAAGCCCGGCCC
>JBOGLX010000147.1:0-2258 GCA_050745765.1 Occallatibacter sp. | reverse complement strand
CCGATGGTAGCCCGGAAAAGCTGCAGTGGCGCCGATGAGAGTGGAGCAAAAGCGACGGCGGTTCATCATGCTATCAATTCCCCGGTTCATTGAAGATACGCTTCTGATGATTCTCTTTGAGACTTGGGCTTAGAATTCAACTCGCCAGGAGAATCTACCAGCGAGGCTGGCGCAGACGGTAGCCCTCCGATTTGGCGCGCGCGGGACGCCAAACGAGGAGGGAGCGCGGAGTCTGTGCTTTTCAGAGTTTGCGGCCTTTCCGGGTTTTCCGTCAGATTCGCGTCCGGCTATCGCCGGTGGCGCATCCATGCTACACCCGTTTATACTCGCCGGTAAGCTTCTGTTCTCCGCAGATTCAGGGAGAAAAGGAACAGCGAAGATGACAATATCGAGTTATATGGGCCGCCAATTGGCCCAACCCGGTTGCGCGGCGCCGAGAACGGCAAGGCTAAACGGGAACCCAATTTCGCGCCGCGCCGATTGGAGTGGCTCCAGACGGGAGGCATCGATCATCCAATGCCTCCGAGGCAGGCCCGCGCGTCATGATCCGGTGAACTCGGGTTTCGAAGCCCTGCCGAAAGCTTGAGTCCGTTCCGCTGATAATTGTTGATTCGGGATGGCTGTAATGGACAAACTACCATTGCCGAGCAATGGCAGCGACAATCCGGGCGAGGCCGTCGAGGTCACGTGTGTCAATCATCTCTCCTGGGGAATGCGAATAGCGCATCGGCCAGCCGAGCGCTATGTCGGCCGAGCCGTAGCGCAGAAAGGCGGAGCCGTCGTTGCCGCCGCCGGTTACGCCGTACTGGGCCGGAATTCCGTTCTCCTGTGCGATGCGCAGGACGCGCTCAACGAGCGTGCGGGGCATGATCTCGGAATTATCCACCGCTCTAACGACGAATCCGCGGCCCACTTTAGCGTCGGCGAATCGAGGGGATTCGAGGGGCGAGTCCGAGGTGACGAAGGTGTCGATGGCAAAGACGTATTTCGGCACGCGGCCTTCGCTCGCCAGCCGTTTCGCCAGCGCCGCGGCGCCCAACAGTCCAAGCTCTTCGCCGGTAGAAAATACAAACGTCACCTCCCGATCGCGAGGCTTTGGGCCGAGCGTCCAGACGGCTGAAATCAGGGCCGCGTCGCCCACACGATCATCCAGGCTCCTTCCGGAAACGCAACTGCCCGCCAGCGTGCGGTACTTCTTAGGAATCGTGATTGTATCGCCCGGTTTGATGCCGAGAGCGGAGGCGTCCGCGGCCGTGCGAACGCCAACGTCCACACGATAGGGCGAGACTTCCGCGCCAGCTCCCGCGATTCGCATCCGGGGCCACTTAATCCCCGGTTGCCTCCAGTTGGGGGGCAATTCTACTACGCCCGGCCAAATTCCCGTAGACGTGTGAACGAACGCGACGTGTCCGGCATAGAAGTAGGGAAGGAAACCACCCAGCGGAGCAACCCCCAGGTCTCCGCCGGACTGAATTGACTGCACTTTATATCCGATCTCATCCATGTGCGCGTCAAACAGAATGCCGGGCTTCAAAGCGCCCGAAGGCGTCATCGCCATGTGGAGAATCAAATTGCCTGCACTGTCTGTTGTGGGTTTAGCCCACGGAGGCAGGAGCTGGCGGACTGCAGCGCGCACTGCGGCTTCGTGCCCGCTCACGCCATAGGTCTCGATGAGCGTCTTCAGGATTACCTCGGGTGCGGGCTTGGTCTCAGGCTTCGCTGGCAGCGCTGGCTCAGGTATCGAGTGGGCTTCGGGAAGCGCCGGCTTTTGCGACGCGCCCTGGAGATAGTCTTCGAGCAATACGGCCAAATCGCTCAAGTCCTTACCGTCGATGAGCTCGCCAGGGCTCGATGACCAGGCCGTGGCGATGCCGAGATGGACAACGCGCGAAGGCATCGGCGGTGGCGGCAGATAGCTGCGCGGAATAAGGGGCGCGGAATAGTCTTGAATCCAGGGAATATGGCGCTGCGCGGCGAGCTTGGTCAGCTCGCCAGCGAGACCGCCGCGAGCGACGGTTGACACAAGCACTCCGACGCCCGGCGGTTGTTCAGGAAAGCGCGTTGTGACAAGAGCTGTCGAAAGAACGCGACCGGGAACCATGCGGCCCACGTAGATGAGCTCATCGGGTCGTTCGCTTTGGAGGACGCGCTGCAAGCCGCGCGCTCCTGCCCATTGCTGGGCTACGAAGGCAACGATTAAGGTGCCTTGGATCTTAACGGGGTCGAGGCGCCGCAACACCTCGACCAGCGCAGCATCG
>JBOGLX010000146.1:0-52226 GCA_050745765.1 Occallatibacter sp. | reverse complement strand
GAACGGCGGGTTCACGCCCGCCGGCTCAATAGGCGCGCTGGCGGCGAGCGCAGGCCAGCCGTTTCTTGTGGACGCATTTCCGCCAATTGCCGATCCGAATCTCAGCGGCAATCTGTTGTGGACGGTGCTCACGCTGACCGGGCAGCCGGGGACGCTGTCCCTGCCGTCGTCGGCGAACGGCTTCCAGTTGCAGCCTTCGGCTACGGCCGATCCCGTGACCGGCGAGACGGCGATCGTTTCGATCGCGACGGTGAACGGCGCGACGACTTCGCTGACGCTCGCCGCCAACCTCGCGCGCATCTACGATACCGCGACCCTGAACGTGAACGCCAACTCCGTCGAGGCCACGCACGGAGAAACCATGATGGAGATCATGGGCTCGGGCGACGCTACCAACGCGGCGCTCGAATTCCAGTTGAAGCAGTCGCCGCTGACTTACACGTCGGCTTCAACTCCGGGCGGCGTGCAATCCACGCTGCAGGTCCGCGTCAACAATGTGCTGTGGACCGAAGTTCCCAACTTCCTTTCCTCCGCTCCCGGCGATCGCGCCTTTGTGACGCGGCCCAAATCGAGCGGCGGACCGGCCGTGCAGTTCGGCGACGGCGTTACGGGATCGCGCACGCCGACCGGCGTCTCCAACATTCAGGCGAAGTATCGCAAAGGCATCGGCATTGCAGGGATGGTCGCGGCCGGGCAACTGACTCTGCCGCTCGATCGCCCGCAGGGATTGCAGACGGTGACCAATCCCGGCGCCGCGACCGGCGGCGCCGGTCCGGCTTCGCCCGCCGATGCGCAGCAGTCCGCACCCCTGCCCACGCTCACGCTGGGCCGCGTGGTCTCGCTTGAGGACTACCAGAACTTTGCGCTGGGTTTCGCGGGCATCGCCATGGCGCTGGCCACGTGGACCTGGTTCGGCAGCACACGCGGCATTTTTTTAACCCTCGCCGGGGAGGGCGGAACGCTACTCGACGCAAGCGATCAAGTTGTGACGAACCTGATGACTGCCTATCGGACTTATGGGCTGCCTAACATTCCGGTGCTGCCGGTTTCTTATGTGCCGCAGAATTTCGAGATCGGGATGCAGGTGATGGTCGATTCGCCCACTTACGACCCAACCATCGTGATTCCGCAGGTGTGGCAGGCGTTGACAGCGGCCTTTGCGTTCGGCCAGCTTGCGCCGGGGCAGAGCTTGGCGGCCAGCCAGGCTGTTTCTATTGCGCAACAGATCGCGGGCGCCGTTGCCGTCAACTTGCAGACTTTCTGCCCGGCAGGCGGCACAACGGGGACGATTGCGAACCCGCTCTGCGCCAGCGGTCCCATTTCCGGCAATGCTTCCGGCACATTGCAGCCTGCGGGCGCGCAGGTTCTGCTGCTCGATCCGGCCTCTCAAGGCAACGTGGTGGTGTGGCCATGAGCACGTCTTCTTCGCCCATCTATTCGCTTCTTCCGGCGGTCTTCCGCACCAGCGACGCCGCGCAGGGAGGGCCGCTTCAGGCGCTCTTCGAGGTGCTCGAGACCCAATACGGCCTTGTGAAGGAGAACGTCTGGCAGCTTTACAACGATCAGTTCATCGAGACCTGTGCGCCGTGGGTCATCCCCTACATCGGACAACTGATCGGCTACAGCACCGTGTACACAGCCGCCCTGGCCAGCCCGGACAGCCGCGCGGAGGTCGCGAACACCATCGGTTACCGGCGGCGCAAGGGCACGCTCGTCGCGATCGAAGAGATTACCCACGACGTCTCCGGCCGCACCACCATGGCGGTCGAGGAGTTCCGCCGGCTGGTGACCACGCTGAGCCTGCGCGATGTGCGGCCATGGCACGACGCCACGGCCAATCTGCGCCGCGGCCGCGGCCCCGAAGACCAGAGCGGGCCCTTTAACCGGCTCAACCGCACCATCGACGTGCGCAACATTACGCCGCGCATTCGCATGCCGCTTTCGCCGGACGCGGCGCCGCTCGAGATTGCGCTGCACGGGCCTGGGCGCTTCAACATTCCGGAAGTCGCCATCTGGATGTGGCGCTGGCAGAGCTGGACGGTCACCAACGCGCCGGCCTTTGCGCTCGGAGGCGGCGGATATTTTTTCAGCTCGCTTGGCGGACCGGTCCCGCTCTTCCAAACCACGCCTCAAGAGCCAGCGCCGTTTTCGAATCTGGTCACGGAGGCCGATGTGCCGGAGCCGATACGGAGGCGGCGGGCCTGCGCATGCGTGGGCAGTTTTTACCCCGGCAGCATGGCGCTGATCGCCGATGGCGGGCAAGTCCCGGCCAGCCAGATTATCTTCGCCAACCTGACCGAGCGGCTCGATGGCTCCGTTTGCAGCGTGCCGGACGGCATGATCGCCATCGACCCCGAGCTGGGACGCATTCAGTACGCCGCGGACCTGGCGCTGCCCGCCGATCTGCGCGTGAACTATAACTACGGCGCGCCGGCCGAGATCGGCGGAGGACCGTACGACCGCACGGCGAACGTCGCTCAGCCCGGGATGCAGCCGGGAAGCGAGTTCGCGAACAGCTCGTCGCTCTTTTGGGCTGTGGTCGGCACGGCGGAGTACCCAACGCTCGAGTCGGCCGTGGCCGCGTGGAACCAACTCCCACCCAATTCCGCGGGAACCATCGCGCTGCCCAACTTTGAGTGCTATGAGATCGACCTTACCGGCGCGAATGCGATTCATATCCCGGCCGAAAGCTCGCTGATGATTGCTTCGGCCGAGATTGCGCTCGATGGCGCGCCGGAGTGGAACAACGCCTGCGTCACGCTGCGCGGAAATATCGAAATTGTCGCGCCGCCCGTCACGCTCGGTCAGGACGGGCTGGCTTTGCCCACGGGCCAGGTGCTGATCGGTGGCGTGTGGCTGAGCGGGCAATTGATTCTCTCCGGCGACGAAGCCTGTGTGCAGGTGGCCGATTCCACGCTGGTCCCAGGCATCGCGATCGACTCCAAAGGCAACGCAACGCATCCGGGCGAGCCGAGTGTGACCGGCACGGCGCTCGCCATGACGCTCTGTCTCAACCGAGTCGTCACCGGGCCAATCGCGCTGCCCAACGGCTGCTCCGCGCGCATTTGCGGAAGCATTGTGGATGCGGGTTCGCCCTATTGTCCGGCCATTGCGGGCAGCGATCTGGCCTCGCCTGGCCCAACCCTGCACATCGAGAACTCGACGGTGATCGGCCGCGTATGGGCGCAGGCCATCCGCATGGCCTCGAACACTATCTTCTACGCGCGGCTGGGCAGGCACGATCCCTGGGCGGCGCCGGTGTGGGCGGCGCGCGTGCAGGTGGGCTGCGTGCGCTTCTGCTGGTTGCCGGCCAGCTCCATCACGCCGCGTCGGTACGAGTGCCTGCCGCCCAATGCGCAGAGCCAGCCGGCGCTGGAGCCAAATTTCATCACGCTGCAGTTCGGCAAGCCGGGCTATTGCCTGCTTTCCGGCGACGTACCCATGGCGGTGTGGAAGGGCGCGGACAACGGCTCGCAGATCGGCGTCTTTTACCAGATTCAGGAGACGGAAGCGGTGACCAACATTCAGATCCGGTCGGCGGAGTATCTGCCGGCAAACCTGGAGTGCGGAGTTTTTTTGATTCCGTCGCGGCCGCTCATTGAAGAGGTTCCGTACATGGAGTACGGCTACGGAATTCAGGCCCGGCCGTCGAAGTGCGGTGCGAGCGCGGCCGAAGAACCATGGAGCGAGGAGCAGGATGTGCCCATTGGCATCGGCATCGGTTTGATTTAGAGGAGTTTCAGAGGTGCTATACCCAAGTGTCGTGCCTTCCCATCCATGCGACAGAAAAGAGTCGCATGGATGGGGCACGGAGGTTTGGGTAGAGCAACCTTGGAACGGTCATAGGCCACGGCCTGAAAAAAAGAGTTGATCTCTGATCTCTGATCTCTGACCACTGATCACTGGAATAGGCAGGACGATATGAAGGGTGATTTCAGCCGCATTCGATTCAATTCCGCCAAGCTGTATACGGCGGTGCTCAAGCAGCAGGGTCGCGTCGATCTGGACTCCGACGCCAACGAGCAGCGCGCCATCGACGTGACGCTGCGCGAGACCACGAACGCGGACGTCATCGGTCCTTATGGCGGACCGGAGAACGGCGCCGGGTTTGCCATCGGCATCGAGAACGAAAAGATATGGATCTCGGCGGGGCGCTACTACGTCGACGGAATTCTCATTGAAATCTCACAACGGGTGAACTACGACCATCAGCCCTATCTCGTCGACCCCGGCACAACCGCCAAGGACCTGCTGCAGCAGTTGCTCGAAGCCGGCGAAGGCTCCACATTGCAGTTTGTGCTGGAGGTGTGGCAGCGGATGGCGACCGCGCTGGACGATCCCTGCCTGCTGGAGCCGGCGCTGGGCCAGGCAGACACCACAACTCGTTTGCAAACGGTGTGGCGGGTGGTGGGCGCGATTGTGAGCTCCCAGCAACAGAGCGGCGGGAGCTCGGCGCCACAACAGATGGAGGCCCAGGACATAGTTATCGTTCGAGGCCCTACGATCGAATCTGGGAACATGGAGAACAATCCGATCACCCAACTTTCTCCTTGCTGCCAGGCCCTCTATAACGGCCTTTCGAGCCTGCCCCACACAGGTGAGATGGGCGCCGGACTCGCCCAGTCAGGCAGCGGATGCGGGTGCGAGCCGATTCCCGCGGCCGGCTATCGGGGATTGGAGAACCAGCTCTACCGCGTGGAGATTCACACGGCCGGCGATCTGAGCTCAGCCACCTTCAAGTGGTCGCGGGAGAACGGCTCGGTGGTCGCGCAGGTGACTCAGGCCGGCGCCAGCAGCGCGACCATCGGCGTCGCCAGCCTGGGCCCGGATGCGAACCTCGGTTTCCAGGCAGGCGAGTGGGTGGAGCTGAGCGACGACACGAACCAGTTTGGTCCCACTCCAAACCAGCCCGGCATCCTTTATCAGATTTACTCCGTCAACCAATCCGCGCTGCAGGTGACGATGACCACCCCGGTCGTGGGCCTCGACACAACCAAAAACGCACGAATGAGGCGCTGGGATCAGTCGGGAGCATCGGCCACGTCGTCGGGAATTCCCGTCTCGAGCACGCCTATTCCGCTCGAAAACGGAATCGAAGTGGATTTCCGCAAAGGCCAGTTCCAGTCCGGCGATTACTGGTTGATCCCCGCGCGCACTGCGAGCGGTCAGATCGACTGGCCGCCCTGCGGCGGCAACGGCAAGCACTTTCAGCGGTCCAGCTACATGCAGATCGATCAGGCGCCTCTGGCCTGCGTTGGGCTGCCCAGCTATAACCAGTACTTCAATCAGGACGAAGGCGGCGCGGCCAATGAGGGCCGATTCCAGGTTAGTGACTGCCGGCTGCTGTTTCCGCCGCTGACGGCGATCGCCGCGTCGGCGGCGCAGGCGGCGCTGCACGTAAGCGCCATCAGTTGGAGCAACGACGACGTGATGACGGCCGACGCGCTCGTGGGCAACGGTCTCACCGTCACCTTCGACCAGGCCACCACTTGCCCGTGGGGCGGCGGCAACTTCCAGGTCAGCATGGAGCTGCCCAACGTCCTTGGCATTGAGCTCGATCAGTTGGCGGGCAATCTTCCCGGCGTTCCTAAACCTACCCTCAGCGCTCCTGCCGGCACCAACTGCTTCTTGCGTACGGTGCTGGCTCTCGACCCGCCCTACGGCATTCTCGTCGATGGCGACAAAGTGAATTGGATCGCGCCGGTGCCGGTCTTCGAGGTCAATTACGGCGCCATCGAGGTGCTCGCCCTGCTGAATACGCTGCTGAAATGGAAGAATCCCACCGGATACGCGCGCGTGCGGGTTCGGCTTATCGGCGGCGCGGTTTATGGCAGCGGCGCCAACGGCAACATTTATCTCGACGGGCAGAGCTTTGGAGACACCGGCTCGCGCGCAATGGACTCGAGCGAGTGCGTCAACTACAACCTGCCCAGCGGCAACTCCGAGGCTGTCAGCGACTACGAAGGTTGGTTCTATCTTGCGCCCACGGCGGTTATTATCAGCGTTGTCATCGAGGCAGTGGAAAACGGCCAGGAAACCACCGTGAGCGCGATCAAGGTGCTGGTGAATAGCAACAACCAGGTCACCGGCTTCCAGATTGGCGAGACCGCCAGCGCCACCAAACTGCAGGCGTTGATTACGCTGAGCTACCCCCCGGTCGCTCCTACAACCGTGACGCTCGGCTTCAGTCCCTCCACCGCGTCGAGCGTGGTGGGCATCGCGCCGTCGATCGTCATTCCGGCAGGCCAGGCAACGGCCACCACTCCGATCAACGTTCTCTCCAATCCGGGCGGAGGAGTCACGGACACGGTTACGCTGAATGCGTCGATTTCGACGCCGGTAATGGTTTTTTCGGTCGATTCGCCGCCCACGCTCTCCATCGCCGGCATGACGCCGCCTTAACCGCGGATCGAAACGCCCTGAGACGCGGATACGGAAACGGAATCGTCACTCCCCGGAGGGGGTTCGCTTATGCGGGCAGTCTGGTCATTCTGGAGCAAGCCGTTCTCGGCCTACAAAGGCCGCGTCTGGCGCGAGCCGCGGCATCATCTGCTGGCCTGGGGGCTCTCGCTCAAACTGGCCCGCCCGCACTTTGCCGCGACGCAACTGGTCACCGACACGGCGGGCAAGGAGATGCTCGTCGACGAGCTCGGCCTCGAGTTCGACGATGTCTCAACCGAACTCGACCGGCTGCGCGACGCCGATCCCGGCTGGTGGGCGTTGGGCAAGCTCATGGCCTATAGTTTGCAGGACCGGCCCTTCGTCCACATCGATACGGACGTCTTTTTGTGGAAGGCGTTGCCCATGTGGCTCACCTCGGCGCCGGTCTTTGCGCAATGCCCGGAGCATCATCCTCTCGAAAACGCCTGGTGCGGCCCGCGGCACATCGAGTTTCTCTTCGACCGTCATGGCTTGAGCCTGCCGGTCGAGTGGCAATGGGCCTCCTCGCGCAATACCGTCTCCTTCCGCGAGGAGAACTGCGGCGTTCTCGGCGCCAACCGCGTCGATTTCATCCGCTACTTCGCGCAAACCGCGATCCGCATGGTTAGCGATCCGGCGCATCGCGCTCTGTGGGCGGAGCTGCCGGAGAAGAGCGGCTTCAATATGCTGATCGAGCAGTTTCTGCTGGCATGTTGTCTCGACTACCACCGCATCGATCCCCATTCGCCCTATCGCGGCGTGCAGATACGCCATCTGTTTCCCAGTTGGCCGGAGGCGTACAACCCGCAGGCCGCCTCGCACGCCGGTTATACGCATTTGCTCGGCGACGCCAAGAACCATCCCGGCGCGATGGCGCGGCTGGAGCGGCGCGTCGCGCAACTCGATCCCGCGTTTCTGCGCCGTTGCCAGCGCGTGACGCAATCGGCTGTTGCCATGGAGGTGTAACATGACCAGCTACTCGGCTCTCGCTTTGCGGCGCGGCAACAGGCCGCCCGCGCAGAGTTGCTCGCCATTTTTTTCGCCTTCCGCCGCGCATCTCCGGCGCTCCTCACTCGCGCCAAAGCATCTGTTGCCCGCGCAGCCATCCGCGATTCCAGTCGAGGCCGCGTCCCCAGAGTCCGCTACGCGCAGCCTGACGATCGGCCCCGCGCACAGCCCGCTCGAGGCCGAGGCGGACGCCATGGCCGCCCATACGCTCACAAGCGAACCCCTCGCGGGATTGGAGAACGGCGCGCGGCAGGCAACCGCTGCCGGCGACTCACAAGCTTCCTCCGTCGCGCCGCCAATTGTCCACGAGGCGCTCGGTTCACCCGGCCAGCCGCTGGATTCGGCGACCCGCGCCTTCATGGAGCCGCGCCTGGGCGCCGATCTGGGCAGCGTTCATGTTCACACCGGGCAGAACGCCGCCGAGGCCGCGCGCGCCGTCGACGCCCAGGCTTACACCGTCGGCCAGGACATCTTTTTTGCCGCCGGAAAATTCCGTCCGCACTCTTCGGAGGGCCGCCGCCTGCTGGCTCACGAACTCAGCCACACAGTGCAGCAATCCGGAGGGGGGGCGGGGCTCTCGAGCGCCGCTCCCGCCGTCCATCGCGACCCAACCCCGAAGGCCGCCGCCCAGAGAAACACGACCGATGCCGACACGAAAAAGCCCAAGACCGGGCAGGTGACGGTCCCGGTGCCGGCAAATTTGGTGCCGCAACTGCGGTTGACGCCTCCATCGCTGCTTCAGCCTCGACAGCTTCCCGCGCTCGGTCATCCCGGCGCTTCGCTCTTGCCGCCGCCATCGCAGTTCACGCCCAGTACTCCGCTGCCCTTGTCGCCCACGGCGCCGTCAGGAGCGTCGCTCACTCCTGGGCCGCAATCGGGCGGATCGGCGACGCCCGCGGCAGCGCCAAAACCTCCGGACCGCGTCTCCATCCACGACTTCGGAGTCTTGAGCATCGGGGTGCGCATCGGCTTTCCCGATTTACCGAAAGACACCAAGTCCGGCGCCTCGCCCAGCGCCTTGCAGGATGCATTGAAGCAGGGCGAGATCCTGAACTTCATGTTCACCCACCAGCCGCCCTCGGAGTACTCCATCGATCCCAGCAAGCTGGTCGGCGCCCTCTGGGGAATTTTTTCTACGAAGATCAGTCCCGGCACTGCGGCGAAGATTGCCGCGGGACTGGCCAGCAAGCCAACCGGAAGCGGGCTCACTTATCAACTGGACGCAACAATTTTGCTCGATCTCGGGGGAGCTAAACCCGGCGGCGGTGGAGGACTCACATTGACTGTGACCTACTGAGTTCGCAACCGGGGAGCCGAGGACCTTGCAATGGCAGGACCGATCTCTACGCGCGCTCGGGCATGCTCGAACAAGACGGCGAATAGCGCCGCGCAGCCCGCGGCAGCCAATCCAGCGGCCATTGCGGCCTTCAGCGAGCGGTACTCTCACAGCGGCTTGCTGCCGCTTGCGCCGGCTTCGATCCCTGTACATTCCTCCGGAGGCGCGGCGCCCAGGCTCACGCGGCGCTCCGCGCCCGGAACTCCGCTGCCGCTCCAGCGCAAGCTGTCAATCGGCTCGACCTCCGACCCGCTCGAAGCCGAGGCCGATCGCGTGGCCGACCGTGTGATGCGCATGGCCGATCCCGCGCCTCGCCTCAATCCGCTCCCCGCGACGCCCGTACTGCGCCGCAGATGCGCCTGCCAGGACTCGGGCTCCCAGTGTCAGGAGTGCGCGGAGGGCAAAGAAGAAAAGTTGCAGCTCAAGGCCCGATCGTCCGTGGTCCCGATGGAAGCGCCTCCCATCGTTCACCAGGTCTTGCGGTCGTCCGGCCAGCCACTGGACGCCGCCGCGCGCGCCTTCTTCGAGCCGCGATTCGGCGCTGACTTCAGCCATGTTCGCATCCACACCGACGACCGCGCCGCAGACTCCGCGCGCCGCGTGACCGCTCAGGCATACACCGTCGGCGCCCAGATTGCCTTCGACTCCGGTCTTTACGCTCCCCGCTCCGACGGTGGACTCCGCCTCCTTGCCCATGAGCTTGCCCACGTCGTGCAACAGACCGGACAGTCCGGCGTTGCCACAGATCCGCTCCTGCGCCGCGCGCCGCGTCCTGGGCACTGCGCCGGCGTCTGGAGTTGCTCCGGCGGATCCGCCTGCAACACCCCCGACATGGCAGGCAGCAGCGCTGCCTCAACCAGTTGGAAGCTCGACGTCAATATCGATACCGACGTGGAATCCGCAAGCGACATCCATAGCGCCGACGATATTGGACATACTTATGTCGTCTTCTCCGAGTCCAATGGTAAACAGTACTCGTATGGCTTCTACCCCACGCACAGCCAGATCCCCGATGCGGTCTGGAATACAATCGTCCCCGGCTGCATGGTTCATCCGGACACGGACCACAAGAGTTGCGTCGACTACACCAAGACGTACCAACTGACACAAGAGCAATATAACAAGGCTCTCCAATACGCGCAGGACCTGTGCGCAGTTCCGCACCGATACGATCTCTACAGATGGAACTGCACCACCGCCGCCGTCGAGATCGCAAAGCATGCCGGCCAAAGCCCGCCCTCGGCCCGCGGCAAGGTCGATTACACGAAAGAAGCCGACAATCCCAACACGTTGAAGGAAGGCTATCTCGACCTCGACAGGCCCACCCGCCACCTCACTTCCGATTCCGACATTCGCGACTGGGTGTCGAAGCACACCGTCGCCGATTTTCAGAAGATCGCCACCGCGGAAAAGGCTCGTCTGCTCAACCGTCTTCTGGAAGGCTGGATCAGTGACGACGATGTGACCGCCTTCGAAGACATCTGCAAAGGCATTACCGGTCCTGCGGAACGCACCGATCTTCAGAGAGCAACCCAATCGCACGTCAATGACATGAGCGGCACGGGCCAACAAACTCGGGTCCGCCAGGCTCTTGGCAGGGCATTCATTGCCCCGCCAGCGGCGGCCGTCAATATCCCCTCGCCCCCTCCACCCAGGTAATCGGATCGCGCTGCGATCCGCGGTGTCCACACGGTAACGTTCTGGACCTGCAGCCGAACTGAAGTTTCGCAGTCGAAAAAGGACCGCGAACCAGCCGGCCTCTTTGAAGCTGAGTAGCGATTCCGAAGAAAATCGGCGCCAGTTTCGCTCACGTAAACGTGGACGGGCTGCTGCGGAAACCCGGTTGTGCCCTGACTGGCCATCCCTTTTGCGGGGCCCGATCGGTGGCGGGTGGCCTCGGTCTCGACGTCCCAAAAACCAAACTGAGGGCGCTCCCGGTCCCTCGCACTTGGGGAGAGGGGAGACAGTGACCTCAATTGGCAGGGAGAAGCTCACGGTCTAGCAGGATCGGTCCCGATAAACGGGCATCCCGCCGATTTTCCTGGACAGATGCGGCGGGTTGGCTCCCGCTCAAGCGGGGTTGGCGGGTTGGCGGGTGGGGGGGGATGGGCGCGGGAATTTGCCGGAGCGAGGCTGGAAGCGGTCGATGGGACAAGCTGACGGGAGAAGCCGCTGGTTTGAGGGGTGGATTGCGGGGTTGGTGAATGTAAGCCGGCATTACGCTACTGAATTGATCTGGCGGGAGGATTGGGGCTTCGATCCCCCGGTCCCCAAAAGCGAGGGACCGGGGCACCCTCGTTTCGATCCTCGGCACCCTCGTTGTGTTTAGTAAGGGCGAGGGATCGGCGCCGCCCGCCGGGTCGGGTATCGATTCCTCAACAACGAGATGGCTACGTTCACTCCGAGTTCTCGGGAGTCCAATGAAGCCCACTGGAGCACCGTTATCGACCCGGATCGCCCGCGGCGCTCACCTTGAGGATGACGCGACGATAGGAGGTGAGGCGCGGAGAACCGTTGTCAGTGACAGCCAGGATGATATGCATCACGCCATGCCCTTGGCATGGAATGCCGGGCAACCAAAGCGCTCGGCACGGGGATTTCACCGTGACTTTGGCCACTCGTTCATGCTCTTGAGAAAGAGACACATCAGCGCCGCGCGTTGCGGTGAGGCCGGCCTCCGGGTAAAGGAACCAGTAATAGGAGAGTGATTGTCCGTCAGGATCGCGTGTACCGGCAGCGTTGAGCGCGATCGTCTGCCCCGCCTTTGCGTCTATTTCGATTGGCGCAGTGCCTGCCTGTCCGTTCACGACCACTTCTGGATTATGGTTTGCGTGCGCAAAATCCTTGATAGTCCAATCCATGCGCGCTGCAAAGTCATTTTGAAACGCGTCGCGCCAACGCCAAATGCTGGCCTGGTCGGAAACGTGAAGGTGGCCGTCCACGCCTACCACCGTGTCCTGCGAATTGGCCCTTGCAAATTCGTCTCCGCCTTGCGACCAGATGGGGTGCGTTTCACCGTAAGGCTGGAGATATACGTAACGGCCGCCCCAGCCGCCCCAATCCGGACGCCGGTAGGCGTTGAGTCCATTGTCAATCAAACCCAGAAAGCTCGGGGAGTCACCTTCCATTATGAACATAAAACGTGGATAGAGCATTCCAAGCGGCCCCTTCGACCGGATGTTCTTGTCAAGCCACTCGTTGGTGACGACGCGCGAATCCGCGCCTTCGCCGTTTCGATAGTAGATGTCTCCACTGATTCCGGTCCAGGTGGCATAGTAATAGTTCTCCGAATCAGGCGCGCTGGGGGTAACGATGTAGAAGAGGTTGGGAAATTCGCGTCGGATCCACGGACCGGCATCGTCCTGGTCCGAGATCGAATAGACTCGCAGCCTGCCCACAAGCTTGCGCATTTGTTCGGGGCTCATCGTTGCACGAAGATCGATAAGCGCCTGGGCGAGCGTGTTAGCACCCGCCCAGATGCAGATCCAAAGCGGTCGCGGGTCGTCGCGTTCAATGGACTCCGCAAGGGCTCTCGATCCGGGTGAACTTTTGCCGGGTCCGGTGGCCGCCAGGCCGTAAGCAGCCTGTCCGGTGTAAACGCGCTTATCAAGAGCTTCGGCGGTCGGCCACCCTTTCGCATTAAGCAAGAGGTTATCCCGCACTTTTCCATAAGCGTGGATGAGTTTGTGCATCGTTTCCGGGTGGGTTGTCGACTTTTGCCAGGTTGACGTGGCAGCAATCGTAGCCTCAATGTCGAATTCGTTCGAATAGAGGAGCAGGCGCACGAAAGACATCTGGTCATCGGGCTCGTTGCCGATGTCGCTGATGATCACGACGCGCGGTTTACCGGAAAAGAGGTCAACCGGTTGAGCGAGCGGCGCCTGCGCATGTGCGGCGAGACCAACTAACAATTGGAGAACGAGCAGGACGATCGAGGTGGGAAGTTTGCTGGTCAGGTTCCGAAGAGTCAAGTTGGACTTATTGAAGTTCAAGCAACCCTCTCGTTTCGTTCACAATTGTTTGCGCCGCAAAGCTCAGATCGAACTGGTAGAGCTCGTCCGTGATGCCGGCGTTTCGTTCTACGACGACTCAGCCCCGATTTCGCTCCATCGCGGCGACGATCATTTCCGCAGTTTATCGGGTCTGCCAAGCTTCGTCATCCTGCCCGATGAGATCGCATGTGCCGGTACCGAAACCGCAGTCACAGCATACTGACCTGACCGGTAAGATCTGTGCCAGTGGAGGTGAGACAAACTGGTAACTCGATCCAACGATGAATTTGTTGCGGTTTAGATCTGAGCAATCCCAGGTTAGGCGCAAAAACGAAGGCGCGCCGGGGCCTGGGGCGCCCAGGATTTGGTACATCGTCACGGTTCGCTTTGGCGGCCCACGGTGCGATTCGGAAAATCGCTTTTCTACTTGCCTTGTTTCTTATTCAACGGCTACACTGCACAACAGCGCAGCGCAGGAACATGGGAACGATGGGAAGCGCGGTCCGCCTTGGCAATCGATGTCGATTCGGCGGCGAGTCGGAGGCGACGGGGGGGTGCGGTTCCCAGGCAGGGTTATTGCGCCTGGGTGCGGCTCACAGTCCAACTTTGTTTGTGAGCCGGCTAAAATGGTAAGGTTTTGCCACCGCAATCGCACCCCAATTTTGAGCTGCTTACGGGAATGGAACAGATGAAGAAGCAAATTGCAAAACAAAAGCAAAAGCCCGCGGCGCAGCCCGCTTACAAGAGCGCCAGCCTGCCTTCGGCAAAGCGGGTGAAGGATTTGCTGTCGCGCATGACTCTGGAAGAAAAAGCCGCGCAGATGATGTGCATCTGGCAGAAAAAGCCGGAGACGCTGGTGGACGCCGAGGGGAACTTCGACGAGGCCAAGGCCAAAGCCGCTTTCAGGGCCCGGCGCGGGCTGGGCCAGGTGGGCCGGCCCAGCGACGCCGGCAAAGGCAAGAACGCGCGCGAGATGGCGGTGCTGACCAACGCTATCCAGAAGTTTTTCCTCGAACACAGCCGGCTGGGAATTCCGGTGATGTTCCACGAAGAATGCCTGCACGGCCACGCAGCGGTGGATGGAACCAGCTTTCCTCAGCCCATTGCGCTGGGTGCAACCTTCAACCCGGCGCTGGTTGAGTCGCTCTTCTCGATGACGGCGGCCGAGGCGCGGCTGCGCGGCACGCATCACGCGCTGACGCCGGTTGTGGATGTGGCGCGGGAGCCGCGCTGGGGCCGCGTGGAAGAGACATACGGCGAGGACCCCTACCTTGTGTCGCGGCTGGGCATCGCCGCGGTCCGCGGATTCCAGGGCGACGCCGCGTTCCGCGACAAGCGCCACGTGATTGCCACGCTCAAGCACTTTGTGGGGCACGGTCAGCCGGAATCCGGCATGAACTGCGCTCCGGCGAATGTTTCCATGCGCGTGCTGCGCGAGACGTTTCTTTCGACCTTCAAGGAAGTGCTGCGCGAAGCCGGCGCCATCAGCGTGATGGCCTCTTACAACGAGATCGACGGAGTGCCCTCGCACGCCAACAAGTGGCTGTTGCGCGACGTGCTGCGCAAGGAGTGGGGCTTCAAGGGCTTTGTTGTGTCGGATTACTTTGCCATTTGGGAACTCGGCTACCGGCCCGACACGCACGGCCACTTCGTGGCCAAAGACAGCAAGGAGGCTTGTGCGCTGGCGGTGCGTGCGGGCGTCAACATCGAGCTGCCCGATCCGGACTGCTATCTGCACCTGGTTGGGCTTGTGCGCAAGGGAGAGCTGAAGGAATCCGAGCTCGATGAGCTGGTGGCCCCCATGCTTTTCTGGAAGTTTGCGATGGGGCTGTTCGACGACCCTTATGTTGACCCGGATGAAGCGGAGCGCGTGGTGGGCTGCGACGAGCATCGCGAGCTGGCGCTGACCGCCGCGCAGGAAGCCATCACGCTGCTGAAAAACGAGAATGGGGTGGCGCCGCTCGACATGGGGAAGATCGGGTCGATCGCGGTGATCGGCCCCAATGCGCACCGCAGCCTTCTTGGCGGTTACAGTGGGACGCCCCGGCACAATGTGACCGTCCTCGACGGCATTAAAGAGAAGGTGGGCAAGAAGGTCAAGGTCCTCTATAGCGAGGGCTGCAAGATCACTGTCGGCGGAAGCTGGAACCAGGACGAGGTGGTTGCGAGCGATCCCGAAGAAGACCGCAGGCAGATTGCCGAAGCCGTCAAGGTGGCCAAACAAGCCGACGTGATTGTGCTGGCGATCGGCGGCAACGAGCAGACTTCGCGCGAGGCATGGGGGCTGAACCACATGGGCGACCGGACGAGCCTCGACTTGATCGGCCGCCAGAACGAACTGGTGAAGGCCGTGGCCGCGCTGGGCAAGCCGGTGGCTGCATTTCTCTTCAATGGGCGGCCGCTTTCGATCAACACGCTCAACGAAAATGTGCCGGCGATCTTCGAGTGCTGGTACCTTGGCCAGGAAACCGGGCGCGCCGTGGCCGATGTGCTGTTTGGCGATTCGAACCCCGGCGGCAAGCTTCCCATCACAACGCCGCGCTCGGCCGGCCATCTGCCCGCGTTTTACAACTACAAGCCGTCGGCCCGCCGCGGTTATCTGTTTGACGACGTTTCGCCGCTCTACGCCTTCGGCTACGGGCTGAGCTATACCAGTTTCTCCATCGCCAACCCTCGCCTGACGAAAAAGAAAATCCGCTGCGACGGGGCAACAGGCGTTTTGGCGCGCCTTCTGGTGGACCTGACGAACACGGGCAGCCGCGCAGGGACCGAAGTCGTTCAGCTCTACATTCGCGATGTTGTCAGTTCCGTCACCCGTCCGGTCAAGGAGTTGAAAGGCTTCAAGAAGGTTCGCCTCGATCCCGGCCAAAGCACAACCGTTGCCTTCGACATCACGCCCGATCTGCTCTCGTTCTACAACCTGGAAATGAAGTTCGTTGTGGAGCCCGGCGACTTTGTGCTGATGGTCGGCAACTCTTCCCGCGATGCGGATCTGCAAAAGTTGACGCTCCAGGTTACGCGGTAGGGTTACGCAGCAGGGTGACGCAGCGGGCGGGGCCGTGCGTGCCTGAGAAAGACGCTTATGACGGAAAAGCTTTCCTTCCGGGAGAAATTCGGCTACTCACTGGGCGACATGGCGGCCAACTTTGTCTTCCAGGCGATGCTGGCCCTGCAACTGGATTTTTATACTCATACTTTCGGACTTTCCGCGGCGCAGGCTGGAACCCTGTTCCTCGTCGTTGGACTGGGAGTGGCTTTCCTCAATCCCGTCATGGGCATGATTGCCGACCGCACCAGCACGCGCTGGGGAAAGTTTCGGCCCTGGGTGCTGTGGACGGCGCTGCCGTTCGGCATCCTCTGCATCCTCACCTTCACCACCCCCAACATCGGTCCGGTGGCCAAGATCGCCTATGCCTGGATCACCTACGCCCTGCTCCGGATCGTTTACACGATGAACAACGTGCCCTATGCCACGCTCACCGCGGTCATGACCCTGGACCCCGATGAGCGCACCAGCATCTCTACTTACCGCCAGATCGCCGCCAACACCGCGGGTTTTATTGTCGCCAGCCTCGCTATTCCCATGGTCGGGCTATTCGGCCATGGCAACGACGCGCGCGGCTATCAGCTCACCATGGGTCTGCTCGCTGGTCTAAGCGTGATTTTCTTCGTCGTCGCGTTCTTCTCCAGCAAAGAGCGGGTCCAGCCCGACCCGCAGCAGAAAACCTCGCTCCGCCAGGATCTTTCCGACCTCTTCGGCAATCGTCCCTGGATCGCGCTTTTTCTGGCCACCTTGTTTTATTTCATCGCCCTCCTGATTCGCGGCAACGTGATGCTCCCCTATTTCCGGTTTGTCGCCGGCAAGGTGGATTTGTTTGCCTGGTTCAATGGTTTCGGGCTCGCGTCATTGCTCGCCGGCGTTGCCTGCTCTACGGCGGTTTCGGTGCGCATGGGCAAGCGCCAGCTCTTCATTGCGAGCATGGTCCTGGCCGGCATCTTCAATGCGGCGCTCATGGTCATTCCGCCGCACGCCACCGCCATCATCATCGGAACCGAAGTGCTTCGCCAGTTCGCATTCGGATTGTCGGGGCCGCTGCTGTGGGCGATGATGGGCGACGTGGCCGACTACGGCGAGTGGAAAACGGGCCGCCGGGCCAGCGGCACGGTCACGGCCGCCGTGGTATTCGCCCTGTGGGCGGGACTTGCTATCGGCGGCGCTATCGCCGGCTGGCTCTTGTCTTTTTACGGCTTTGTCTCCGAGGCCGCGACACAGTCCGCGCAAGCTCAGTCGGGCATCCTGCTGACCGCCAGCATCTACGCCGGCCTGGCGTTCTTTGCCACGGCAGCCTGCTTGTTCTTCTACCCCATCACCCGCGAAATGAACCGGAAGATCGCCAACGAACTGGCCGAGCGCCGCAAGACATTTGTCGCCAAACCAGCCCTATAGCTCCGCCGGCTGTCCGGCAGAGCCTCAGCCAAGGAGGTCCCATGTGGATGAAAGCGCGTTTTGCCCCGAGATCGGCGGCATTGGCAGCATTGGTCGCCGTGTCCGCAATTGCCACGGCCCGCACGCCCACCGCTCTGAAAACTGCCTTCAAGGGAGATTTTGTTGTTGGCGCCGCCATAAATGCAGCGCAGATTAGCGGCCAGGATAAGGTGGGCGACGCCATCGTCGAGGCGCAGTTCAACTCCATTTCGCCGGAAAATTGCCTCAAGTGGGCGAACGTTCATCCGCTGCCCGGCAAGTACAATTTCACCCTCGCCGACCAGTACGTCGCCTTCGGCCAGAAGCACCACATGTTCATCGTTGGGCACAACCTGGTCTGGCACAACCAGGTGCCCGCCTGGGTCTTCCGCGACAGCAAGGGCAACCTCCTCGGCCGCGATGCCCTGCTCGCCCGCATGAAGGACCACATCCTTACCGTCGTAGGCCGTTACAAGGGCAAGATACAAAGCTGGGATGTCGTCAACGAGGCGCTCAATGAAGACGGCACGCTGCGCCAGTCTCTTTGGTACAAGATTATTGGGCCGGACTACATCGCCAAAGCCTTCGAGTACGCGCACGAGGCCGATCCCAAGGCGCAGCTCACTTATAACGATTACAACCTGGCGCTAAGCGAGGCCAAGCGAAACGGGGCGATCAAGCTCATCAAAGAGCTTCAGGCGGAGGGAGTGCAAATCTACTCTGTCGGCATGCAGAATCACGACACCCTGACCGTGCCGACCGCCGAGCAGGAAGACGCGGCCATCTCTGCCTTTGGGGCGCTGGGACTCAAGGTCACCATCTCCGAGCTCGACATCAACGTCCTGCCCACGCCTGGGTATAAGCCCACCGCCGACGTGACCCTGAGCATCAAGCAGAATCCGAAGCTCAATCCTTATGTCAACGGACTGCCCGGCCCGGTGCAAAAGGAACTGGCCGAGCGCTACGCCGGTCTGTTTCGCGTCTTCCTCAAGCATCGCGGCGTGGTGGAGCGAGTCACATTCTGGGGAGTTACCAATGGGGATTCCTGGCTCAATGACTGGCCGGTGTTCGGCCGCACCAGTTACCCGCTCCTCTTCGGTCGCGACGGGCAGCCGAATTCGGCCTTTGACGCTGTAATCCGCGTCGCAAACCGTGGCGGAGGCGGCGGTTCTAACTAAGCACGCGATGCCGCACCAGCCCGAACGCGGAAGCCCCTGCCGTAAATTCCACCGAGTCCTCTGACCGCGTGAATTTGTTCCGGTTCAGGTCTGAGCTATCCCAGGTCAGGCGCAAAAACAAAGACGCGCCGAACCTGGGGCACCCAGGATTTGGTACATCGTCAGGCGGTCAGGAACCTTGCGTCACTTCAAGAAATGACTACAAGTACCGTGGAACCGCCCTAAAAACTGTTGTGTATCCGGTCGCCCGTCCACTATGATAGTTTCAATCGAACCCGGTCATAAGGCTCCGGCGGCGTGATTTATTTCGATACCAAAACAATATCGGAGCCGGCAGGCCGCCTTTCGATGAAATGGCTTCTGGAGCCCGAAGAGACTGGCAATCTGCGTGAAAAGCGCTCTCTGGCTCAGGTCTTGTTTTGAGTGTTCTTGAGCAAGTCAGGAGGAAAAGTATGCGTCCGGAACAATGGGAAATATTCAAGCGCGCGGCGCGCCTGGAAAAGCTCGATAAAATCCCCATGGCGCTGATTATCGACAGCCCGTGGATCCCCGGCTACCTCGGCATCGAGCACCTCGACTACTTCCTCGACCCCGAGCTGTGGTTCCAATCCAACCTGAAGATCATGCGCGAATTCCCCGATATCATCTTCATCCCTTCCTGGTGGATGGAGTACGGGATGGCGGCCGAGCCGTCGGTGCTGGGCGCGAAGATCAAATTCTGGCAGGACAACACGCCGAGCGAATACCACACTCTCTATCGCCTCGAAGATATCGACAATTTTCCAGAGTACGAAGTGGAGGCGGACGGATTTGCCGGCCTCACCCTGCACCGCATCGGCATGGCGCGGCAGCGCATCCTCGATGCCGGCTACATTCTTCCCATGGTCACGTCGCGCGGGCCGCTCTGCACCGCGGGGTTTGTGCGCGGCACCACGCACTTCATGATCGATCTCGTCGAGGACCCCAAGGGCGCGCACCGATTGATCGACCTCTGCACGCGCGTAGTCATCGACTGGCTCAAAGCCCAGCAGAAGGTCATCGGCGATACGGTCGAAAGCATCTTCATCCTCGACGACATTGTGGGCTTCATCAACGAAGAGCATTATCTGGAATTCGCGCACCCCTATTTGAAGCGCATTTGCGATGCGTTTCCCAAGGACTGGGTCAAGGTTTACCACAACGACGCCGAGGTGGACGCGTGCCTCGATCACCTGCCCGATGCGGGCTTCAACGTGCTGAATTGGGGCAAGCAGCGGCACATCACCGAGGTGAAGCGGCGCGTGGGCGGCCGCATGTGCCTGATGGGCAACGTCAATCCCCTTGAGATTGGCGTGCGCGGCACGCCCGAGGAAGTGAAAGACGAAACGCTTGAGGTGCTGGAGGGTGCGGGCGGCGAAGGGATCATTCTTTCCGTAGGCGGCGGCACCAGTCCAGGGATGCCGCGCGAAAACATTCTGGCCATGCTTGAGGCTCTCGAAGAATTCAACGCGAAGCGCGCGGCGAGCGCCGTTTCAGGCGCCGTTGCCAGCGCCCGCTGAGGAGGAATGAATGCCCGATTACGCTCTGATGAACCAGCACCTGTACGAGGGAAAGGCCGGCGATGTGGAGCGGCTCACCAGAGAAGCTCTCGCCGAGGGCCGCACCGCGCAGGAGGTGCTGAACGACGGGCTGATCGCGGGCATGAGCGTAGTGGGAGAAGACTTCAAACACAATGTGCTCTATGTCCCGGAGGTCCTGATTGCGGCCCGCGCCATGAAGGCGGGCATGGGGGTGCTCAAGCCGCTGCTCACTTCAAAAGACAGCGGCTCGAAGCCGAAAGGCGTGCTTTTGATGGGCACGGTCCGCGGCGACCTGCACGATATCGGCAAAAATCTTGTGGGCATGATGGCCGAAGGCGCCGGCTTTGAGCTGCACGACATCGGCGTGGATCAGAGCCTTGAGAAATTCATGGCCGCGGCGGAGAAGTGCAAGCCCGACATTGTGGGCATGAGCGCCCTGCTGACCACGACCATGATGTACATGAAAACCGTGATCGAGGGCTTCAACGCCGCCGGCCTCACGCACATCAAAATGGCGATCGGTGGCGCGCCAATCAGCCAGATGTTTGCCGATGAGATTGGCGCCGACGGGTACGGTGCGAATGCTTCCGCGGCCGTGGATCTTTTTATGCGGCTGGCGGCAAAGGGGTAGCGGGGATGGCAATCTATCGAGTTCTTTACTGGCAGGAAATTCCTACCCAGATCAGGGCCGAGGACGATTCGGACGACGTCAACCTGGAACTGGATGCGAAGTTCTTGAAACAGATCGATATCCTCGCCGCCAAACGGGGCTTGCAGTCCACCAACGACTATCTCGATCAGTGGAAATGGAGCGAAGAGGCCGAGCGCGAAGGCAGCGCACGCGAGGTTGCTGAGGCTTTGAAATCCGAACTTGAGGCCAAGGGCTTTTAGGAGTTTTTGGGCGATGTCCGTCATCCTCTCCATCAATGGACAATCGATCGAGGCGACAGCCGGACTGTCGCTCTTTGACCACGCCGAATCGATGGGCATCGATGTCCCCACCTCCTGCCACAAACAAGGCAAGTGCAAAGAGTGCATGGTCGAGGTGGTCGAAGGGATGGACGCTCTCAGCGCTGTCGCCGAACCGGAACGGCACCTGAAGGGCAAGTTCCGGCTTTCGTGCCAGACCTTTGTAACGGCCGAATGCGGAGAGGTTCGCTGCCACACCATGCGGCGCGGGCAGATGCGTATCGAGCGCGAAGCCTTCGGACTTCCGGTCAACACGGGGCAGGTCGAGCTGGACCCGGCGGTGACACGCGACGGAGACTGCATCCTCATCGACGGAGTCGAGGTTGAACGTTCCCGCGGACCCATTCACGGCATCGCCATGGACCTTGGCACAACCACCGTGGTGATGCGGTTCTTCGATCTCGAAAGCGGCGAGCTGATCGCGGATACATCGTTTGAAAACCCGCAGCGCTTCGGCGGCGCGGAGGTGATGTCGCGCATCGCCTACGACACCGACCATCCGGGAAAGCTCTTGATGCGCACGCTGGCCGGCTACCTTTCTCACGCCATCGAGAAATCGCCCATCGATCCGAAGACAATTTACGAGATGGTGGTGGTGGGCAATTCGACGATGCGCGACTTGTTCTTCCGCCAAAGCGTGTATTCGATCGGCCAGAGCCCTTACCAGTCGATCACCGAAATCGAGATGGCCGGCGGCAAGCGCACGACGACAAGCCTCGTGCAGTCCGGCCTGCGCAGCCTTTTGCCCATTCATCCGAAGGCGCGCGTTTACGGCGCTCCTATCGTCAGCGGCCACGTGGGCGCAGACGCCGCCGCATGTATGTTGGCGATCGATCTGGCGCATGAAGACCGCCTGGTGGCCGTGATGGACATTGGAACCAACACGGAGTTGATTGTCGGCAACAGGCATCGCGTTCTTGCGGCGTCCTGTCCGGCCGGCCCGGCTTTCGAGGGCGGCGCGATCGCCTGCGGCATGCCTGCGCTTGACGGCGCAATCGAGGAAGTTGCAATCGGCGAGGATGGACGCTTCGACCTCGGCGTGATTGGCGGCGGCAAGCCCCAGGGCATCTGCGGCTCGGGTCTGGTGGATGCTCTGAGCGAGTTGCTGCGCACCGGCCGCATGAACGAAAGAGGCCGCTTCGATGACGACCTCTTTAAATACGACATGGGGCGCATCGCGCTCTATCGCGGCGATGGGCGCAGCGAAGACCAAGATATATTTTTGCTCGAAAGCGATGTAAACGAACTGGCGCAGGCCAAAGGCGCCAATGTAGCCGGCCTGCACGCGGTCTTCAGCAGTTATGGAATCGACTTTGATGACATTGATGTTTTCTATCTTGCCGGCGGGTTCGGGCGGCACATCGACGTTGAAGCGTCGAAACGCATCGGGCTCATTCCCAGTCTCGACTCTTCGAGAATCGTCCGCGCCGGCAACATCGCCATTGAAGGCGCGACCATCGCATTGCTCTCCAGAGCCAAGCGGCGGGAGTTAGAAGATCTGGTCAAAAAGGTAGAGCACTGCCGCCTCGAAACTCATCCCAGCTTCTTCGAATTCTTCGTCGAGGGCTGCCAGTTCAAACCCGTGGAGCCGATGCCATGCGCCCGTTAACGGAAACATTCGAGCTGGCCGGCACGCCAACCGTTCTCGATGTGCCGGATACGGAGTATGTGCGCCTGCTCGGCTATCCGCGGGGCTGGGAGCTCGAAGGCCGCGCGAGGGAATTGGCCGATTGGGCGCGCGGCTGGTACGCGGCCAACGGCCGCCCGTGGTTCTACGCGCGGCAGGCGGAGAGCGTTGAGTTGAACGGCGATTCGATTTTGCTTGACGGAGTTGCTTTCGCCGGCAAGAGGCTGCGCAACACCATCGAACAGGCGGAGGCGCATGGCGCGATTGTGGCGGCCGTCGGAGCCGGCCCCGAAGCCGAAGAAGAATCGCGCCTCCGCTGGGAGAGCGACAGACCGGACGAGTATTTTTTCCTCGAGGTCTTTGCCTCGGCTGTTGTCGAGCACTTGACGACGCTGGCTGGAGCGCGCCTTTGCGACTGGGCGGAGCAGCAGGGAATGGCCGTGCTGCCGCACGACAGCCCCGGCTACCCCAATTGGGACGTGGCCGAGCAGCCGCGCCTTTTGGCGCTCCTGAAGCAAACGCGCGGCGAACAGTTCCCGTCTCAAGTGGAAGCGCTCGACTCGGGCATGCTGCGGCCCAAGAAGAGTCAATTGGCTGTCTTCGGCGTCACGCGCCACACCGAGTGGCTGCGCAGGCTCACCGGTCTAGTTCCCTGCGAGCGCTGTTCGTTCGGCCCGTGCCAGTACCGTCGCGCTCCCTACCGGCGCGCTCCGCGAACCGTTGGCGAGCCGCTTGCCGCGCGCGTACCCATGCTGGACCGCGAGGCCGCCTACAGCGTCAATCGCCGCGCTCTGCAGAAGTGGAGTGAAGAGCATCTTTCCATTCAGGCTCGCGGCGACGGCTCGGGCGACGGCTCGATTGCGGCGGTCTTCCGCTACAACGGAACCACCTGCACCAACACGGGCCGTCCGCTGGCCTTCGAGTACCACGTGCTCCTGGGTCCGCGCGCCGAAGGCTATCCGATCCGAGAGCAGCGCTGCGCGCCCGCCCCAGGAGACGCCGGTCATACGGCGATGTGTAAGTACATCGAGGACTCCGGCCGGCTGATGGCCGCCATCGAACAGGAGAAGCCGCTGCAAGGCGAAAGCCTGAATGCCGTTTTGTCCTGGCAGCGCAAACCCTCCGCGGCCGGATGTTATTGCGAGTCATCGAGCAGGGAACACAAATGGGGTCTGGTTCTCGAGACCATTCACTACGCGCTGGTGCAGAGAGAACTGGCGCAGGAAATGGAGCCATCGTGAAAAAGCTTTTGCAGGAAATAGTTCGCCAACGGCCGTTGCTCGGCGATGGAGCCATGGGCACGCAGCTCATGATCGCGGGCCTCGAACAGGGCAACTGCGGCGAGGCATGGAACCTCACGCATCCGGAAAGGGTGCTCGCCATCCAGCGCCGCTACGCGCAGGTCGGCTCGGAGTGCATCATCACCAACACCTTCGGCGGCTCGCGCATCATGCTCAATCGCCACGGCAACGCGGACCACGTCGTCGAGATCAACAAGGCCGGCGTCGCCATTGCGCGTGAAGCCTTCGATGGCGCCGAAGGCTACGTGCTCGGCGACATCGGGCCCTTCGGCGGACTGCTTGAGCCGTTCGGCGATTTCACCGAGGCGCAGGTGCGCAGCGCCTTCGAGGAGCAGGCCGGGGCCCTGGTCGACGGCGGCGCCGACGCCATCATCATTGAAACGCAAACCTCGCTCGAAGAACTCCTGATCGGCCTTGAATCGGCCCGGCGCGCAGGCGCAAAATGCATCATCGGTTCCATGGCCTACGACGTCACACTCGACGGCTCCACATTTCGCACCATGATGGGCGTCGAGCCGGAGCGCGCCGCCGAGTTCATGGAGGAGCACGGCGCGCATATTGTCGCGCTCAACTGCGGGACTGGTATGGATATGGAGCATGCGCTCATGGCGGTCAAGCGCTATAAGAGCGCGACCAGCCTGCCGGTGATGGTGCAGCCCAATGCAGGCAAGCCCAAGCTCGTGCAGATGAAAGTGGTCTACGACGAAAGCCCGGAGCTGATGGCTGAAGGGCTTCTGCCGCTGCTTGAAGCGGGCACGAACATTGTCGGCTCCTGCTGCGGAAGCACGCCCGACCATATTCGCGCGTTTCGAGCGGTCATGGACAACTTTCTGGAGTCGAGAGGAATTGAACGGGAAGGAGTTGAGCGTGAGAGTCAAACTTTGTGACGTGAATCCGGCCGCAAGCGAAAAGCTTCCCGCGCTTACCGGCGATAAGTCCGGCATCGGCGTCCATTACGTCGATGCCTACATCAAGCCGATGAACGCGAAGCTCGAAGACGGAACGGCGGTGCGGTGCAAGCGGCGCGGATTGAAGATTGTTCTCTCCGCGGCCGGCAAAAAGGGCGAGGGCCTGATGCGCCGCATAGACATTGGCCCCGACCCGGTTGCGATGCTCGACGCGGCCCTGCAGGAAGCAGCGCGAGCCGCCGGCATCGAGCTCGCCGTGGAAGACGGCGCCATTTACATCGCTCCCTGATCGGAGGCAAAGCTAAGCGAGGCAAGGCCAACGCCGCGATCTTCAATGCGATCGGCGATGGTTTGCCGTCTTGCGTGTCTGAATCGAATTTCTTCGCGCCAACGAAAACACAAAAACCTATGGAGGTCCGCGTGTTCGCTCTTATCAAACAGCCGCTAAGCGTTCTGCTTCTCTCCTGCACGGCGGTCACCCCTTGTATTTTGCGCGCACAAAGCCCGGCATCGGGCGCCAAATTGCCTCCGCCGGTCAACTTCACCTCGGAGCAGGATCACCAGAACATGATGGACCAGCTCGGCATCGAGGCTCTGCGTCCCGGACCGAGCGGCGACCCGAACGCGCCCAACCACGCCAACTACGACGAGTCCAAGGCCAATCCCTATCCGAACATTCCCGATCCCCTCACCATGAACGACGGCCAGAAAGTAACTACCGCGAAGATGTGGTGGGACAAGCGCCGTCCCCAGCTCGTCGAGATGCTTTCAAAGTATGTCTACGGCGAGGTTCCGAAGGACGTACCCAAAGTCACGTGGCGAGTGCAGGCGGCAGATCACGAGATGATCGGCTTCAATCCAGTTATCGCCAAGGATCTCATCGGCGAAGCCGATAACTCGTCTTACCCATTGATCGGCGTGAAGATCCACATGACGCTGGTGACGCCGGCACGCGCCACCGGCAAAGTTCCCGTGCTCATCATGTTCGGCCGCGCCGGGTTCCCTGCGCCCAACGAGCCCAGCGGCGACGAATTCAATCGCATCAACGCAGCGATGAAGGCTCTTCTGGTGCAGCAGGACCCGACGCTCAAAGAGGTGTTCGCGCAGCATCCGGCCTGGGAGCCGGTCAAGGGCACGCCTTTTCAATTTCCGCAGTTGAACGCGGATGGCGGGCTGCCCAACACGTGGCAGTTGATTGCCGCGGGCTGGGGCTTTGCGCTGCTCGATCCGACCAGCGTGCAGGCCGATAACGGAGCGGGGTTGACGCGCGGCATTATCGGCCTCACGAACAAGGGCCAGCCGCGCAAGCCGGACCAATGGGGCGCGCTGCGCGCCTGGGCGTGGGGCGCGGGACGCGCGCTCGACTACCTCGAGTCCGATCCGGCGGTGGATGCGAAACACGTCGGCATTGAGGGCGTCTCGCGCTACGGCAAAGCGGCGCTGGTGACCATGGCCTTCGACCGGCGCTTCGCGATGGTTCTCGTCGGTTCTTCGGGCAAAGGAGGCGCGACGCTGCTGCGGCGCAACTTTGGCGAGGCCGTGGAGAGCCTGACGGGCACGGGCGAATACCACTGGATGGCGGGAAACTTTTTGAGGTATGGGGCTTCGCAGGCCAAGTTCGGCAGCATGAATCCTGGCGACATACCGGTTGACTCGAACGAGCTGATCGCATTGTGCGCGCCGCGCCTGACCTTCGTCAGTTATGGAATTCCGGCGAAGGGCGACGCCGAATGGCTCGATCAACGCGGCAGCTTCATGGCGACTGTGGATGCGAGCCGCGTCTACAAGCTGCTGGGAGCGAAAGGCATAGGCGTCGAAGGCAATTACCAGACGGCCAAGATGCCGCCGGTGAATGACGGATTGCTCGACGGCCAGCTTGCGTGGCGGCAGGACGACGGCGGCCACACGGACGCGCCGAACATGAAGTACTTCATCGCGTGGGTCGATAAGTTCATCGGCCACACGCCGCCGCAGTAATGAATCCCGTCAATGCGTAGGGGGTTGCCATTCCCTAATGGTGTTATTTTTATTCGATAAGGAAACAATAGACCGGCAGACTCATTTACGGAGAAACTGCGCATGGCCGATGGCGCCAATCTTCACGAGCCGCCTAAAAACGGACGCCGCTCACGCGCAAAAGCGACGCGCGAAAATCGCGAGCATTTTGCGGGCAAAGCCCGTGGATTGGGAGCGGCGCTCGCCGGACTGCTCTTTCTTATGCCGCTTGCATCCGTCAATGCCGCCCAAATCCGCCCGATGTCCCGGCCCATGCCCCAGCCGATACCCCGGCTGGTTCGCGTACACGGCGCCACCCAGATCCTCGTCGATGGGAAGCCTTTTCTGGCGCGCGGTGGAGAGCTGGAAAACTCCTCGGCATCGAGCCTCGCCTATCTCGACACCGTCTGGCCCAAGGCCGTGGCCATGCACTTCAACACCGTCATTGCGCCTGTTTACTGGCAATTGATCGAGCCGCGCGAGGGCGTCTTCGATTTCAGCACCGTGGACGGACTCATTCGCGGCGCGCGCAAGAACAAAATGAAGCTGGTGCTGCTGTGGTTTGGAACCTGGAAGAACAGCATGTCCTGCTACGTGCCGAGTTGGGTGAACGCCGACCAAAAGCGCTTTCCGCGCGCCGCCACCTCGGACGGCCGCACGCTCGATATTCTTTCCGCATTGAGCGCGAATAACCTCGACGCCGACTCTCGCGCGTTCGTCGCTTTGATGAAGCATCTGCGCGAGACCGATTCCGCGGGCCGCACCGTGATTATGATGCAGGTGGAAAACGAAGTTGGCATGATTCCCGAGGCGCGCGACCATAGCGCCGCCGCCAACGCCGCCTTTGCCGCTCCCGTGCCCGCGGCGCTTACAGATTATCTGGCGCGGAACCGGGACCGGTTGGCGCCGGAGTTGAGGAAGGCTTGGGAAGATCACGGCTCGAAAACCGGCACGGACTGGGCGGAAACTTTCGGAGCCGGTCCGATGACGGACGAGTTATTCACCGCGTGGACAGAAGGCCGATACACGGGCGAGGTCGCGGCTCGCGGAAAAGCCGTCTATCCGCTGCCCATGTATGTGAACGCGGCGCTGATTCGCCCCGGAAAACTGCCCGGCCAGTATCCGAGCGGCGGCCCGCTTCCGCACCTGTTCGACATCTGGCGCGCCGCCGCGCCCGCTCTCGACTTTCTGGCGCCGGATATTTACTTTCCCAACTTTGTTGCATGGGCGCGGAAATATGCGCTTCCCGATAACCCGCTGTTCGTCCCGGAATCCGGCCGCGCCAGCACTGCCGTCCTGGGCGCGGATGCGCTCTACGCCTATGCACAGCTCAATTCCATGGGCTTCTCCGTCTACGCGCCGGAGTTTCTCGACGCCAAAGAGCAGGCCGCGCTGGGCGATGCGTATGAAGTCATTGGCGAATTGACGCCGCTCATCCTTGCCAACCAGGGAACCGGGCGCATGGTCGGCATTGTTGCTCCGGCCGGCTTCGATGGAACGGCCGATTTGTCTGCGCAGGAGGTCACGCTCGGTGGCTATACGTTTGTCGTTCACTTCAAACAGCCTGCGCCGATCTCGACGGGCGCCAGAACGGAGACGCCCATCCCCGGCGCGCACGGCGGGCTGATCGTCGAGACCGGCCCGGATGAATTCTTCGTCGCGGGAACGGGGATGATCATTACGTTTGCAACCCACGGACAAGGCAACGCAATTGCAGGGATCGACTCGATCTGGGAGGGGCATTTCGTGAATGGAAAGTGGACGCCGGGCAGAAATCTCAACGGCGACGACGACAACCAGGGCCGGTATCTGCGGATGCCCGCGGGAAAGTTCACCATCCGGCGCGTGAGGCTCTATACGTACCGCTAATTCTCTGGCCGAATGAATTTGTTCCGGTTCAGATTTGAGATCTCCCAGGTTAGGCGCAAAAACAAAGACGCGCCGAACCTGGGGCACCCAGTTTGGTACATCATCGAGTGGTCAGGAACCTTGGATGGCGCGAGGCGTTTCCAAACCGTTACTTTGACCGGCGGCGAGATTCGATGAAGAGCGAAAGCGGGATTGCGTCGGCCATGGCGCGATAACCGGCGGGATTCGGATGCAGATGGTCGCCTGAATCGTAGGCCGGCAGCATTCGGTCCGGGTGGTCCGGGTCGCGCACGGCCTTGTCGAAGTCCACAACCGCGTCGAAGTGTCCCGGCGTGCGGGTCCATTGGTTGATTTCTTCGCGGTCGGCTTCGGTTGCGGCAGGCGGATGGTAGTAGTCCGATCCCACAAACGGCGTCAGCGTTCCGCCAATCGCGGTCAGACCTTCAGCGTGGGCGCGGGCGACGATCTGCTCATAGGCCGCGACGATGCGGTGCACCATCGATTGATGCTCGGTCGCCGGCACATCGCCATGAATGGTTAGGCCGCCAAGATCGTTGATGCCCTCGAGCACGATGACCCAGCGAACGCCCGCCTGGCCGAGCACATCGCGATTGAACCGCGCCAGCGCGTTGGGACCGAGGCCGTCGATGAGCAGATGGTTGCCGCCGATGCCTTCGTTCAGGACGCCGATGTCCTTGGTCTTGGCGTTGGCTTCGAGCCGGTCCGCCAGGTCATCGGTCCAGCGGTCGTTGCCGTTGGTCGTGGTGGCGTGGCCGTCGGTGATTGAGTCTCCAAAAGCCACAACGGATGCGGCTCTGCGCGGTGCGAGCACATCGATTCCGGAAACTTCGTACCAGTGATCGACATGATCGGCGCCAGGCAGGTCCGCGGCGGAAACCTGGTTGCCGTGTAAGTAATAAGTCGTCTCTCGCGAGCCTGGATGGCCGGTTTCCCGCGTTGGAGCCGCTTGCAGATAGAAGCTCAATTCAAGGTTCGAGAGCGCGGCGACCGGATAAGCGACCGGGTCCGACAAGTACTCGGCGCCCGCGGGAACCGTTACGTCGGGCGCGCCGGAGAACGTAAGCGCGGCGTCCGATCCAGGCACGATTGCCGCGGTGGCCGGCGAAACCGCGCGCGCAATGTGCACCGAGCTGAAGTGCAGCGGCGCGGTTCCGAACGCATTCGACAAACGCACGCGCAGCGTGGTTCCAGCCATGGACACGTGAAAGATTTCGCGCATTGTCGCGTCCCGCATTGCCTCGGCAGGCAGCGAATTCCGCGGTTCGGGAATCTGTTGCGAGGCGGCCCACGTGCCTACCCAAACCTCGGGAGCCGCACGCTTCTGCGCGTTCGCTCGAATGCAGATCGGAAATAAGGCAAGCGCAAGGACTGCGCCGACAACGATTGACCGGTAATTCGCCATTTTCACCTCACCACGATGGATTCGACTCAAGACGGATTTGGTTTATAGCGATTCCAGAGAAGCTGTACCCACCTGTCTTGGCCTCCCACCCACGCGACAGAAAAAAGTCGCATGGATGGGGCACGGAGCTTTGGTTACACAACCGTGGAACCGCGCTACTTCGATTCTTCCTGCGTGCGGCCGGCTGGATTGCCCCGGCCCGGTGCAATCTGGATGTAGTCGACCGGCGCGGGCTCGATTCCGTTGGGCCTGCCGATGAGGGTCAGCGTGTCGCCGCGGTGCAGCGCAACATTCTCCACCGTTTGGCGCATTGCCGAACTCCCGCTGATGCGGTTCACGGGCAGGCCGATCTCCGGGGTCCACGCGTCGATCGCGTGTCCGTCGACTTCCAGCGTGTAATGCGAAGCGCCGCTGCGGAAGTGGTAGTAAGCAACAACAATGTTGTACCATCCGTCCGACGTGTTCCACACCACGGACAGAGAGCAGGCCTCGCGCCCAACGCACTCGACGGCCTTGCCTCCCATGGCTGTCTCCCACACCTTCGCATCGACGGACGCGTAGCCATCGCGCGTCATGTCTACGGCCGAAATGCGCCCTGGATAATTGCCAACGCGATCGAGATCGTCGGGAATGCCCGACGTGCGCGCGAAGAATCGCGTCACCGCGTCGCGCCAGACGACGGCTTCGCCCGCCTGATATTCAAAGCGCCTGAGCGCCTCGTCGTAGAACGCGTCCGGTATCTTGCCGTGCAGCGACTCCCACGCGGGAACCTGCGCGGCCGCGGCCTGCGCGCCCCAATAGTGCGTGTCGTAGATATATTGAATGACCGTCTTTCCCGAATGCAGCTTGTACGTGTAAGGCACATGATGCATGAAGAGCAGCAGATTGTCCGGGCAGGTCTTAAGCGACTCATACTCGGCGGCGAGCGGCGCCGGATACTGGCCAATGTATCCCGTGCCGTTGGCGACTGTTCTGTTCATTCCCACGCCCTCACGATCGGCGCGAATCCATTGTCCCCATCCGTTGTCTTCCGCCGACTGCGGGTCGGGGCCGTAGTGCGCGCCAAGAATGTCGGTGAGAGTGCCCAGGCCAAGCGGGCCGGTATAACTCTCGTATATGTGCCAGGAATCCATCTGCAGCTTGTTCACGACGGCGCGCACTTCCGGGTTGTTGCCGAGCGTGAGGCGCGTCCATTCATCCACAATCGAAGCGGCGCTCAGAGTGGGGTTCCACGCGAGGCGGCCGAATGCGTATAGATTGGCCAGTGCAAGCGGATTGCCGAGCCAGCGCTCCGTGCCCACGCCGGCCACGCCAATAAATCCGCCCAGGCTATGGTGCTGCGCGCCAACAGTTCGGCCGCTGAGCAGGTCGCGCACCAATAGCGGCGGCGATTTGAGCGAAGCGCGCATGTCCGTGTCCAGCGAAATCTTCCACATGGGCGCAAGATAGACGAGATGTAACTGCTGGCCGGTGTACTCCTGCGTGATCTGAAGCTCCATCGCCTCGTTGGTGTGTTGCAGTCCGGCGAACAGCGGCGAAATCGGCTCGCGCACCTGAAAATCGATAGGCCCATTTTTGATCTGGACGACAACATTCGAGTCAAATTTGCCGTCGAGGGGATGAAAGATGTCGTAAGCCGCCCTGGCGCGGTCCGCCTTCGGGTCGCGCCAGTCGAGATGATTGTTATAGACGAATGCGCGGTAGAGCACGAGGCCGCCGTGCGGGGCCAGTGCGCGCGCCACCACATTCGCCGCATCGGCCTGGGTGCGCCCATATTGCCACGGCCCCGGCTGGCCCTCCGAATCGGCCTTGACGGTGAACCCGCCAAAGTCGGGGATCAGCCGGTAAATCTCATCCGCCTTCTCGCGCCACCACGCCTCGACGCGCGGGTCGAGCGGGTCGAATGTCGGCAGTCCGCCAATTTTCTGGGGACTGGCTATATCGACTGCCAGCGCCAGCCGGACGCCATAGGGGCGAAACACATCGGCAATGCGCGCCATGCCCTTCAGGTTCTCGGGCAGCAGCAGGCGCGCATCGGCATTCACGTTGTTGATGTCGCAGCCGTCGATGCCGATCGAAGCCAGAAGCCGGGCGTAGGCGCCGGCGCGGGAGAGATCGGCGCGGACGTGGCCATCCTCAAAAAAAATAGAAGGCCCGCCATAACCGCGCTCGATGGTTCCGTTGAGATTGTCCCACTCGTCGGTCCAGCGCACGGCGGCCCAGGGCTGCGAGGCTTCATCGAGAGTGCGCAGGGAATGCTGTTGGGCAATGTCGCGCAGCAAAGCAAACGTCCCGTAGAGCGCGCCGCGCGCATCGCCGCCCTCGATCAAAAATATATTTCCCGCGCGATGCAGCTTGTACGCATCGGCGCCCAGCGTTGCACCGGAAGCCAGCTCCGGGCGCCATGCGCGAACCTCCGTTTGCGTACCCACAATCACCGCGCCGCCGGCCAGGTTTGCCGCCTCAGGATTGCCGCTCTTGACCACGCGGGGCACGCGGTTGAGCATCCCTCGCCAGCCCCGCGCGAGTTCGTTTGCGGCGGATTGCTCCATCGCACTCTGCCCCAGGACAACGACGGTGTCCGGGATTTCGCTGCCGGTCCCGAACACATCGGCAGAACTCACTGTACGGTACGCGAGCCATGCCGGATCGCCCGGACCCAGCGGCGCCGGGCCGGGATTTCCCGCCGGCGCCTGTGCGCCAAGCGCGGTTGCGCCGGCCAACAGAGCCATCAACAGCAGACCGCTCACGAAGCGGCGCGCAGGTGAAGAAGAAGATGAGAAGGAGGATTTGTTCATGGGTGGAATTCCGCTGCCGGCATCTCCCACAATAATTCATTTTGCCGACTATCGAACAAAATATATTGAGCTGGTGACAAGCCGGACTTTTGCCTCGCTCAGACGCGAGGTTTGGCTTTTCTTAAATGTGAGTGTCCGGTATGGCGCTGCAGGACCAGGGCCGCTGCCCCGCGCAGGCGCGCGACCTCGCTCTCTTCCACCGCAATGAGGCGGGGCGCGGAGCCCGCGAGCACCTGCGCCGCCAACTCGTCCCGCACGATCGGCGCGACCCTGGACCATGCCGAGGTGATGTCGCCGGCGATGAGGATGACTTCCGGGGAAACGGCAGCTATAATCGCGCGCATTCCGCGGCCAATCATGTGCGCCTGTTTCTCGATCGCCGCGATGGCATGCGGATCGCCCTCGTCGGATAGCTTGATAAGGTCGTGCATGGTGAGATGATGGGCATCGTGCCCCAGTTGCGCATAATAGCGCAGCGCGGCCGTCGAAGAGGCAACGGTCTCCCAGCACCCCAGTGCGCCGCAGGCGCATTTCGGCCCGTTGGGATCGAGCACGATGTGGCCGAACTCGCCGGCCATGCCGCCCTTTCCGGATACCAGTTGCCCGTTGGTCAGTACGCCCGTGCCAATGCCTTCCGATACCGTCACCAGCACGGCGTTGCGCACTCCGTCCATGCGGCCGAACCAAAGCTCGGAGAGCATGCAGGCGTTGGCGGCGTTGTCCAGCTCCACTTTCATCCCTGTTCCCCGCTCCAGCGCCTTTCTGATGTCGAAGGGCGGCCAGTGCAGGTTGGGCGCGAAGATGAGCCGCTGCGACTCCGGATCGAAGCGGCCCGGCAAACTCATGCCCACGCCTTCAAAGGACTTCTGCGCGTGCCTTTCCTGCAGCCGTTTCATGCGCTCGACAATCTGGGCTATCGCTTTGGCCGGATCGGAGACTACGGGAAGCGACTCGCGGGAGAGAAAGCGCCCATTCAGATCGACGACGGCGACGACCGCCTGGGTGGGGCGAACGTCGCACACGATCATGGCGAGGTCGTCGTTAAGATTGAGCAAAGTGGGCCTGCGTCCCCGCGGCCGCCGCGCCAATGCCCCTTCGCGAATCCAGCCGTCCTCGAGCAGATCTTCGATAATCAACGAAACGGTGCTGCGTTGCAGGCCGGACAATCGGGCCAGGTCGGCGCGGGAGGTGGGCTGCCGCGAGCGGATCAGCTCCAGCACCACGTCCCGGTTCATGTCGCGTGCGATTTCGCTGGACGCCAACTGTGCGTATGCCAGATCGACACGCCGTATTCCTCGCTCCACGCGCTTGTTGCGTACCAATTCGAGCCTCTTGCCATTTCCAGCGGCGACAACGCGATCCGCCGCCGAATTTGCGAGTTGCATTTGCAGATCGGACTTCTCAACAGTTTACGCCCGAAGCCAGATAGCCTCCATCCACCACCAGAATCTGCCCATTTACAAAGCTGGCCGCATCCGAGGCGAGAAAGACGGCTGCGCCGGCCACTTCGTTCGCGTGTCCATAGCGCTTCATGGGCGTGCGCCGCAGCATCTCCCGGCCCCGCTCCGTTCCGCGTACAAGGCCGCCGTTCAGCTCCGTGGGAAAGATGCCGGGCGCGATCGCGTTCACGCGCACTCCGGATTGCGCCCACTCCACAGCCAACGACCGTGTGAGCGAGCCCACCGCGGCCTTGCTGGCGCCATACGCGGCCACGTCGCGAAATGCCGCAAAAGTGGCCAGCGACGCCATGTTGATGACCGTGCCGCTCTTGCGCGCCAGCATGTCCTTGCCGAAAATCTGACAGGCGCGAAGGGTCCCAAGCAGGTTGACGTCGAGAATCCTGGTCCAGCTCTCCTCCGGGCATTCAATGATGGGCCGGCGCTCTGTTATTCCCGCGGAGTTGACCAGAATATCCACCTGTCCGAAGCGGCCGAGGACTGCGTCGCGCAGTTTCTCGATCGACGTGCGGCTAGCCACATCCACCTGGGCGCGCAGGGTTTTTCTTCCCAGCGCCTCGATCTCCGCCGCCGTGCGCTCCACCTCCGGCTTGCGGCGCGAGGCCGCCACCACGTCCGCATTGGCGCCGGCCAGTCCGAGCGCAATCGCTTTGCCGAGGCCCGATGTTCCGCCGATCACCACGGCGCATCTGCCTGAGAGGTTGAAAGATTGCATCAAGCTCAGAATACTCCAATAGTCAAACAAATTAAACGGCAGCGACCGCGACGCCGTGCCGGACCTTTCGCCGGTGAAACCTGAGCGCGCAAATCCTGGCGGATTTTAGTGCATTGTCAAGCGCATTTTCTTTGGTAAAATCCGGCTATGCTGGCGGGCTCGTCGTGGAAGTTCGTCCTTTTGTTTGCCGTTGTGACATTATCCTCCGGCCGCGTGCAGGCGCAGGGCATGGGCCAGCAAGGAATGGGCCATCCCACGCCACCCCCTCCACCGGCGGGCGCCAGGTCCCCAAAGTGCGTTGACCGCGCCATTCCGCAGTTCGAAGACATTACCGCCAAAGCGGGAATCACTTTCTCCCATGCTTCTTCTCCGGACAAGCGCTACATTGTCGAGTCGATGAGCGGCGGTGTCATCATCATCGACTATGACCGCGATGGATGGCCGGACATTTACTTTACCAATGCGCCCACGGTCGACATGGCCCTGCACGGAAAGACCGCGTTGGGCGCCCTCTACCATAACAATCGCGACGGCACATTTACCGATGTAACCCAGAAGGCGGGTCTCACCACCCCTTGCATGGCGATGGGCGGCGCGGTGGGCGATTACGATAACGATGGCTGGCCCGACCTCTACATAACGTGCCTGGGCGGAAATATTCTCTACCACAACAACGGCGACGGCACGTTTACCGATGTAACCAGGAAAGCCGGCGTGGCCGACGGACGTTGGTCGACCGGGGCGTCGTTTGGCGATTACGACGGGGATGGATTTGTCGATCTGATGGTAGCGAACTATGTGGACTTCCATCTCGACGACCTGCCGAAATTTGGCAGCACGCCTTATTGCATGTACCGCGGCATCGCCGTGCAGTGCGGCCCGCGAGGACTGAAAGGCGCCGGTGACGCTCTCTACCACAACAACGGCAACGGCACGTTTACCGACGTTTCCAAATCGGCGGGCGTGAGCGATCCCAACGGCTATTACGGCCTCGGTGTGATCATGGCCGATTTTAATAACACCGGACGCCCCGACATATACGTCGCCAACGATTCGACGCCTAACTTCCTCTACAAGAATCTTGGCAGGGGAAAGTTTCAGGACATTGGATACGAGTCAGGAACCGCCTTTAACAAGGATGGCGCCGAGCAGGCTTCGATGGGAGTTACTGTGGGCGACTATAACCATACCGGCCGGCCGTCGATTTTCGTTACCGACTTTGAAGACGAAAACGACGATCTCTATCGCAACGACGGAGATTGGAACTTCACTGAGGATTCCTATAAGTCGGGGCTTGCATTTATGTCGCTGCCCTGGGTGAAGTGGGGAACGGCGTTTGTCGATCTCGACAACGATGGCTGGCTCGACCTGATCACCGCCGACGGTCACGTGTATCCTCAGATGAACACGATGCCTGGGGATTCGGGCTATCGCCAGCCCATGATGCTGAACATGAATGACAAGAATGGAACCTTCTGCGATGCAAGCGCCGAAGCCGGAGCCGCGCTGATGGAGAAGCGCGTCTCTCGCGGGCTTGCCGTCGCCGACCTTTTCAACGACGGGAATATGGACGTGGTGGTGAACGATCTTGATGGGCGCCCGGTAATTTTGAGAAACCGCGGAATTCCCGGCCGTCATTGGGTAAGTTTTGAGCTCGCCGGCACCAAGAGCAACCGGTTGGCGCTCAATGCGCGAGTTATAGTGAAGGCCGGAGGCGTGACGCAGACGGGCGAGGTGTTGAGCGGCGGGAGTTATCTTTCGCAAAACGACCTGCGGCTGCACTTCGGGCTCGGGTCGGCGGCGAAGATTGACAATGTGGAGATACATTGGCCATCGGGTCACGTCGATCGCATCGGCAGCCTTGAAGCGGATCGTTTCTATTCGATATTGGAAGGCAAGGGCATTGTTTCGGCGAACGAGATACGGCCCAAACTAAAAGTGCATGTAACTCAAGCTCACCGCTGAATACGATGCCGGTATTTATCGGCTGGCATCTTTCGGTTCATCGGCTGTCGCCGATTTCTCCGCGGGCGAAGGCTGGCTCTCGAGCTTCCGGTAAATCGTAAGCTCTTTTTGTGCGTCGTCTTTCCGCGACGCCAGGTTGTAGGCCGCAGCCAATTCACGGTGATACGCAGGATTTTTCGGGGATAACTGCGTTGCAGTTTCCAGTTCCGGGATTGCCGCCGCGGCATTGTCGGCTTCTACATCCACTTTGCCAAGATCGTAATGCGCCTGCGGATCGTTGGCATTGATCCCTATTGCCGTTTTCAATTCTTTCTCTGCGCTTTGCCTGTCGCCTTCGGAGTCGAACACCTCTCCAAGTGCGCGATGTACGTCGGCAATCTCGGGATGCGCGGCCGCCAATGCTTCCAGCCGCATTTTGCCGGCGGCTGCCTGGCCAGTTTTCACCAGGGATTCCGCATAGACATATTCCATCTGGGGAATCGAGGACAACTTATCCTCCACTCCTTTAAAAGTATCGATACAGCCTTTGTAATCGCCGGTCATGAACTGGCTCATGGCCAGGGCGCCGCGAATCCCCGAGTCCCCAGAGTGAGAACTAAGGTAGCGAGTGAGCGGTGGGATGGCCTCGGAAAATCGGGACGCCATGAATGCGGCGCGGCCCATGTTAAGATCGAGACCTTCAAACCTGGGATTCCATGTGGCGGCATGTTTGAAGTCGCCCAGCGCTTCCGAATAGTTGCCGCCCGTCGCCGCGATTGCGCCTAGATTGTTATAACTATCCGCAATGGCCGGAGCAAGACGCTTCTCATAGGCATCTATCCTCTTGATGGCTGCGGGGTTTACATTCTGAGATACCGGCGCCGCTCCTGGTTCGGATTTATTTGGAGTGTCATCGGTTCCCGTTGCCGCCGAGTTATTGAGAAGCCCCGCAAGTTCGCCCTTATCGTGAGACAACGCATTATTCGCGTATTTGCGCGACAGTTCCATGTCGGCGTGCGCCTCGTCGGGTTTGTGCTCCTGCATGAAAACTCTGCCAAGAAGGAAATAGGCCTTCTGAATCTGATAGCGGTTTCGCGAAGGATCTTTGGTGAGCGCAATGGCCTTGCGGAGCGCAGCCTCGGCGTCCGCCGGCCGGTTGGTGTCAAAGTACATCTGCCCGAGATAGAGATACGCATCGGGGTTTGACGGATTCAGCGACGTGGCTCGAGTTAGATAAGTTATGGCCTGGGAATATCTGTGGTTAGCCACGGCCAGTTTTCCCAGCGCGGCATAAGTTAGAAAGTCATTGGGAGATATGGTAAGTTCGGTCTTGAGTTGCGCTTCCGCCTCTGGCACATTGGTTCGATCGTCGCCGGCCGATAGAAGAGCTGCGGCCAGCGAATAGTGCGCGCCGGGGAAACGAGGATTTTCCGCAACGATCTTTCTGAACTCGGCGATGGCCAAAGGCACAAAATCGGAGTTTCCATAGGCGAGCCCAAAGCGCATGTGAATCGCCGGAGTGTCGCCGAAGGACTTCTCCAGGCCTTGAAAGACCTGGCTGGCGCATTTTCCGTCGTCGAGATCGAGACATACCACCGCCAGATCGTAGCGATTGGCGAAGCTGGGATCGAGGTCTACTGCTTTTTGCATCTCGGTCCTTGCTTGCTGGTCGCTGTTCATCTTGAGAAGCGCACGTCCAAGAATCTGATGAGCCTGTGCGATCTGTTGAAAGTCGCCGAGACCATCTTGCAGGAATGCCTGGGACAGCGCCTTGGCCTGGGAAGGATCGCCCATCAACAGCGAAGTTTTTGCATACCCGAGGCGGAGCGCGGGAGATTTTGGGAGCAGGGTCAGCGCGTCCTTGAAAAGCGAGGCCGCTCGCGCATAGTCGCCGGCCGCGGCGCGCTCGGCCGCCAACTCGCCCTGTGCATTGGCGAGAAAGGTGCGATACTCGCCGGCTGCCTGGCCGAGTTTGCCCGATGCCCGATAGTGTTGAGCGGCGTTGTATATCGCCTGCAGGCCGGGTGCGGTCCGGGGTTTTGGCCGCGTCTGCGCCGGCAAACTTGCGATGGCAGAGAGTGCCGCGAGGGCGCTCCACACGGCCAGCTTGGCTGGAATGCGCATCAAGGACGACACCATGGCGGCGATGGTCCGCGTTTGATCCTGACCACGGTCCTTATATTCTGACATACGGCGGGGGCGTCTGCTGTAGGTTTCCGCGGAATCATATGAGATATGAGTTGGACATAAGGTCGGAATCCCGAGGGCGTTGTGCCCGAACGGCACGGCCCCTACGGGGCTCCGGGGCAATTTTTGCTTCGATTCCCCACGCTGAAGCGCGGGGCTAACAAACGCTGCGCCTACGGCGCGGAAGGCACGAAAGGCGGGACCGGGGTCCCGCCTTTCGTTGCTTTCCGAATGGGACTAGAAGGAGTACTTCACGTCCAATTCGATGATGCGCTGGTAGGGCGCCTGCGACTTGGTGTCCATCACACCAAAGGCGTTGGCGCCGGTGGACCCCTGGTTGTAGCTCGGCGTGAAGCTCCTACTGCTGTAGTCCACGTTGTAGGACAGCGACAGCGGCGTCAGGCTGCTGAACTCCGGCAACGGGTGGTTGAGCCAGTCGAATGCGCTGGCGCGGATCTGCACCGCATTGCTCTCGCGAATGCGGAACGTCCGGTAGATGGCCAGGTCGTTGTCGAAATAAGCCATGGCTTTCATGTACGGATAGCCCTGGCCGCCCTGGGTTCCCACCGCCGGAGCCGCAAAGCATTTTCCATTCAGGAGCTGGTAATGGGCGAGTCCACTGGTCGGGTTGCAGGTGAGCACCGGCATAATCGGGATGCTCTCGTCGGTGCCGAAGTAAGTGGGGTCTCCAATGCCGGTGCTGATTCCCGTGTCCTTGGCAAGGTTGCAGTTGGCCGCATTGTAGGTGCCCGACGAGTAGCAGGACGCACCAGTTGTGTCCGCCGGCAGACCCGTGTAACTCAACCCCAGGCCGAAGTTCGGGACGCCGTTGCCCAGCTCAGCGGGAATGTAGCCGCCCGCCTGCCAGGTGGAAATGCCGGAAACCGTCCAGCCGCCGCCCAGCCCATTCAGCAGCGCGCTCCCACTATGAAGGGTGCCGCTCGAATAGGTGTACGACGAGTTGAAAACGAATGGCCGGTCAGCCGCTGTCGGTGCATAGTTCCCAGCTACGCTGTATGGGTCCTCTTGAAGGGACGTGGCCAGAGCCTTCGACCAGGTTCCGTTGAGGTTGAAGGTCAGCTTTCCCGCAGTCTTGATCCACGATGCCTGCAGGCCATTGTAGTTGCCGTATCCGATGTTTTGAATCATGTAGGCCTGCGAGGTGCCGTAGGCGTAACCGTACGGGTGGTAGTCCGCCAGCGTGTTACTCGTCTTGGTATAAGTCATGGTCGAGAGGTTCGGATCCTCTGAGACATCTTCCGGGTTGGCGGCGGTGTGGCCTGTGACCGGGTCGGGCGCGAAGAGGGACCCGATCGGCATCTTGTTTTGGTTGGCCAACTCATTGAAAACGCTGCCCTCGTAGTCTTCGGCGGCATCGGGAAGCTCGCTGGTCTTGCTTCCCACGTAGGCGATTTCGAACTGCGAATTCCAGGGCAGTCTCTGGTCGATGGTCAGGTTGTAGTCATAAGTCAGCGGCTGGCCGTAATCGCTGGGATCGAGGCCCCACTGAGATCCGCTGCCGCATTGAGCGGTGCAGCCCTTATAAGCCAGGTTGTGGAGATTCTGGAGCTGGAGTTTGCTTGAGCCGGGCAGGTTGTAGCCCTGGACATCCTGCGCGGTGAATAGCGGGGAGTCAACCGTGTTCACCTGGGTTACGAAGCGATACACGCCCCATCCGCCGCGGACTACTGTTCTACCCGCGCCGAACACGTCGTAGGAGAAGCCAAAGCGGGCGTCGGGGTAGACAAAGCGGTTCGGTTGGCCGCTGAGCGGAACTCCGGCGTCGATACTATGCCAGTAGTATCCAGGGGCATACTTTCCGTCGTTGTAATCGGCCAGGACGCGCTGGGGGTAGAATACCGCAACCCCTGTACGATCGCGATCGTACCAGTGACCGACGTGCTCCATGCGGATGCCCAGGTCAAGCGTCAGGTGATTGGTTGACTTCCACGCGTCCTGCACAAAGGCTGCCGTTTCCATGTAGGCAAAATCCTGGATGGGCGCCGAATTGTTCTCGGAGTAGCCCGACGCAATGCCCGCAACGAAGTTGGCCGTCGCGTTCTGAGGCGCGCCAATATTGCCGTTTCCAGGGTTTACGAGATCCGGGTTCTGCCCGGCCCCGAAGCTCAGGTCGCCATCCAGATAGCTGCTGAACGTGCTTTGGTAGTTATCCGTTGTCTGCGTGAACCCGCCGAACTTGAGGGTGTGCGCTCCCCACACCTTGGTCATAGTGAGAGCGAACTGCGGAGCTTCCTTGCGCACCGCGTATTGCCCTGGAGGGTTCTCGAAGATCGAGTCCTGCGAGAAATCGGGGAAGGTTTCGTTTCCGGCGCTGTTGTAAGCGGGAATGTTGAGAGACGATGTGGGAAAGATCTTGCCGTAAGGATACCCCAGGGTGGACTTATACGCGGCGGCGGCGTTCGGCTCGGTAAAGGGGAAGCTGCCGAAGGCCCACGCGGCCATAAAGTCCGCGGTGGTTGTGGCGTTGAACGTGTGGACGATGTGGCCGGCCATATCCTTGCCAAAGAACCTCTGCTGCTCGCCGCCGCCGGGATAGGGGATGGCATTTCCGGGCGTCCAATAGAGGTGCGCTCCGTTGCCGCTGGCCAGATCGGAGTTGAAGGCCTGCTGGTAGGTGCCGTACATCATCGTATTGTCGTTCAGATGGTAATCCAGACGGAAGCGGTAAACCCAACCGTCGTTGATGTTCGGAATCGCCTGGTAGTAGTTGGCTCCTCCGGTTGTAGTTGCCGGATTGGCGTTGGCCTTGGGCCAGATCTTGGCCAGGGCCGCGGAGCCCGGATCCAGGAACCCAGCGGGAAACTTCTGGCCTGCATCGGTTACATACGTGGTGGTTGTGCCGTTGGACGTAACAGAGTATGTCCCGGTCGCGGCCGGTTGCGGCAGCGTTGCGGTCGTCGTTCCGTTCGCAAGCACCATTCCACCGAGGTCGCTGCACCACGAACCGCCGGGATAGCCCCCAGGGGGCTTGCCCTGGAAGAACCCTTCGGGACACAGGGCCTGGTTATCGGCGTTGTCGGTCGAGAAGTCGCCCTGCATCATCTCCGGAGTGGGGATATACGACGACAAATGATTTGCGTTGCCCTGGTTCTGGAGCCACCGCTGATAGCCGCCCCAGAACAGCAGCTTTTTGTGCGTGAACGGAACCGGGCCGCCGGCGCTGCCGCCCGGATAGTAATAGTGCTGAGGCCCCTGCGGAATACCGTTGTGATTATCTTGCCAGTCGTTGGCATTCAGGACGCTGTTTCGGGCGTCGAACTCCGCATCGCCATGGTAGCTGGTGGTACCGGACTTGCTGATGGCGCTCACCACAACCGGCCCGAACGGGACGTCGGCGCCGAAGTTCGAGGACTGTACGCTGACTTGGGACGTAAACTCCGGGATAACGATCGAAAGCGACTGCGCATTGTCGCCCACATCGATGATATTGGCGCCATCGGACAGCAGGGCGGTGCCGCTGCGGTTGATCGCGCCGTTGAGGTCGATGCCATCGCCAATCGCGCTCTGCTGCACGTTGACGTTCAGGTCCGAGAATGACGGACTGGCTTGCGTCAGGCCGCCGGACATGGTGGTTGCGCCGGGCAGCACCTTCAGCAGTTCAGTGGTGTCCTGGCCTTCGAGGGCGAGATTGGATATGTCTTTGGAAGTCAGAACGTCGGTCCGCGAGCCGCTCTCCACCGGAATCATCGCCTCATTGGCTTGCACCGTAATTGTTTCCGCGGCCGTGCCGACAGCCAGGGTTAGGGCTGGAATGGTTCGGTCGTCGCCGGCATTGAGGACGATTCCACTTATCACCTTGTTTTTAAAACCTTTTGCCGTCGCGCGCAGGTTGTAGGTTCCGGGGACCAGCGAAGGGAAGGCATAAAGACCTGCGCCATTCGTTTCCACCGTTCGCGCTTGCGCGGTTCCCTTGTTGGTTAAGGTGACTTGCGCATTGGGGATCACGCCTCCGGTCGAGTCCTCGACGGTTCCGGAGAGGGTGGCGGTGACCTGCGCTTGTATGGCGGGGAGAAAGGCGAGGCTCAGAATGGCCAGCGCCAACGGCCAGAATGCCGTCCGCCATGCGGTGAATCGCCTTGGTTGGGGAGTAAACCGGCTCTGTCTAAAGGCAGGTGCCGCTTGCACACGCGCCTTTGCCTGCACACAATACTTCCTTGACCCTTGCGACATGATGCCTCCGAGGCAGAACTCAATCGGGTTTTGTTCACCCGGCCCAAGTCTGCTGATGAATTCTCAAAACGCCGGCAGAATTCCAGCGCGGCTCGAACTATAAGCACCCGGCGGGAGCTCTGTCAATAGAAAAATTGCAACTTTCCCTTGAGAAAAGCGATTTATCTTCTATTCTGGCTATGCGGAAGCCGCGCATATGACCTACCAGCGCTGCGCAACTTTATCTTGGTCCGCGCGTATCGTCCGCTGTTTCTTCGCGATCTGCGCTTTCCTCTCAGCCGCTGAAAAGTGGCGCGCATTCCCGCCGGCTCTGCCAGGTCATGGACGGTACGTGACGGCCATATGTCGGGTGAAAAATCGCCTTAAACGCCGATGATTGAGGCGGCGCGCGCCGAACTTTCGGTGGAGCTGAGAATTCACCCTGTGCCGGAGCCAGGCCCGGGCCATTGGTTCGGACTGGCAACCGCGCGGCCCGAATGCCAATGGTCCGGCCGGCTAATTGGCGCAAGGGGTGACAAGCGCCGGCAACGGATTGAGGAATGAAGCACTTGGCGATTGCGCAGACCGCGGACGGTTGCGCCGCGGATCGAGGTGCGGATAAACGCCGTGGTATGTGTGGTATACTTCGTTGCGGCGGCGGTGAAGAGCAATGAATGCTCATAATTGGCAGATGCCAGAGCCGGTGGAACGCGCGCCGAATACCTCCTTTAACCCTGGGACGGACCTCGAACGGGGCCGTGTACGCGAGCAGCTCGCGCGCATCCTGTCGAGTTCGGCATTTCAACACAGCACTCGCTATGCATCCGTCCTTAAGTTCATTATTGACTCGACTTTAGAGGGGTCCGGCGACCGGCTTAAAGAACGCACCATCGGCATTGAAGTCTTCGATCGCCGCCCCGACTACGACACCGCCACGGACCACGTGGTGCGGAGCGCGGTGGCGGAGGTCCGCAAGAGGCTTGCCCAGTATTACGTGCAGAGCGCACAGGGAGAACTGCGCATTGAAATCCCGCACGGCTCCTATATTCCCCAATTCCACTGGCCTGAAGAAAGCGCCCGGATTGCCCCGGCTCCCGTCCGCGCCGCCGCGGTTCTCCCTCACCCCGTTTCGCAACCTGCTTCCGCGGCCCCCGCTGGCAGAGCAATGCCGATCCCGGTGTGGACGATTGCGGTGAGCGTGGTCCTGGTCGCCGCGATTGCGGTCGTCGTGGCCACGACCGCGAGCTCGGCAGATCCGCTGAATGGCTTTTGGGGGCCGGTGCTGTCTTCCCGGGCTCCGATACTGCTCTGCATTGGCAATGTTGAAGACGGCGTGGAGCCGCCGGCCGACAACCCGGATTTGAACCCCAGGCTCACACTTCGCGAGTTTCACAATGCGGCCAGTTCGACCGTGAACGAGCACGACGCATTTACGCTGGCGAAACTTGCAGGGCTGTTGGAGGCCCGCGGGAAGAGAGTTCTCTTCGAGTCGCAGTCCGACGCCACCTTCGCCGAGATGCAGAACGGACCGACCATCCTGATTGGACTGTTGAATAACAACTGGACGGAGCGCCTGATGCCCAAGCTGCGCTTTACCGTGGAACGGCCGACGGCGGACAAAGTCGTTATCCGGGACCGCGAGAATCCAACCAACGACGCCTGGTCGATCGACTACTCCGCTCCTTATCTCTCGATATCGAAGGATTATGCACTGGTCTTGCGCATGGTCGATCCGCAGACGGAGCAGACGGTTGTGGTGGCCGCGGGCATCACCGTTTTCGGCACCTCGGCGGCAGGAAACTTTCTCACGAATGAGAACGAAATCGCCAAGCTCGTCGCGGTCGCCCCGCACGGTTGGGAAAAGAAGAATATGGAGATTGTTCTATCGACCGATGTGATCGGCGGCCAATCGGGGCCGGCGTCGATCGTGGCCACGCAATTCTGGTAGCCGACTTCGAGTGCGGCCGGCGCGCCTTAACGTCTGAAGCGCACGTAGTTCCGTCCTTCATAGAGGCGGAATCCGCCGGCCGGATCGGCTTGAATCTGCAGCGGAAGCGGCCGCTTCATCACTTGGTCGACGGCCGTGGGCGCCGTGAGCAGGTCGTGTCCACCCACATCCGTAACCACAAACCTGCTCCCGGCTATGAAGCCCACACCGTATATACCGGCCGGCAGGTGCTGTTTGCCGAACTCGATCGGCGTCTCGGTGATAAAGTACGCCTGATACTTCGCGGCCACCTCGGTTGAATAGCCGGATGTGTCCACGAGAACGGCAAGCAGATAATTGCCATTGCCAAACTCGATCCCGCAAGAGTTGCGTAACTGCGTGGTGGCAACCTGGCCATGGTAATAGACCGACGGCGGCAACAGTTTCCGCGCGGCGGCCGCGTTCAACACGGTGTTGCCGCCCGCAGCCATCGCCGGCATCGGCCCGGCCACCGCGACTAACGCCAGAACGCTTGCACCCGCAAAAGTCCATACTGCGCGCAACTTCATTGCCACAACTCCTCTCCCGAATTACCGCGTCCCGAGTATAACCTACCCGGACAAACCAATCTTTTTTCGCGGTGCGAGAGCGGCTCTTCTGTACCTATCCGCCAGACCCGATGCCATGAAGTCTCTGCGTGAGTATCGATTCTCTTTCATACAACGTGTCTCCTTTGATAGCGTGCGGCTCGGCCACGAAACTGAACGGCCTGGCAAACCGGATGCAGACTAAGAGTAGATGGTCGCGCCGGTTTCATGAATCGGAGGTGCGGCCGATTGATCGCGTATCTGCGGCAGCACCGGTCGGCCTCTATCATTATTGAATAACTTCTTTGGATTGCAGGTTCTATCCGCGACGCTCTGGCGAGCGGTCAAGTGGTCCACTCGCAAGCATCTCATCGTCCGCAGCGAGGACAGGCTAAAAGCCGGGCATCCGCTGCAATCAGTTGCGGCGGATGCCGGCGGTTGCGGGTTAGAAGCTGATATGTCCGGCAAACTGCCAGTCGCGGGGACTGTTGGCGATGCCGCTGACGGTGCCGAAGGAAGTCGAGCCTTGCGACCATGTTGCGTTCGGACCGCCGAAGACGACGTGATTCAAGGCGTTGACGCAATCGGCTTCGAAGATGAACTGCGTCCCCTCCCAGTGCAGCGGGAAGGTGCGGTGCAGACCCATGTCGAGGTCCCAATTGCCGGGGTTCCATAGGTTGTATGGGGCCGCGACGGGGGCATTTCCGATCAGGTATTGAGCAATGTGTTTTGTGCCGGGGAGGCTTCCCGTGGGGCTGACATCCTGCGGTCCCTTGAAGGCCGTAGGGTCGATGTACTGGACGCTGCCCAGGCTCGCTGCCTGATAGCCGTTGGGGCCTTTTCCATAGCTGCCGTTGATGCGTGCGGCCCCGCTAAAACCGGTGGCGATATCGGGCATGCACTGACCCTGCCCTGGATAGGTGGAACCGCTGCAACCGGACCAGGTGATGCTGACAGGCGACCCATGCGAATAGCTGTAGATGCCGGAGAGCTGCCACCCGCCGGCGAGCCAGTTCACCAGATGGGAACCGCCGCCGATATGACCCTGGCCGAATGGCAGCCGGTAAACGCCGTAGCCGTGGAAGATAAAGGGTGTGTCCTCCGTCGTCAATCCGCGGTCCAAGGCATCCATCTTGTAGCCTTTTGTGCCATGGGAGATGGCGTCGGCGGGGATCGCATAGCCGCTGCGGAAGGTGTGCTGATCTCCCATGTTTTTGGACCAGGTGAAGTTGAAGTTGAAGGTCAGCCCGTTGGTCATGCGTTGTTCGAGCGTAACCTCCAGCGCGTCGTAGCTGTAATTGCCGACATCGCCCCAGGCATCGGTGACGCCGCTGTATTGGGGAAACGGGACAAGCATCTGTGCGATAGTGGCCGAGCTGTTGACAGCCGCGGCGGCTTGAAAGAAGGCCGGGTTCGGCGCGTCCGGAAAGACCGACATGACCTGGGCGACGTTGGCCGGATCGGCCGGAGCGTCGAGCAGCGGCAAGCCATCGTCGCCGACGAGCGGGCCGAGCCCGGCGAGGTATTTGGGATCGAGCTCATTGGACCAGTAACCGCGAATGTTGCCGGCCGTTCTCTTGGAGTCGGTGATAAAGTGGCTCTCGTTGCCCACATAGTTGATGGCAAGGGTCATGTTGCGCGTAACAGCCTGCTCGATGCCGAGGTTGTAGAGTTCCAGTTCAGGGGCACGGCCGGAGAAGTACGGATCGGCATATTGAACGCCGCTGGCGCTCACAAACTGCCCGTTGCCATTGACGTAGTAGCCGGTATCCAGCTCCTGAGCCGCGACGCCTGGGGGTGGCGCGGTGGGATAGGTATACCCGCTGCCGAACAGATCGGTGTTGGCCTGGCCGCCCAGGTAGGCGCTGTTCGGGTTTAGGAAATACGATGGGCCGGCGGCGATCCCCGTCCCGGTCTCCGAGGGGCCGATGGCGGTGGTGTTGAACCCTGTTTGGCCGGTGCCGTTGTAAGCGCCGCCGCGCCCGCCCACGCCGCCGCCCTGGGAGAAGACCTGCGCGTAGCCTATGCGGAGGACCGTTTGAGGTGTGAACGTATAGGCCAGACCGACGCGCGGACCCCAGTTGCCGAAGTACGTTTTGACGGGCGTGGTGCATCCGCAGCTCACCCCGGACCCGCCGTAGCTTCCGGCGAACTGGAGCATGCCTTTGGTGCCCGTGAGCGGATTGGTGATGTTGGGATTGAGGAAGGTCCAGCGGTTTTTCAGTTCGTGGAAGGGCGGCAGGTAGTCCCAGCGAAGGCCGAGGTCGAGGGTGAGTTTGGAGTTGAACTTATACTCGTCCTGAACGTAGGGTGCGAAAGCTTTGTATCGCCCGGCAAGCTCGCTGACGTAATCGATGCCGAGATCTGGAGCGGAGGTATCGCTCGAGGGAGACCCTGCTACGGCGCCGAGAAGGAAGCTGGCGTACGAGTATCCCGTGTTGTCGTCATCGAGCGCGTCTCCCGAGAAGTCGGCGGTGGAAAAGGCGTTGTAATTCATGGCCAGGACGCCCGTTAACGTGGCCGGATTGGCATTGTTGATCTCCTGCCACTGGAAGGTGACACCGATGGTGAGAGCATGTCTTCCCTTTTGCCAGAGCAGATTGTCGGTAAGTGCGTAGTTGTTGGGCGTTGTGAGCTGCGTGGATACGGAGTTGCCGTGCCCGGTCCAGGTCTGCTGCTGATCGCCGAAGGTTTTCGTAGTTCCGAACTCCGCTCCGGGGAACTCCTCGCCTGCCTGGCCGCCGGGCAGGTTGGTAACGCCCATGGTGCCGATGTCGTACTGCTTGACGCCCTGGGTGGAGTCGTGAATGTCCTGGAAGAACCGCGTGAATCCAAATTTGAGCTGATTCACGAGGGTCGGGCTAATCGTGTAATCGTCTTCGGCCATGTAATTTTTGGGTAAGATGTTGGCCAGATCGCCGCCCGTGTAGGGCAGCGGAAGGTAGGGTGAGCCGTAGTTGTCGAGGTAATTGGTGACGCCCATGGTTCCCAGGGTGGAGATGCGTTGGTTGGAACTCAAGTCCCAGTCGAGGCGCCAGTCTATCTCGTGATTGTCGAAACCCTTTGCAATGCCTCCCAGGTAGTTGTTCGCGAGAGCGCTGTTGGATGGAGCGGGAAGGAACGACTCCATCTTCTGGGCGATGGGGGAAATGTCGCCGGAGGGGATCACGTTATAGGTTGGTACGCCGTTCTTGGAGGTGACAAATGGTTGACGCGAACAGGCGCCGCCCGAGCAACTGTTCGTGGCTGGGTCGTAGAGAAACGCCGGATTGGTAGCCGGATCTTCGCCGCTTACTCCAGCGGTGGTGTCCTGCCCGGTGAAGGTTCCCGCAAGCTGAGTAAAGTCGCCACTGCGCATCGCGGCCGTGGGAACGGTAAACAAGGAGGGGCTGACGAATGTGCGCGTGTGGAACAGGTCATAGGCAAAGAAGAAGAAGAGCTTGTGCCCCGTGCGAGGAACCGGGCCGCCCAGAGTTAACGAAAGCTCGTTCTGGTGCTCGGCAGGCTTGGGAGCCGGAACCTTGGTGGGTGTGCCGTTGACCAGCTTGGTAATCGTGGAGTGTTTGTTAGTAAAGGACCAAGCGTCGAATGCGGTATTGCGGACAAAATCCGATGCTTCGCCGTGATAGCGAAGGCCGCCGGATTTCATCGTGAAATTTTCCGTGCCGGCGCCCATGTATTCGGCCGGAGGCGTGCTGGTAACCATCTGGAACTGATCGACAGCGTCGGTATCTACCGCCTCCGACACCAGGCGGTTGTCGCCCTGCTGGCTGACGGTTTCAGCGGGCATGCCGTCCAGGTAGAGCTGGCCCAGGTAGTTCCCGGTCCCTTCAACCACGGGCATGCGGTCGCCGCCGACGGCTCCCGGAGTGAGGGTTGCGAATTGGGTAGGATCGCGCTGCATGCCGTTCATCTGCAGCGGGAGATTCGCAAACATCTGGTGTTGAACGGTGAGGCCTATGGTTGCATCCGCGGTGTGGAGTACGGCCGGCGCCGTGGTGACGCTGACGGTTTGCGTGGCTTCGCCTACGGCGAGCTTGAGCGTCAGCGGCCGAATCTCGAGGGCGTTCACGACGATATTCTTCTGCACAAGCGTCTTGAAGCCCGCCGCCGCGACCGTGATGGAGTAAGTGCCTGGCAGCAGCGGAGCGATGACGAAGAAGCCGGCAGAGGACGATTTGCGGACCATGGAGATGTTGGTGGCGGCGTCCGTGGCGGTCACGGTTGCGTTCCCGATCACGGCGCCGGTTGGGTCAGTAATGGTCCCCTGGATGGTGCCCTCGCCCGCGGTTTGCGCCGCGGCCGGCAGTGCGGCCAGCCCCACGGAAATCACCAGTCCCGCAAGCAGTGAAACGACGCCCGCCCGGCGCTTGCCGTGTAAACGGAGCGCATAGTCTGTCTTCGAAAATGTGGTCATATCCTTCGCTTGTTGCCTCCTTCAAAGTCTTTCTGTCTGAATCCAGGAATGAGTACGGACGAATGCGGGGAAACCATCGCTTGTGGAGCGGAAGCCCAGCAGGGAAATTTCAGGCGCGGAAACCGCGAGGTCCGACCTCGGCAAGAAATGTAGGCAATCTGCTATACGCTTGTCAATAGGAAAATATTTTCAGTTTCGACCGAGAAAGCCCTCGGCGCCGCGGCTGCTCCGCTGCGCGGCCGGCCCAGCCATTTATCCTTGATTTTTCAACAGGTGCCCGCATGAAAGATGTATACGTCGCCGATCTGGCCGCATTCGAAGAGGGAAAGCTCTTCGACAGCTTTTTCCTTGTTCTGGCCAAGCAGCAGCGCACCACGAAAACGAATAAGGCCTATTTGAACCTGACGCTGGGCGACAAGACCGGGCAGATGGAGGGCCGGGTTTGGGAGCCGGGGGACCCGCGCATCGCCAAAGACTTCGAACGGGGCGACATTGTGAAGGTGCGAGGAAGCGCGTCGCGGTTCGAGGACCGGGTGCAGCTCAAGGTGGATCAGCTTCGTTTGGCGCTGGCGCTTGAGGCAGAAAAGGCCGACATGCTGCCTTCGACGCAGTACGACGTGGCGGTGCTGTGGAGCCGCCTGGAAGCGACGGTCGAAAGCTTGACGAATCCCGACCTCAAGCGCCTGCTGGCGGCCGTGCTCGCCGACCCGGCCATTGCGCAGGCGTATCGCGAGGCCCCGGCCGCGAGGCAGCTTCATCACGCATGGCTGGGGGGGTTGCTGGAGCACGTGGTGAGCCTGCTTGCCTTGGCCGACCGCGTGGCCGCGCACTATCCGCTGCTCGACCGCGATCTTTTGGTCACGGGCGTCATCCTGCACGATATAGGCAAAATTCGCGAACTTTCCTGGACGACCGGCTTCGACTACACCGTCGAAGGCGTCCTGCTGGGCCACATTCAAATGGGCGTGGACCTCGTCGAAAAGGCTATCGACGCCCTGCCCGGCTTCCCTCGCCGGCTGCGTGCGCTCCTCCTGCACATGATCCTCTCGCACCACGGCAAGCTGGAGTTCGGCTCGCCCAAGGTTCCGATGATTCCCGAAGCGCTGGCACTGAATTTTGTCGACGATTTGGACGCCAAGATGCAGGCGGTGCAAGGGGAGTTCGAGAAATCGGCGCGAGAAGGAAAAGGCCCCGGTGAGCTGACCAACAAGGTCTGGGCGCTGGATAACCGGCAGTTGCTGAATACGAAGCGGTGGCTTGGCGAAGGGAATAGGGAGTAGGGAACAGGGAATAGGAGTCGTTAGGGCAGCAATTGGCTCTGAGCGTGGATTGGACGCGAGGCCGGAACTCTGTCCGCCGGCCTCACCCGACAAGCCACTGCCACTGTTCCGCGGTCAGCGGAACTACCGAAAGCCGCCCGATCACAATCAGCGGCGAGCCTTTGAACAACGGCTCCGCCTTGATGGCGGCGAGGGTCTTCGGGTGCTTCAGGCGCTTGCCTGCCTTTACCTTGACGATGGGGACTTTCGGGTCGGTGGGATCGACGCTGACCACCGTTCCCGTTCCTACAGCTGTGCGCTCGTCTCCGGTGTGGTAGAAGATCCACTTCGCTCCTGGCTTCATCTCGCGCAGGTGCTTGACGGCCGTGGGGTTGGTGACGCCGTCCCAGATGGTTTCTTTGTCGCGGAGGAAGTCGTCGAAGGAGTAGGCATCGGGCTCGGTCTTGAAAAGGAAGCAGGTCATGGGGTCCATCGTAAGCGAGCGGCGGAGAAATGGGAATCTGCGCCCAAAAAGCAAAAGAGAAACCGGCCGGATGAGGGGGTGCTCGTCCGGCCGGCGCGTTGATTTAGAGCAATTCCGGAGTAGGTGTATCCCGAAGACGCCGGCAAAATCTTCCCGCCCGTTTTGCAGTTAATTATGCCCCTTTGGCGCACAATTCTTAAGTAGAGGGTTCCGGGCATGGCACAGCCCGTC
>JBOGLX010000145.1:0-29953 GCA_050745765.1 Occallatibacter sp. | reverse complement strand
GCCTCCACCGCTGGTGCGGCGGCAAATCCGGCGGCGAAGCCGCATGCGGCAAAGAAGAAGCTGGGCTTTTTCAGGCACGTAGGGCGATTCTTCAAGCGGCTGTTTGGGGCTGAGTAGATATCATCTTGGGGGGGAGTTCCGTCGGATATGTATTGGAGCGAACGCCCGAGAAGCCCGGGGGCTTCCCAGAGCGGAGTAACGTCACAATCGCCGCACAGTTGAAAAGAGCGCAGGAAAGCAATACTCCCCCGGTCAATTGGCCGAGCGTTTCGCCGCCAAGCCCCGAAGGGCCCATACGACCCCGGCAGCGCACGCCAATCCTGCGAGAGCCAAGTACATGGAGGGCGCACCGCCTTCAGGGACCTTATGTACCAAGGACGACTGACCGAACGCGGGCGCCACACTGCCGAGCGCACCGGAAACGGCAATAGCCAACGCCAAACCTCTAGCTCCAAGTCTCATAGTCTAATTTCCTTTTGTGGCCCACACTCTAAATATTCCTGAGCCCGTTGAGAGTTAACCAGAGTAAGGACGTATACCAGCGCGCTTCGCAACGCCCAAAGCCAGTTTACGCCCGCTTGACATCTACGCTCCAGGGATCCTCATTTTCAAGAACCCCACGACCGAATCCGTTACCCTGAATATTCCCACAACTCCGGGACAACGTCAGCGCGGCTCCCTTTGTCGATCGAGAATCTCCGTGAAATTCAGAATCCCGAGTTAAAACGCCCCGCCCACGATTTTTTGCGGCTGCTCAAAGGGCAATGCTCCGAAACGCGGAGCTAGACCCAACGGAAAGTGGAAGAATGGCGCTCCACCTTCGTCAATGCCGGATAGCGTCACAATCGCCGCGCGGTTGAAAAAAGCACGGGACCGCAATTCTCCCGGCTCAATTCGCTGAGCGGTTTGCGGCCGGGCGGCGAAGGGCCAATACGACCCCGCCGGCGCACACCAAGCCCGCGAGAGCCAGGTACATGTAGGGCGCACCACCTTCAGGGACAAAGATGATGTGCCTGAACAGCATACCCAGCAGATTAGGATCCGTTACCGAGGACGTCTGGCCGAACGCAGGCAGCGCACTGCCGAGCACACCGGAAAGCGCAATCGCCGAGGCCACCACTATTGCTCCAAGTTTCATGGTCTTATCTCCCTCTGCTGCCGTTACCCTTGAAATTCCTTGGCCCACTGAGAATTCCCGAATATAAGGACGTAGTCCCGAACGCCTCACAACAGCCAATGCCGATCCACGCCTGCTGCACATCTGCGTTCCGGCGGCCTTCACCTTCACTATCCCCACATCTGGTCCGCTGCCCCAAATACTATCACAAACCCTGGCCGAGCCTCGATGCGATCCGCTACGTTGTTCGACAAACTCCATGAAATTCAAGAGCCGAAGTTAAATCGCCTCGCCCATCCGCGATCTTTCGCGGCCGCTCAGGACCAATGCTCCGAAACACGACACGAAAGCCAGCAGGAGATAGAGAAATGCCGCTCCACCTTCGGCAACGTTGATAAACCCCTCTTGCGCATACGACTTATTGGTATTGCCCAGGATATCCAACCCGTAGTCCTTGGAGAGCGCAGTCTGAGACGCCATTGGGGCGCCGGCAAATTCCGCTTGCACCGTTGTCACATAGGCCTGGGCGGCGCCGCTCAGATACTTCCAGTCCACATCTGGCGAATTATTTACAGGCACCAAGCTATTACCATTCGAAGTGATGTACCAAATCGCCGACGACAACGCGGAATAGATGGCGTTACCCGGCGTAGCGTTCAACATATGCTCTACCAACTGCGCAACTTCCGCATACCCTTCGATGCCGATTGTGCTGGCGAAGGCCAGCCCAAGGCTGTTGATGTTCGAAGCGGTAATGGACGTTGCCTTGACGAGCGTGGCGGACCAGGTTTGACCTTTGTTGATAGTGCCCTCGTAATCGTCGCAGACGAAATCTTGAAGCTTGCCGCCATTCACGCTCACCTGGTAAGGCCCGACGCTGTTGTCGCTCTTGTCGGTGGCGTTGTACCAAGAATACGGGCCAAAGGCCACCTTGTTGCTGTTTGGAGTTGAAACCATAACTGTTTTTGCATGACTCAACGCAGGGAGAGCGAGGCAGGACAAGAACACTCCTGCAATCACCGCCAATCGTCTTTCCAAGAGGCTCATTGAGGCGATCCTTTCTTTATGTCTTTTGCTCGACACCACAGGCATTCGACACAGACAATTGCCGATCACGAATTAAGCTTAGAACAAACACAGAATCTGTCAAGATGATATTTCTTGCAACCTCAAGCAGATAGGGCCTTCTGTCGAGGAGATTTCGCGTTCCGTTGAATCCACTCGAGTCCTGTATTTGCGATGCTTTCACAACCCTCGTTGGTTGTATAAGATACGGGGAGTCGGCGCGTGGAGCCGTTGACGCGCCCTGTTGCAAATCTTTGCGATGTAACCCATACTCGGCAGGAAGGTTACCAACGATTGTGTTCGTAACTTGAGCGTCATGTTAAATTTGACACCAGCCGGCAATTCCTGGGCGGATTCGTTGGCTTGGACTCGTCGTGGAGCTTTACGCGTCGCCGATCCATGGCTGCCGGAAAGAGCAGAAGATACGCCAGCCATGTTCTCTCCAGGGCTCGTCGAGATCTGCGGCGACCGCCTGCGACGGCTGTTGAGCTTCCTGTTAGCATGAGAGGAGTTGCGGCTGGAGGCAACTTATAAGGTTCACGACAATCCCGACATCCATTACCATCTGGGCATGGCATACGAGAAGGTGGGGCAACGGGCTCTCGCGCCAGACCTTCGAACAGGTGGTAAAGCAATATCCCAACTCGAGCGATTCCGGCCAAGCCAGGAGGGAACTGGCTAGCTTGAAATCGTAAGGCAGCGTCCAAGAACCGATCCCGATTGCAGCGCCGGCCGGCGTCGAAACCGCTGGCGCAGTTCGCATCGAGCGTCCTTTTCGCCACTGAATCTAAAAATCTTGGTAAATACGTGATGTGCATAGCCGGTTGGCTCCGATGTCGGCAATACTCGCAATACGCGAAACTCTCGCCGTAGCTTGACGGCTTCACAATTTGTGAAGTATGTTGAGGAGGTGCGTGTCGTCACGCGTCGGCACCTGCTCGTGGAACGCTATGAGCAGGTGCATTACCCGATTCCCGTCGCCGATCCTGTTTCGGTTGTGCGGCTCCTGATCGAAAAGCAAGGTCTCACCCAACGCGACCTGATTCCCCAATTCGGATCTGAGAGTGCGGTTTCTATGTTCCTGAGTGGCCGTCGCAAACTCACGGCAGAGCAGGTTTGCAAATTAACCGCCCGATTCAAGCTGCCCGCGGATGTTTTCCTGGGAGCAGCCTAATGCTGGGAGCATCGGGCGGCGCCTCTTTACTCCTCCCGGATCGCCTCCATCGGATCGATTGACGCGGCCCGCCGCGCCGGCAAGTATGCCGCCACCAACCCGCTCAGCAAAAGCAGAACTGCCGCGCCCGCCAGCGTCCATCCATCGTGCGGCTTCACGCCATACAGGAACCCCCGCGCCAGCCGTCCCGAGGCCAGCGCCAGGCCGCTGCCCAGCGCCACGCCGGCCAGCAGCATCGTGCCCGCCTGCCGCATCACCAGCCACAGCACGTTGGCCCGCGGCGCGCCCAGCGCCAGGCGCACGCCCAGTTCGCGTGTCCGCTGGCTTACCACATAGGCCAGCAGCCCGTACAGGCCCGCGACGCACAGCAGCAGCGCCGCTCCGCCGAATATCTCCAGCAAGTGCGCCGCCAGCTGCTGGCTCCCATAGGAATCCTCGACGATCTGGTCCATGGTCGTGATCTTCGAGGTCGCCAGCTCCGGGCTTGCCTGGCGCAGAATGTCCCGCAGTTGCGGGGTCATTTCCGCCGCTGGTTCCTGTGTCCGCACCGCCAGATCCATGGCAATCTCATCCAGCACGTTGTAGAAAGTCGTGTCAGGCGTCGTCTGCGCTAGGCTGACTTCAATCTCCGGCGTAGACGGAGTCGCAATGCCGCTCTGGTGGACGTCCTGAAGCACGCCCACCACCCGCGCATAGGTCGCCGGCTTCGCATTGCGCTCGGTGCCCATCAACTTCCTCCCCAGAATCGCCGCCGGGTTGTGCTTGTCCGGCGAATACTCCCGCGCAAAAGCCTCGTTCACCACCACCACCGGCTGCGAGTTCGCCGTGTCCTCCGTATTGAAGAACCGCCCTGCCGCCATGGGAAATCCGAACACCTTCTCCACCCCCGGCGTGGTGGCTTTCATAAGGGCCGTCACAGTACGCCCTTTCAGATACATCAGCACCTCCATGTTGAACGTGTCTCCCAGAGGCACTCCCGTAGTCAGTCCCGCGCTCTCCACCCCGTGCAGATGCTGCACCCTCTCCAGCACCGGCTCGTACAATTCCGCGGTCAGGTTGCGATGGGCGAAGCGGTAAGAGGGAATCTGCAGGCTGGCCACCAGAATGTGATCGGTCCGGAAGCCCAGTGGCACTTGGCGCAGATTGTAGATCGTGCGCAGCAGCAGCCCGCAGCCCATAAGCAGCGCCAGCGACATGGCAATTTCGACAGCCACCAGGGCCCCGCGCACGCGATGATGCCGCCGGCTCTGTCCCGTCTGCGCGCCGCCCTGTTTCAGCGCGGCTTCCACGGGCGCATGTGCCGCCATCACCGCCGGCCACGCCGCCGACAGCAGTGCCGACACCACCGTCAGCCCCACAAGCGTCAGCAGAATCCACGTATCCGGCCGTGCCGGAACTGGCAGCGGCAGATGCGAGCGGAGCTCATGCGCCAGCAGCTTTACTGATCCCGCCGCCAGTCCGATGCCCAGCGCGCTCGCCAGTGTGCTCAGCGCCAGTCCCTCCACCAGCATCTGCCGGGCAATTCTCCACCGGCCCGCTCCCAGCGCTGCGCGCATCGCCATCTCTCGCTGCCGCGCTGTTCCGCGCGCCAGCAGCAGATTCGTCACGTTCAGGCTGGCAATCAACCACAGCACGCCTGCAGCCGCCAGCAGCGCCAGCAGCGCCTTGCGCACGTCCGCCTGCACCAGCATGTCGGAGTACCGTTGCACCAGGACGCCGCTGTGGCTTTCGCGCGCCCCTGCGTCCGGCCACTCCCGCGCCACACGCTTCTGGATTGCTGTCATCTCCGCCTGCGCCGCCTTGAGCGTAACGCCCGGCCGCAGCCGCGCCACCACGGAATAGCCCTCCGCATTGTTGCCGCGTGTCGCATCGCTTTTTCCCAGTTCAACCGCGGTCCAGACCTGCGCCACGCCGTAGTAGTTATCGACGGGATAGCGAAACCCCGGCGGCATCACTCCAATCACCGTCCAGAGCTTGTTGTTGATCCGCACCGTCTTCCCGAGGATGTCCCTGTTCCCGCCCAGCGCCTGTCTCCACACGGCGTAACTCAGCACCACCGTCCCGGCATTTTTGTCGAGCCCAGTACTCGGCCGCAGCAGCAGAAATCCCCGTCCCAGCATCGGCTGCACACCCAGCGTCGGGAACAGGTTCGCACTCACCGCCTCGGCGCCCACCTCCAGCGCGGTTCCGTGGCTTAACAGAAAATTCCGGCCGCCTAGCGTGCTGCCGGAAAAGGCAATTTTCTGGAACGACCGGTTCTGCTGCCTCCACTGCTGAATGTCCAGCCACGGCAGCGGCCACGCCTCCTCGCCGGACTTGTTCACCTCTTTGATCCGCACCAGCCGCCCCGCATCGCGATACGGCGTCGGCTGCAGCAGCACATGATCCACCACCGTGAACATCGCCGCCGCCGCTCCGATCCCCAGCGCCAGTGTCCCAATCACGGTTGCCGCAAACGCCGGCGACTTCCGCACTTGCCGAAGCGCAAACCCCAGGTCCCGCCAGGCGCTCTCGGCCGCTGTAATGCTATTCTGTCGCCACAGCGTCTCGCGCACCCGCTGTCGGCTCCCCAACTTGATCCGTGCCTGCCGCCTGGCCTCGACCGGCACCATGCCCCGCGCCACGTTCTCGGCTATTTCTTCTTCCAGATACGATTCGATTTCGATCTGTACTTCGGCGTCCGCACGCCGTCTGCGAAAGAACCTGAGCCAGCTCATCCCGTTTCCCCCTCAGCCCTGCGTCTCTTCGCCCATCACCAGCCCGATCGCCCGCGTCATCTGCCGCCAGCGGCCCGTCTCGCGCGCCAGTTGTTTCCTCCCAGCCAGCGTCAGCCGGTAAAACTTCGCCTTGCGGTTGTTCTCGCTCGCACCCCAGCAAGACAAGACCCAGCCACGATCTTCCAGGCGATGCAGGGCGGGATAGAGCGAGCCCTGCTCGACTTCCAGCACGTCCTCCGACGTGCGCTCGATTACTTTGGCGATGGTATGCCCGTGCGCATCCCCCGTGACCAGAGTGCGCAGGATCATCATGTCGAGCGTGCCTTTCAGCATCTCGCCGTTGGGCTGAACTTTCTTCGTCATCCAATTCTCCACTCGAACTCCTATGGGAACAGCAGTCAAGCAAGAAACCCCACCCGTAAACATCTCGATGTGGCAGGTATTGGTCGGCAGAGCGTCCGCCCGTGAGGTCGGGTCATCGGAAATTTATAGTTCTATTTGTCGGCAGGATTTAGGCGCAACCGAAAATCCGCTTGCCCGCGCAATTGCCGGCGGTGAAGGGCGAATCAGGAAAGTTAACCCAGGCAGGCGAAAAAAGAGTTGTGCCGGTTCGCTTTTTATTCGCTATAATGCGCCCATGGCTGTTACACGCAGGCAAAAAGAGGTTCTGGATTTTCTGGAGTCGTTTGTGCGGCGCAACGGTTACTCGCCGTCGTTTGAGGAAATCGCGCGCGGCATGGAGCTGAAGAGCCTGGCCACGGTTCACAAGCACATCACCAACCTGGAACGGAAGGGGATGCTGGACCGGGTACACAACCGCAGCCGCTCAATTGACGTAGTGCCCCCGGGGGAGCGGACGCGGTCGAGCATTCGGCTGCCGCTGGCGGGGCGCATCGCGGCGGGCCAGCCAGTGGAGGCGATGGAATCGCCGGAGAGCATCTCGTTGAGCGACGTGGTGGGGAACCGCGACGTATTTGCGTTGGAGGTGCGCGGCGACTCGATGCGCGACGAGCACATTATCAGCGGCGACTACGTGCTGGTGGAACGGACCAAGACGGCGCGGCAGGGCGAGATTGTGGTGGCGCTGGTGCGCGGCTCGGAGACGACATTGAAGCGCTTCTACACCGAGGGCAGCGTGGTGCGGCTGCAGCCGGCCAACATCGAGATGGAACCGATCTATGTTCCGGCGGGGCAGGTGGCCATTCAGGGGCGGGTTCTGGGAGTGCTGCGAAAGTATAGGTGAGGCTTTTGTGCGCTCCCACCCATGACGCAAAAGACGCGCCATGGATGAGGCGCCCAGTTTGGCCTGCATAGAGCCGGTTAGAGAGTTAGTTCGTATTTTCAGTTTTTCCATCGCAAAACTTCAGCGTGCGCGCCGTGGACGGGTCGATCGCGCGCGCGGCAGCGGGCCAGCGGCCTTTCTGAGCGCGCCGAGCTGGGCTGCGAGATCGAGGAGAGATTCATCGTGCTCGCGTGCGGCGGCAAGCTGCATTCCGCCCTGGTCGCAGGGGATGATAACCGCAGGGACGCCGGCGAGGCTGAAGGGCATGGTGTAACGAAGCATGCGGGCGCGGGTTTGCGAGTGATCGGCGCCGGCGGCCAGGCGGGCTACGGGAGCGGCAGGAAGCAGGATGAGATCGTGCTCGGCGAAGAGCGAGTCCATGCGGGCGCGGAACTCTTCGTGGCGGCAGCGTAACGCTGAGAGATCGCCGGACGCAGTGCGCGCGCCCCGCTCCAGGCGCACCCGAATTTCGGGCTGGATCTGCTCATAATGGCCGGCGTGGATGCGTGCCGATTCCGAGGCCTGGATAGTAATGAAGATGTCGCCGGACTCGGACCACCATGCGGGGTCGATGGTGCGGCGCTCGAGGCCGAGGGCTTCAAGCTCGCGCGCGGTGGCGTGGAGGTTGGCGGCGATCTCAGGCTCGCAGTCTTCGAGGAAACTGTCTGCTACAACCGCGAAGCGCGTGAACGCGCGGACGGGGGCGGCGTCGGCGGGCGCAAACGGAGCGGCGAGCAGCGGAGCGTCCTCAAGATCGCGGAAGAGCCAGCCCATGGTGTCGAAGGACTCAGCGAGATGGAAGCCGCCGCGCCAGTCGCCGCGGCCGAGGGTGGCGCGGTAGCCGGCCAGACCGCTGAGCGAGGCAGGGACACGGACGGAGCCGCCTGTGTCGGTGCCGATGGCCGCGACGGCGGAGCCCTCGAGGACGCTGGCTACGGCGCCGCTCGATGAGCCGCCGGTGAGCGCGGAGGGATTGCCGGGCTGCAGGCAGTCACCAAACTCTGGATTTTCGCCGGTGATGCCGTAGGCGAGCGGGTGCAGATGGGTTTTGCCGATGAGGACTGCGCCGGCGGCGCGAAGCCGCTCGATGAGCCACGAGTCTTGGGCGGCGTTGCCGTTCAGGTCGCGGTAGAAGCGTACGCCGCAGGTGGTGGGAGCGCCGGCCAGGTCGAAGCAATCCTTCACAGAGATGGGGAGGCCCCAGAGCGCCGGGCGGCCATCGCCGAACTGGCCGCCCTCGCCGCGCGGGATGGCTTCAGCGCGTGCGGCTTCGGAGCGGGTCCAGGCCGCATCCTGCCAGAGATAGGTGTTGCGGCCCGCATTGTTATTCGAACTGGCAAGAGCCTGTTCGGCCAGGGACGTGGGGAGCACACTGCCCTCTGCAAGCGCGGAGCGCAAGGCGCGAATTGTCCACCTCTGAGTCTCCATAATCCGATTGTAGGCAATGATTTTGCGGCCGAAAGACTGGTTTTGGCGCCGGGAGGGCCGCAGGCGCAGAGCGGGCCATTCGATCAGGCCGCGTTGGAAGTGGGAAACAATCTGCTTGTCTATACTCCGTAACCGGTGCAGCGCGAAATGGAGATCTTCGGCCAGCCGCGGGTGCGGCTGTTCGCGGCGAGCGAGCGGCCCCAGAAGGAGTGGGTGGGTGCGGCGGAGAGCGCGTGCGCGGTCATGGCTCCATCACGCGCACCGTCATTTGGATTTCGACGAGAGTGTTGCGGGGCAGGGCGCTGACGCCGAGAGCGGCGCGCACGTGGCGGCCGGCGTCGCCGAAGACGGCGACCAGCAGATCGGAGGCGCCGTTAATGACGGCGGGCGAGTCGCCGAATCCGGGCGCGGCGTTCACGTAGCCGTTGACGCTGACGACTTCGGCCACGCGGTCGAGCGAGCCGAGTTCGCGCTTGAGCACGGCGAGATGCGTGAGTGCGCAGGCGCGTGCGGCGGCGTAGCCGTCTTCAACGGTGCGATCGAGGCCGGCGGTGCCGGTGATGAAGCCGCCGGGCCCACTGGAGACCACTCCGGACAGGTAAACGAGCGCGCCCACGCGTTTGGCGGTGACGTAATTGCCGCCGGGCGCGGGCAGTGGCGGCAGCGTGAGACTGAGGGCAGCGAGGTTTTCTTCGGGCGTGGGTTGATTAGCCATTTGCATTCGACTTTAGCACGCGTGGGCGGAGATTTTCTTTGGGCCGCGGTCCTCGGTCAAGTTAGTATGAGCCATTGGACGTTCCTACTCATAAGTCAAGACAATCATGGATTGGCGAATGAGTCTCAGGAGAATTACATGATTACTCGCACGGCAAAAGTGCTGCTGCTGGCAGGCGTCGCCCTCCTTTATACATTCGTGGTGTTCAATAACCTCACCGATTTCAATTCGAACTATCAGTTTGTCCGCCACGTGCTGACGATGGACACGACTTTTCCGGGCAATCGCGCGATGTGGCACGCGATTGACGACCCGGCGATTCACATTGCCTTTTACGTTGGCATCATCGCCTGGGAGTTCGTGACTACGGTCCTGTTGTGGTGGGGCGCGATCGATTTGCTGCGCGCGCTGCGGTTGCGCCCCGCGGCGTTTGAAGCGGCCAAGCGCGTCTCCCTCGTTGCCCTTACGCTCTCGCTGCTGATGTGGCTGGTGGCTTTTCTGGCGGTGGGCGGCGAGTGGTTCCTTATGTGGCAATCGCACTCCTGGAACGGACAGGAAGCGGCTTTTCGCAACTTCACCGTTGTGGGCATTGTGCTGCTGTTTCTGATGCGGCCGGAGACGGAGACGCAGCCGTGATGGATCGGACATCGGAACTTGGAATGGGCCTTCTATCGTTCGATAGTGGCTTCGATCGTACCATGCGGTTCGTCGATGGGCACGAAGATCGAGTTAGGGTTGTCGACTCCGAAAGGGCTGAGGTCGGCGAGCAGATGGTGCAGGTTGGGCATGGTGAGATGGACGCGCGCGATCTCCGGGGCCGCATCCAGCGCGGCTTCTCCCATGGCGAACAAAGTGTGCTGCACGCTCTTGCTGTCGTGGCTGGCAAACTCTTTGAGCAGCGCGGCGACGATGCGAGCGCGCGCTTGAGCAAAGTCGATCGCGGCCGATGTGTAATCCCACTTGGCTGTGACCCTTGTGCCGAAGATGCGGTCGGCGGCCGGCTTGAGGGTAGTGAGCTTGTCCTGGATGTAGCCGGTAAAGCCCGACTTTGCTGTCTTCAAAATCGTTAATCCATCGATGCCAGACGTGACCGACCACTCCCGGCCCTGGTCGCGGACCGCACGCACTGTCTCGACTTCAGGCGCGCCCAGCTTGAAGGCCGTTGCGTCCGCTGCGCCGTCTACCATCAGGCGCTGCCAGCTCTGCTCTTCAATCTTCACGCAGGCGCCGCTCACTTGAGCGTTGTTGGCCAGCAGATAGTCGCCCAATTCCATCGCAAACCCCTCGATGGTGACCGCGTTCGATTGACGCGCTACAAAGTAAACGGTGTTCTTCATCGTGTCGGTGGGCAGAATGCCGCTGTTATCGGCAGCCGTAAAGCTGGCCTCGAAATCCCCTTCCAGCAGCACATGCACCGTCCACTCGTTGAACTCGTGGCGATCGGCGTGGCGCACGATGCGCGACAGGCGCACGCCCGATTTTCCGTAACGATTGTCTCCCAGTCTTGCCATCGGCTAACTCCCTCGATAAGTGGTGTAGCTGTTTTCGCTTAAAAGGAGCGGTAAATGATAGTGCGCTTCGCCGTCGCAGGTGAAGACGATGGAAATTTGGGGATAGATGGTGGAGCGGCCGCTGCGCTTGAAGTAATCGCCCGTTTCGAACGTGAGCCGGTAAACGCCCGCGGGCGCATCCTGCGCCAGATCGCGGCAGCGTCCGCCGGCGTCCGTGGCGCCAGCGGCGATTGTGATCCAGCCGCTGCTCTCCTGCTTTTCGAGGCGAACGGCGACGCCTGCAGCCGGCTTGCCCAGCACCGTGTCCAGTACGTGCGTTGTGATTGCGCTCATTCTACCAGCCACTTTCTCAGACGGATCTGCATAATCTGACGCTGCTGTTCGGCGGCCTCGCGTAGTTCGGCTGCACGATCGCTGCCGAGCCGGCGCTTGAGAATCCCGAGCATTTCTTCTGCGCTTTTGCCCGTGGCGCAGACGATGTAAGTGAATCCGAAGCGCTCTTCGTATTGCGCATTGCCTGCGGCCAGCTCGGCCAGCACCTGCTCATGAGCCGCGTTTGCCGAGGACTGCTCCTGCCGGGACCATGCCGCGGATTTCGCATTTCCATGAGCCGTCTCGCGCTCGCCGATGCGCGGATGGCAGGCGAATGCCTCCATCCAATCCGCTTCCTCCATTGTGCTCCAGATATGGTCGGCGGCTTCGCTCAATTCCTGCTCGTGGGCGATGGGTCGCAGCGCGGCCATCGCCGCGGCCCAGCGCCGCGCGCCGCAGCAGGCGAGCATCGCGTCCTGGGCGGCATGTTCGTCCGACGAATTCCATGCTGCAAGCGCGGCGTTCACGGCTGCGGGCCCTCCTTTTGCAAGTCGAGCAGAAATTCTTCAAGGAGATTGGCGCCGACGCGGCGGCGGTACTCAGCGGTGGAGCGAATGTCATCGATGGGTTGCGCCTCTGAGAGCAGCGCGGCGCGCGCCGCATCGATCGTCTCCTTTGTAATTTGCCGGCCGAGCAGCGTTGCCTCAGCGCGATAGAGTCGCGTTGGAAAGGGCGCAAGGCTCGCGGCGGCGAGACGGATTTCGCCAACGGCTCCGCCGTCGATCAGCGCGGTTGCGCCCAGCGCAACCTTTGCAATCGCCATGGCACGCCGCGTGCCCACTTTGCGCAGATACTGTTTATGCCGCGCGAAGCGCCGCGGCAGGTGAATGGCGAAGAGCAATTCGTCGGCGGCCAGCACGTTGCTCTTGTAGCCGGTGTGAAACTTGGAGTAGGGAATGCGCCGGTGGCCGCGCACGGAGACCAGCTCAATCTCCGCATCGTAGACGAGCAGCGCGGGCGAAGAGTCCGCGGCAGGCGAGCCGTTGACGAGATTGCCCGCGATAGTGGCGCGGCTTTGATTGGCGATGGAGCCGATCCAGCTTGCGGCCTTGGCGATAAGTGGATGCTCGGCGGCAAGATCCCGGTGCTTGCGCAGATCGAGAAACGTTGCGCCTCCACCGATGACAATGCTCTCCGGGAGCAACTGGATAAAGCGGAGTTCGGAGATGCCCCACAGACTGACAAGCCTGGGCGCGGCGAGCCGGCCCGCGGCGTGCGCCACCATCAACTCGGTGCCCCCGGCGATGGGCGTCCACGCGCCGGGTTCAGAGGCGAGCAACTGCAAGACAGCCGCGAGTTTGCCGGGCGCGATGAGTTGGTGCGTCTCGGCATTACCGCGCATCGTGCTGTTGCTCCGATTCCGGTTGAGCTGCTTGCGCCGCTGCGGAAAGAACCGATTCGAAGATGCGCATGAATCCAGTGCAGCGGCAGAGGTTGCCTGCGAGGCCCTCGCGAATTTCGGCAAGGCTGGGGTGGGGATTGTGCTCAAGCAATTGCGCCGCGGCCATCAACATGCCCGGCGTGCAGATGCCGCACTGCGCGCCGCCGCAGTTGAGGAACGCCTGCTGCAGCGGATGCAGCGCGCCGTTCAACGTCAGCCCTTCGACAGTTTGGATGGTTGCGCTTTCGGCTTGCAGCACGGGCACGAGACAACTGTTCACCAGATCGCCGTCCATGCGCACCGAGCATGAGCCGCATTCTCCCTCACCGCAGCCCTCCTTGGTCCCGGTGAGATGCAGATCTTCGCGCAGCACATCGAGCAAGCGCTTCATGGGCGGAGCCTGCACGGCGCAGGCTTCGCCATTGACGATGAAGCGGATGGTGGGCCAGTCCGTGCTCATAAGACCGCCGGCTCCTCGAATGTCTGCCGCGCCGCGAGAGTGGCGAACAAATCTTCAGGCAAAAGTGGAATTGAATTGAAGCTAATACCGGTGGCGTCGCGGATTGCATTCAGGATTGCGGGCGCGGGACCGTCGTGGGGCAGCTCGCCGATGCCCTTGGCGCCGTAGCCGCCGTGACGAAAGGGAATCTCTTCAAAGTACACGTGGATGGGCGGAACGTCCTCCGCGGTAGGAATGATGTAGTTGGTCATCTGATTGTTGGCCATGTGGCCATTTTGCCAAACGACTTTTTCGTAGAGCGCGTAGCCGATGCCCTGCGCGATGCCGCCTTCGATCTGTCCGGCAGCAAGCACTGGATGCAGGACGCGGCCCACTTCCTGCACGGCCCAGAACTCTTCGACTTCTGCGGAGTAAGTTACGGAGTCTACGGCGACCTGCGCGACCTGAATGGCCCAGGCATAAGCGGGATAGGCTTCGCCGCGATACTTCTGGTCGTCCCAGAAGACGCCGGGCGGGGCTTCGTAGCGGCAGAGCGACTCGACTTTGCCGTGGACGGCGCGATAGCGATCGCAGGCGGCGAAGAACTCGCCGCGCGTGTGGCGCACCGCGAGGCCGGCGTGCTCGCGCAGCATGGTGATGAGTTGCTGGCTGGCGCGCTCGATGAGGCGGCCGACGACCATCACCGTGCGCGAGGCGACGGTGGGGCCGCTGTTGGGAACCATGCCGGTGTCGGCGGGCGCCATGATCAGGTCGCTGTAATCGATGCCCAGAGATTCCGACGCAATTTGCGTGAGCACCGTGTTTGTGCCCTGGCCGAATTCGGTGTTCGAGACGAGCACGCGAACCTGGCCCTCAGGCGTTACATCGACGCCGGCAAGAGAATTTAAAAGGCGCTCGCCTGATCCCGTGAAGCCCGAGCCGTGATAGTAGGCGGAGATGCCCATGCCGCGCTTGATTGGGCTCGCGGGGTTTTCGCGGGCATAGCGAGCGCGCTTGGCGTAGTAATCGCTCTCGGCGAGGGCGCGGTCGAGGAGCTGGTCGAGGATGACGGGCTCGCGCATCGCTTGTTCGGTAGAGTTGGTGTCGCCGTCATGGAGGAAGTTGCGGCGCCGCAGTTCGATGGGGTCAAGACCAATTGCCGATGCGATTTCGTCCATGTGGCGTTCGGTAGCGAAGATGGCCTGCGGCGCGCCGAAGCCGCGGAAGGCGCCATAGGGGACGGTGTTCGTTGCCCAGGAACGCGAGCGGATGCGGACGTTGGGACAACTGTACGGGCCGGCTGCGTGGAGAGTTGCTCGCGAGAGTACGGTTGACGAAAGCGTGGCGTATGCGCCGCCGTCGGTGGCGAGGTCGATGTCCATGGCCAGGAGCTTGCCGCCGCTATCGAGGGCGGTGCGATGCCGCACCCGCGAGGGATGGCGCTTGGTGGTGGCGGCCAGGTCTTCAATGCGGTCGTAAACCATCTTCACTGGATGGCCACACTTCATGGAAAGCAATGCGGCGTGGCAGGCGAGCATTGAGGGGTAATCTTCTTTGCCGCCGAACGCGCCGCCGGTTTCGGTTTGAACCACGCGCACTTTTTCTTCAGGCAAAGCGAAGACCGAAAGCAGAGACTTGAACACGTAATAAGGACACTGCAGCGAGCCCCAGACAGTGACGCCGGTGTCCACGCCCCACTCGGCGATCATGCCGTTGTTTTCGATGTAGAGGTGCTCCTGCGCGCCGGTGCGGTATTCGCCTTCGACGACGTGCGCGGCGGCGGCCCATACGGAATCGACTTCGCCTTTTTCGAGGAGAAAACTCTTGAGCAGATTGTCTTCGCCCCAGACGATGGTCTCCTGCCGTTCGCTCTCCTCGATGGTGAAGACGGGGGGCAGGGGATCGTAGTCGATTTTAACGGCCCCGGCGGCTTCGCGGGCTTTGTGTTTGGAGGGATGCCCGACGAGAAGAATTGCTTCGTCGCAGTGGTTCACGCGGTCGTCGGCAAGGCAAGGCTGGTCGTCGACTATGAGCTGGATGCGATTTTTGCCGGGGACGTCGGCCGCTGTGACGACGGCGAACTCGGACCAGTCGATGCGGGGATCGAAGGCGATGGAACGAATGCGGCCGCGCGGAATGGCGCTGCGCACGGTGGCTCCGCACCACATGCCATCGCGCTCGATATCGTCCACGTAGCGCGCACGGCCCAGGAGTTTGTCCAAGCCCTCTTTGCGCGGGACGGCAGAGCCAACGATGCGGGTTGTCGAGGTCGTGCTCATTTTTGTGGAGACGGGGAATTGCCGCACGTTGACGCATAGAATACATCCGCGCGGCGAGGATGCAAAGCGGGGGGCTCAGGAAGCCAGCGCGACGAGCGTTGTGGCGAGAACACGCACGCCGCTTGCGATCCACCGCGGCGAGGCGTACTCGTCGGGCCGATGGCTTACGCCGCCGCGGCAGGGAATGAAGAGCATGGCCACGGGCGCGATGCGCGCCATGAAGAGCGAGTCGTGATAGGCGCGGCTGACCATTTTTTTATAAGTGCGGCCGGCGGCGATAGCCGCTGCCTCAAGAGCCGCGAGAATGGCGGGGTCGCAGGCTGCGGGCGGGTCGGCGTTGACGAGATCGATTGCGATGGAGACTCCGCGCCGGGTGGAGACTTCAGTACATGTGGTGCGCAGGGCGTCGAGTACGGAGTCGCGGCGGGCGGCGTCGATGTCGCGGACATCGGTAGTCAGGCGCACGCGCGAAGGGATGCTGTTGACCGCGCCGGGAAAGACGTCGCAGACGCCGACGGTGGCCACGGTATCGATTGCGCCAGTGGATTTGGCCGCGGATTCAAGGGCGAGGATGAGCTCGGCAGCCGCGGCGAGCGCGTCTTTGCGGCCGGGCATCAGCTTGCCGCCCGCATGTCCGCCCTCGCCTTCGATAAGGATGCGCTGGCTGGCAGGCGCGGCGATGTGGGTGACGAGGCCTAGATCGATGCCTTCCGCTTCAAGTTGCGGACCCTGCTCGATGTGCAGTTCGATGAATTGGTGAAAGCGGCCGGCAGGCAGCGCGACGGAGTCGAGCGTCCCTGTGAATCCGGTCTGTGCGCGCAGCTCTTCGAGGCCGCGGCCTTCTTTGTCGCGAAGAGCGAGCGCCTGCTGTGGCGTGAGCGCGCCGGCCATCATGCGGCTGCCCAGGCAGCCGATGCCGAAGCGCGTGGGCTCCTCCGCGGTGAAAATCACCAGTTCGATGGAGCGGCGCGGCTTAAATCCAAGCTTTTGCAGGACGCGAATGGCTTCGAGGCCGCCGAGCACGCCAACGACGCCGTCATAAGAGCCGGCGTTGGGAATGGCGTCGATGTGCGAACCGGCGCCAACGGGGGCAAGCACCGCATCGCTGCCCTGCCAGCGCGCGAGTGTGTTGCCCACGGCGTCTTCGCTCACGGCGAGGCCCGCGGTGGCGCAGAGTTGCTTAATGTAAGCCCGCGCGCGCAGGTCCGCTTCGCCAAAGACTACGCGGGTCACTACCGGAGGTTCGGCTTCGGAGATTCCGGCCAGCTCCGCGAGTTCCGCAAGCAATCCGTCGATTGAAAGTTTCGCGTGAGGGTCCATGGTCTACGCTCCCAGTGGATGTCGGCGCCAGTCTTTGTAGAGGAGGTATTTTGCCGGGCGCTTGCCCAGGGCGCCGAACCATTGCGGGCAGAAAGGCGCCATCCAGATAAAGTCGCCCGCCTCGACGGGATACCAAGAGTCGCCGAGCCTATAGATTCCGCCGCCTTCGAGCATGAGCAGGCCGTGCTCCATGATATGGACCTCGACCATGCTCAGGGCGACGCCGGGATCGTAGGTCATGGTGTTGACGGCAAAATCGTAGGGCGGACCATCGGGCATGAGCGCGCGCACGCGCAGGCCTTCGTCGTCCATCACCGAAACGGATGAGACGGAGGGTTCGCTGCCTACAACGATCTCGGGCGACGGCGCGCCGGCCAGCGTTTCATAGAACTTTTCGATTATGGCAGCGCGCGACGCGATGCGGGCGCGTAGAGTATGCGGTGTTCCCCTGGGCAGATAGGCAAATCCGCCGGGCGCGAGAGAGTGCGTCTTGCCTTCGCACTCGAGTTCGAGCTCACCTTCAATCACATAAACAAAGCGCTGTTCCGGCGCTAGTCCCAGCAAGCCTCCGGCAGAGAACTCGGCGGTCATCTGCGTGAAGCGCGCGCCGAGTTGCGGCGCCGCGTGGACCACGAACTCCACGCCCTCGGCGCCTGGCAGCGGCGTGCGGATGAAGGTGTCCGGCGTTTGCAGCAGATGATCGGCCTTGAGACTGCTCCGTGTGGTTCCCAGACGATGCACGTGACCTCGCTTGCAAATGCGTTTCTCGATTTTAGCTGTTTTACCGAGCCTCGGCGGCCAGGCGCTCAAGAAATTTGCGTCCCACAAGCAACGCAGCCTCGACGTCTTCCTCGAGCACTGCTTCAGCGGGATGGTGGCTGACGCCGCCGGGGCTGCGCAAAAAGAGCATGGCGGTGGGAACGCGCGCGGCCATCACCATGGCGTCGTGGCCGGCCCCGCTCGCCATGCGCTTCACAGGAAATCCAGCGGCTCCAATGGCCTCGGCCACAAAAGCGGTCAACTGTTCGTCCATGGGCACGGCGGGCTGATCCATCTGGCGAATGCAATTGAGCGCCAGGCCCCGCCGCGCCGCGATTGCGCCGGCACATTCCAGCAGAGACTCAACGGCCGCGGCGCGCGCGGCATCCTGCGCGTGCCTCGCGTCGAGGGTAGCGGTGACGGCGCCCGGAACCACGTTGCTCGCATTCGGAGCGGCGTCCAATTTGCCTACTGTGGCAACCAACCCTTCGGCGAGCCGGGCAAACTTCTCCACTTCAGCGATCCACTCCGCTGCGCCGGCCAGGGCGTCGTGCCGCAGGTGCATGGGGGTGGTCCCGGCGTGGTTTGCCTGTCCTCTGAATTCAAGAGCGGCGCGTGTTTGGCCCACGATGGCTGTCACGGCGGCGACACCGAATCCTTCCGCTTCCAACACCGGTCCCTGCTCGATGTGCATCTCGATCATGCCGAGTACATCGGAGCCGATCGCGGCATCGGCGATCTGTTCGGGATCGAGGCCAAAGTTGCGAAGCGCGGACTCGAGCGTAACTCCGTCCGCATCCCTGAGCGCCAGAAGAGAAGGATCGAAGCGCCCGGCAACCGCGCGGCTGCCGATAAAGGGAACGCCGAAGCGCACACCCTCTTCCTCGGAGAACGCAATCACTTCGATAGGGAGCTGAAATTGCATTTCCTGCGCCAATCCTGCCCATTCGAGCGCCAACGCCACGCCAAGCACGCCGTCGTAGGCGCCTGCGTCCGGTACGGTGTCGATGTGTGAGCCCAGAAGGATTCGCTTGCCGGACGCGCCTTCGGGCCGCCAAAGTCCGCGCAGATTTCCGGCCGCATCCACGCTTACATTCATGCCCAGAGCCTCCATGCGGCGACGCAGATGGCCATGAACTTTCACGGTCGGCGGGGTGAGAAAGCGCCGCGTAATGCGGCCGGGCTCTTCGCTCATTGCCGCGATGAGTTGGCACTCGGCGATGGCTCGCAGGGCGCGGTCTCTCATGCGCGCACCAGCTCTCTGCCGCGTGCTTTGCCGAGGAATTCGCCGGAGCGAAACACCGCTTCGCCGCGCAGCCACGTTTCCATGACGCGGCCCTGCAATTCCACGCCCAGATAGGGTGAGAGCTTGTGGCGAAAGTGCAAATCGCCGGGCGTTACCGTCCACGCGGCGTCTGGATCGAAGACCACGAAGTCCGCATCGGCGCCTGCGGCCAGCGTGCCTTTACAGCCGGAGATTCCGGCCAGTCGCGACGGAGCCGCGCACATCCACTCGGCTGCGCGCTCAATGCCGACGTTGCGTTGGCGCATCGCAGTCCATAGCGCCGGCAGCGCCAGACCGAGGCTGGCAATGCCGCCCCAGGCCAGATCCCAGCGGCCTTCATCTCTTCGCTTCATTGCGGGCGGGCAAGGGGAGTGATCGGTGGTCACCATATCGATCGAGCCATTGAGCAGCGCGCTCCAAAGCGCTTCGCGGTTGGCCAGCGAGCGAATGGGCGGCGCGCACTTGAACTCGGTTGCGCCAGCCGGAATCTCTTCCGCGGAAAACCATAAATAATGGACACAGGTTTCCACTGTGATCGGCACGCGGCGCTTTCGCGCTTCGGCGAGCATGGGCAGCGACTGCGCCGTGGCCAGATGAACAATGTGAATGGGAGTCTCGAATTCCTCGGCCAGACGGATGAGCAGGGCGATCGCTTCGACTTCCGCGGCGTCGGGACGCGAAGCAAGATAGGTTGCGTAATTGCGCCAATCCGCGCCGGACGCATTGAGAGCTGCCGTCGCGGCGTCAACGGGTCCGGCCACTTCGGCATGAGCCAGCAGCGGCAGCCCACTGCCGCGCAAACGGTGAAGCGCGAGGCGAAGATCGTGCTCATCGACCCACGCGAAGCCGTCGGTGCCGGAGTGAATCATGAAGCACTTGAAGCCCCGAACCCCAGCGCGCATCAGCGGCGGAAGAGCCTCGGAGTTGCCGCGCACCACACCGCCCCATGCAGCCCAGTCCACCCAAGCCTGGCCTTGCGCAGCGCGCCTCTTGGCTTCCAACGCACTGGTGTCGATGGTTTCGGGCACAGAGTTCAGCGGCATGTCTACCAGCGTGGTGACGCCTCCGCCGGCCGCGGCCCGCGTGGCTGTTGAGAAGCCTTCCCACTCGGCGCGCCCCGGCTCGTTGGCGTGGACATGCGTGTCCACCAACCCCGGAAGCAGAACGAAGTTGCCAAAATCGTGCAACTCCGCGCCGGCAGGAACACGATCCCAAGCGCGCACCTGCACGATGCGCTCACCCTCCACAACCAGAGCCGCGGGCGCCAAGCCTTCCGGCGTCACAACGCGGGTGGAGCGAAATGCATGTGCCATACTGTGATTACTTTCGCCGGTCGGGGAGGCTGAGAGCAAGTTCACATGCCGAGCCAGGGAAATCCGGAGTTCATGCGCCGCGCCATCGCGCTGGCCACGGAAAATGTTCTGTCCGGAAGCGGCGGTCCATTTGCCGCGTTGATCGTGCGCGACGGCCGGATCGTGGGCGAGGGCGTGAACACGGTGACCGCTACGCACGACCCCACGGCGCACGGGGAAGTGAACGCCATCCGCGCGGCCTCAAAGACGCTGGGCGCATTCACGCTTGCCGGATGCGAACTCTACACCAGTTGCGAGCCATGCCCCATGTGCCTGGCGGCATCGTACTGGGCGCGCATCGACGCGATTTACTACGGCAGTTGCGCGGCCGATGCTGCGCGCGCCGGCTTCGACGACGCATTCCTCTACGAAGAGTTTCGCAAAGACGCGGCCGCGCGCTCCCTGCCCGCAACGCAACTGCTTAGCGAAGAGGCATGGGCCAGCTTTGCTGCGTGGCTCGCCTCGGCTTCGAAGATTCCGTACTGAAATTCAGCGCAAGCCGGAGCGGCCAGCCTAAACAAATCCGGCCGGCGCCGAGTCCACCCTCTACTGAACTGTTACGGGTCCGGCAACCACCGGCGTTCCCGCGCCCGCGTTGTTCACCGCGGAGACGCTGAAGGTGTAGCTCCTGCCTGACTCGAGCCCGCCGACCGTGTTAAAGGTGGTGTGCCTGCCTTCAAGCACTACGACGTTGCGGCCGGTAAACACGACCTTGCGGCCGCCTGGATTCACGATCACCTGGTAAGCAAGAATGGGGCTCTGTTCTCCGCTTGCTCGATCCTCGTGCGGAAGCTGGAAGTGAATGCTCACCGCATTCTTGCCCGGATGCACGCTCACGTTGGCGGGAGCAGCCGGCGGCGCGATTGTGCGGCCGCTCAACGTTACCGGCAATGACGGCAGCGAAGCGACGCCCGCGCCCTCGCGATTCACGGCCGAAACCGTAAACGTGAGCGGCTGCCCATTGGGCAAGCCGGCGAACTTCACGTACGAGTACTTCCAGAACTCCGCATTGCCGATGCGCGTCTCCGCGCCGTTCGATGCGTGAACAATGTATGCCTCCACGGGCGATCCGCGCTGCGCGACCGTCGGGCTCCAGGTTACGTCGGCATAACCGTTGCCGCCCCACGCGGCCACGCGCGTAGGCGCTTCGGGCGGTGCGGCTTTGGCAAAGCGCAGTTCTCGAATTCCGCGATAAGCCGGCTGCAGGCCCGCTGTGTCGAGAATGCTCGCCGGCGTCTCGGAGAGCGCGGTGATAATGTGATTGTCCTTTTCCGTGACGTTCTCTCTCGATGAATCCGCATCGCCCTGCTGCCAGTAATTTCCTTCAATCGCCAGCGGATCGTCGACCTTGCCATCGTTGTCGTCGTAGTAGTCGCGATGACGGCTGCCCCAGTTGTCGTGATCGTCGTTGAACATCACGTTGCCGTCGACGGTGATCATCGACCCGCCGTTGTCTGTGTAAATGGCGTGGCCGGAGCTGTACTGGTTGTAAACAACGTTGCCGGAGACATGCTCTCCATCGGCGAGCGAAGTGCCCGTGAGGCCCTGCGTATAAATGCCGCCGCCATCGGAGAGCACGAGCATCTCGTTGTGAATCAGGTTGTCGGAAATCGTATTCAGCGCCGAATGATTCGCCTGCCCGGCCTTATGAATCTTGTCCGGCCATCCGCCCCATCCGATCGACATCGACGCATAAGGAAGCTGGTCGATCTGGTTGTGCGTAACCAGCGTGCGGCGTGCGTAGCCGATCACTATGCCGATGCCGCCGCGGTACTCCGCACCCACGTCCTCGAAGAGGTTATTTTCGACGCGGTTGTCGGCGGCGAATTCAGTGGGAGGCGCGAGAGGCGCGTTCACGCCGGCCAGTTCCAGCCCGTTGCCGGAAATGTCCTTGAACACCGAACCTTCCACCACGTCGTTTTGTGCGCCTTCGCCCAGGTCGAGACCCGCGGCGCCAAGGTGCACAAAGTCGTCGCGCAAAAACTTTATGCTGTGCGCAAACGCGAGCCGCACGTCGCCCGGTTCCTTGGTCCAGTCGCCGTAGGGGCATTCACCGCCGGGCACAAGCGTGCAAAGGCCCTGCTTGGCGCAGCCGTCGGGGCCGGTCACCTGGTAGCCGGCCTGAATCTCGGAGAACCCATTTGGTCCGTTCGGACCCAGCCAGGTTGCATAGGAAAACTGAATGCCGGAGAAGACGATGTTGTGGACGGGATCGGCGGCGGTTCCTTTCGCGTCGATAAGACTCTGGAGCACAGGCAGCTCCACGTCGGCGGTTTTCAAATCCTCACCACTGCGCGGCGTGTAATAGATGGTCGAGGTGTCGCGGTCGAGATAGAACTGGCCCGGCGTGCCGAGTAACTCGAATGCATTTTCAACGTAAGTCGGCTCCTTGCCCACGCTCATCGGGCCGACTAGGTTTGCGGTGCGCCCTGGGAACTCGCCGCCAGGCAGCATCACGCGCCTGGTCGAGTTATCCCAGCACGGCTGCTGCATGACGATCGTCGTGCCCACAATGCTCGCGGCAATGTTCGCTACGGGGCAGCGCGGCTCGGTCCACGAGCCCAGGCCTTCGTCACGCTCCGACCATACGGAGTTGCCGCCCGTGTACACAAACTCAAGCCACGAGGGGTGCTTCCACGAAGCCATGATGTCGTTCGCGGCGGTGTATCCCGTCGCGGTCATGGTCAGCGCTGCGGGCAGCCGCCCGCGCGTGCGTGTCGCGCGCACGCCGTCGATATAAAGCTGCCGCGCGCCTTTTACGTCCGATGGAACATGCGCCGACCAGATGTTTTTCGTGGCGTTGAAGATTTTCCATCCGGCGATGCGAACGCCGCCGCTCACGATGGGCCGGGCGCCGGGTTCCGCCGCGTAAACCAGATCGTGCCCGTTCATTCCGGAGTCTTCCGGCCCGAGCTGGAGCGGCTCAGTCAACCGGTAAGTGCCGCCGGCGAGCGAGATGGTCACATCGCCTTTTGCCGTCCGCAACATGCGCGCGGCCAGGGCGGTTGCGCGCTGAAGGGTGCGCACGGGCCTTGCTTTGGCGCCGGGGTTCGCATCGTTTCCAGTGGGCGAAACGTAGATCTGCGCAAAGCACTGAGCGGCAAACAGCGCCAATCCTAAAATCGGGGTGATTGTTCTTTTTGGGCGATTCATCATGAGCACATCCAGCAAGTGGTTTTTGAGGAACACAAAAAGTACCGGCAGCGGGCACGCACATGCTTGCCGCGGCCAGGAGTGGAAGTTCGGTATCGTTCCGCTTACGCTTGGCATTGGGGCGAAGCGAGAGCGGCTTTGCGAGCCCTTCCGTATACGGTTACATTTTAGACCATGCTCAAGGGACCCCGCCGCAATTCATGAGAAAACCGAGTGCAATTGCGACGATCGCGCCGGACTCGCTTATCGCGACCGGGATCGCTGGACGCGAATGTCGATTCTCAACGTGGCGCGCATCGGCAAGTTCTCGTCGGACCGCTCCAACCGGGACTACTGCGCCGATATCTGGAAGACGTGGCCGGTCAAGATCGAGTTGCGATCGTTTGGTAACGGGCTCCCCAGTGCCGATTACTCACTCCTCGTCTCCACTATCCGGCATGTTTGCCGGCGGGCGCTTCAGATCGATGGCAGGGCGATGAGCGCTGTGCAACTTCTCATTGAGCGCCGGCAACTGGCTTTGCTTGAAGTCTTCCCAGCCCGGCAGCGCCGCTTTGCCCTCCGTCTCCACCTGGGCTGATGCCGTCAGCAATGCCTCGTTCGGCGCGGCATCGGCCTGTTGCAGATCGCTGTAGAGTTGCGCCGCTTCCCCTGTCAATTCGTCGATGCCGGGCTGGCGTTTCGCGGCATGGGGCCCGGTTCCTTCGAGCAGAGATTTCAGTGCGGCGTTGTACGGAGCAAGCTGCGTGGCAATACTGGCATTCTCTGGCGCAGCAATCTGTTCGCTGACGGAATGCGCGGCCAGATCGGCTTTGTCCAGCGCATCCAGCGTGGCGGCCATTTCCCCCTGCGCCTTGTGAAGCGCTTCGAGGTCCGCCGTGGAAGTGTGCACGCGAGGATCCATCTTCACGATCAGCGGCTCCGACTCGCTGTGGCCAGCGACAGTGAGGCGCACCGTGTAAGTGCCGGGCAATACAAGCGGGCCCTGCGGTTCGAGCGGCGTCTCATGCGGCACGGCCGAGATGGGGTATGCGTAGTGCGTTGCGGTGGGAGCCATGGCGCGCAGATCCCACACCCAGCGGTGCATGCCGGCCGTTGCCGCAAGCGGATGATGAATCTGCGGCCAGTAGGGCGGGATGAGGTCGGTGCGCAGCTCCTCCGGCGTGAGCGTGACCGGATCGTCGCTGCTGTAGCGGCGCAGCACGCTGCCGTCTCCATCGAGCACTTCAAGAACGACGGGGCTTTGTGCATTGTGCGGCAGATCGTAGTCGATAATTGCTCCGTCAGGAGGATTCTTGCCCGCGGGCACATCGGGCGGCAGCGGCGTATCGGTGTATTCGTCGCGGCGCACGCGCCAGGTCGGGGCGGGCGCAAAGAGCATGGGCGTCGCTTTGCCCGTATCGGCGGCGAGTTCGCGCAGCGGGCTCACGTCGTCGAGAACCCAGAAAGAACGGCCGTGCGTGGCCACGATCAGATCGCCGTCGTGGACCAGCAGGTCGCGCATCGACGTGTGCGGCAAGTTATACTGCAAAGGCCGCCAGTGCGTTCCATCGTCAAACGAGGTCCACACGCCGCGTTCGGTGGCGGCGTATAAGAGTCCCGGCTGCACGGGGTCGGCGCGAACGGCGTTCACGGGCGCATCGTCGGGAAGTCCGCCGACGATGGAAACCCAGGTCTTGCCGCCGTCGTGCGTGCGGTAGGCATAGGGGTGCATATCGTCAACCCGTTCCCGGTTCACAGCCACGTAAGCGGTGTCGTCGTCAAAGCGCGAGGCGTCGATCTGCGCGACTTTGCTCCACGGCTCTACGCCGGGCGGTGTGATGCCGGTCCAGTTACGGCCTCCGTCGCGGGTGATCCATACGAGCCCGTCGTCGGTGCCCGCCCAGATGGTTTGCGTCGTCTTGTAGGAGGCCGCGACAGCGTAGATCACGCCGCGGCGCACCGAGAGCTGCTTGGGTGTGAGCGCGGGCAGCGAGGGCAGTTGGGGGGTGGTCTCGCGGCTCAGGTCGGGGCTGATGACGGTCCAGTTCTGCCCGCCGTCAGTGGTCTTGAAGAGATGGTTGGCCGCGTAGTAAAGCGTGTGCGGATCGACGGGAGAAAAGAGAATGGGCTCGGTGCGGTCGGCGCGGAAGCCTTCTTTTTGCATGGGCAGCGGCGTCACGTTCTCGACCTCGCCGGTCACCATGTCGTAACGCGAGACCTCGGTTCGGCCTGCGCCATAGACGATATCGGGATCGAGCGGATCGGGCGCCGCGTAGCCGTACTCAATGATTCCGGCAGGATGCCAGTCGCGGAAGGTGATCTCGCCGTCGTTGCCGCGCGTGGACGTACACACGGAGCCGCTCTCCTGCTGGCCCGCGCACACCTGGTAGGGAAAAGTGTTGGTCGCGGCCACGTGATAGAGCTGCGCGGTGGGCTGGTTATACCACGAGCTCCAGCTTTGGCCGCCGTTCACGCTCACCAGCGCGCCCTGATCGCTCACCAGCAGCAGGATCTTAGGATTGCGCGGGTTGATCCACATGTTCTGATAGTCGTCGCCGCCGGGCGCGCCGCGCAGGCTGATCCATGTTTTGCCGCCGTCTTCGGAGCGGCAGGTAACGATGCTGGTGCTGTAAACAATGTCGGGATTCTGCGGGTCGACGACAGGGACCGCCAGATCGCCGCCGCCAATCTTCATGGCCGGCCGCGGATCGTCGGTGATCTTGCGCCAGCTCGCGCCCGCGTCGTCGCTTCGATACACCCCCACCCCTATGCCAGTTGCATATTCGTTTTCCACCGTCGTCGAAATCGTCGCATACAAGCGCTTGCTGTCGCTGGGCGCAATAGCTACGTCGATCTGCACAAGATTGGAAGGGAGGCCATTCTTCAATTGCGTCCACGTGTCGCCGCCGTCGGTCGATTTGAAAAGACCGCCGTGCGTGCCCGAGTAATCGTTGTCGTCTTCCCATGGGCCAAGCGTCTCTTCCCAAAGCGAGGCGTAGACGATCCGCGGATTTTTGGGGTCGATCGCCACGTCGGAGCCGCCGATGCGGTCGCCCTTATAGAGCACCTTCTTCCACGTCTTGCCGCCGTCCTCGGAGCGGAAGATGCCTCGCTCTTCATTGGGCCCGTAAGGATGGCCGAGAACCGCGGCGAAGATGCGGTTGGGATCGGTCGGATCGACCGCGATTGCCGGAATCTGCTCGCCATCGCGCAGGCCAAGGTGCGTCCACGTCTTGCCGGCGTCGTCCGAGCGGTAGATGCCGTCGCCCACGGAGAGATCGGGCCGATGCAGTCCTTCGCCGCTGGCCACGTAGACAATGTTGTCGTCTGAAGGCGCCACGGCGATGGCTCCGATCGACTGCGTGTCCTGTCCGTCGAAGATGGGATTCCAGGTGCGGCCGTAGTCGGTCGACTTCCACACGCCGCCATCCACCTGGCCCACATAGAAGACGTTCGGCTCGTCGGGAACGCCCGCCGCGGCGCGCGTGCGGCCGCCGCGGAACGGGCCTATCATGCGCCAGTGCATAGCGGGCATGGGGCCGGGGGTTTCTGCGGCCATGCAAGCGGCCGCCGGCAAAAGCGCGGCGGCGGCAACCAGTGCAACGAGATTCAAAAGAGCGGCGGAGTGTTTTTTCGCGGAGTATCTTTTCATTGTCCGATCCTTCGTCGGGGAGGTGGGAGAATTTTGCGGCGATCGCGCGCGCGGCGCACACGTTCCTTAGAATTCTAGCCAAGTGCGCCGCCCTTGAAATCCCCCGGAAATAAGGGCAAATCTCAAGGAATTTCTCATCAAGCAAGGTTTTGTAAAAGGGCACGACTTTAGTCGGGCCGCAAAGGACGCAACATGAGGGCGGGCTTCAGCCCCTGCTTCACTGCGAGAATACTCGTTCAAACGTTCCTTAACATGTTAAGGCTCGCCTTCGAATTGTTGAAGTAGTTTTGTTTATGATTTTGGGCGTAAGAATCTATCCGCGAGGCCGGCCGCATCGCCGGATTTCTGTCCACGCGCCTGAGAGTTACGCTGCCTTGGCCAACCCTCGCGGGTCAATCTGGCGGATGAGGCGCTACCGCCGCTTCAGCAGTAAAGCGCTTTATTAAACACTTGTGCCCTTCCGGCTCGCCTCTGTATAGTGGGGTGGTTTCGAGAGAGGTAGTTAACGATGAAGGCGAAAATCCCGGGCTTGATCGCGCTGCTGCTTGCGGTGGCATTGGCGGTCCCGCTGGGGGCGCAGGTGCAGACTATGGTTCCCCCGGTGGTTCCCGGCGCCAAGCCGGTCACGGTGGAGCACATAAAGATTCACGGAACCGCGCTCGAAGGCAACCTGGAGGGGGAAGCCGTGGACCGCCAGGTAATCGTTTTCCTGCCGCCCAGCTACAACAAAGACAAGCATCGCCGCTATCCCGTGGTTTACGCGCTGCATGGCTATTCGATCGGCGCCGAGCAATGGACCCACGAAATCCATGTGCCGCAGACGATTGAAGGCGCCTTTGCCAAAGGCGCCAAAGAGATGATCGTTGTGCTGCCCGATTCGAAGACCGTCTACGGCGGCTCCATGTATTCGAGTTCGATGACCACCGGCGATTTTGAGCGTTTCATCTATCGCGATGTGGTTGACTATATCGATGCGCATTACCGGACCATTCCGGATCGAATGAGCCGCGGCCTGGTTGGCCACTCGATGGGCGGTTACGGGGCGGCGCGCATCGGCATGAAACATCCCGACGTTTTCGGCAGCCTGTACATCATGAGCCCTTGCTGCCTGTCGGCGCGAACCATAGCAGCTCCGAATGCGGAGATCGAGAAGGAGCTGGAATCGGTGAAGACGCCCGAGGACGCCGCGAAGCTCTCGTTTTTTGCCCGCGCGCAGCTTGCCAGCGCGGCAGCCTGGTCGCCCGATCCGAAAAATCCACCGCTCTATCTCGATCTGCCGGTGAAGGATGGCGTCCCGCAGCCCGAGATTCTTGCCAAATGGGCGGCGAATTCGCCTCTGGCTTTTGTGGATCAATACATCGACAATCTCAAGCAATATCGCGCCATCGCCATGGACGTAGGCGATCGGGACGGCCTGCGCGTCGATGCACGCAAGCTTCACGACATTCTGGATAGCTACGGAATCGCCAACAGCTTCGAAGTCTATCCGGGCACGCACACCAGCGCCGTCGCTGACCGATTCCAGAACCACGTGATGCCATTCTTCAGCAAGAATCTGTGCTTTAAGGCAGGATGCAGGTAAACGATTACCAGGAGGTATCCAATGGCCCATCCCTTGCGCCGCAGTTTTTCAATGATCGCCGAATTTACACTCCTCGCCGCCGCGGCATTTAGTTTTGCGTGCACGGCTGCTCACGGTCAGAGTGCGGATTCGGCAACCCCCAAGCCGATCGTAGCCACCATTGATGCGCAGCAGACGGCCCCGCCAATTTCGAAGTATGAGTTCGGCATGTTCATCGAGCATATCGGCCCGCTCGTCTACCGCAGCCTGTGGTCGGAGATGCTCGACGATCGGAAGTTTTATTTTCCCATCGTATCGAAAGCCGAAGATACGGCCGGCCATCCGGCGAGCGGCGGATTCCGCGGCATGACTCTCCGCAAATGGCGGCCGGTCGGGCCGGACGATACCGTCGTCATGGACAAAGAAAATCCGTTTGTCGGAGAACAGAGCCCGCGCATCGAGCTCGACTCATCCACGCTGCATGGCGTCCGCCAATCGGGCCTGGCTCTTGTCAAAGGCAAGCGCTATACAGGCCACATCTGGCTACGCGGCACTCCCGGCGCCAGGGTAAAGGTCGCGCTGATCTGGGGTGAGAGCACAAACGATCGCCAGACCATCGCCCTGCCTTCGCTGCCGGCTGCCTACAAAGAATTTCCGCTCAGCTTCACGGCCCAGGCCGACACTGCCGAAGGCGCTTTTGAGATCGCCGGCACGGGCACGGGAAACTTTCACATCGGCACGGTATCGCTGATGCCGGCGGACAACGTGGACGGCTTCCGGCCCGACACCATTGCCCTCCTTCGCCAGCTCCACTCCGGTTTCTGGCGGCTGCCCGGCGGCAACTTTCTCTCTGACTGGAGCTGGTACAACGGCATAGGCGACCGGGATAAGCGCCCGCCCACGTTCGACTATGCATGGAACGCCATGCAGTCGAACGACGTGGGACTGGACGAGTTCATGACGCTCTGCCGGCTCATCGGCACGGAACCCTACATCACCGTCAATGCCGGCTTCGGCGATGCGCACTCCGCCGGGGAAGAGGTCGAGTACATGAACGGATCGGTGAACACGCGGCTGGGCGCCATGCGCGCGCGCAACGGCCATCCCCAGCCCTACCACGTCAAGTTCTGGGACATCGGCAACGAGCCCTATGGCGCGTGGCAGCTCGGCCGCACCGATCTGAAGTACTACGTCCTCAAGCACAACGAATTCGCGGCGGCGATGCGCAAAGCCGACCCGTCCATTACCCTGCTCGCCTCCGGCAACATGCCCGAGCCGATGGATCTCACCGGCGAGATGCGCGCTAAGGATGCGGACAACATGAAGGCCGTCGAAGGCACGCCAGAGGACTGGACCGGCGGCGAGATCGAGCACTGCTGGGGCAACTTCTCCGGCATCACCCAGCACTGGTA
>JBOGLX010000144.1:0-28991 GCA_050745765.1 Occallatibacter sp. | reverse complement strand
GGCGATGCCCGGCACACAGATGGCCAGCAGAGCTACGACCCCAAGCCTGCGCGCCCAGCAGCATTCCATAAAGATCCTTCCGGGGAATTGCTGACAGCCTACCGCGAATGGGGTAGGAAATGGAAGTGGCGCAAGCGTTGCGAACTGACTTTACCGCGCCCCGACCAGTTCGCCCGGCTTGGCGGCCTGGCTGTAGTGGGTCTCGACGTAGCGGTCCAGAATCTGCTTGAACTCGGCGACGATCGAGTCTCCGCGCAGGGTTGTAAACAGCTTGCCGTCCACGTAAACGGGAGCTTTGGGATCCTCGAAGGTTCCGGGCAGGCTGATGCCGAGGTTGGCGTGTTTGCTCTCGCCGGGGCCGTTGACGACGCAGCCCATGACGGCGAGCTTCAGCTCTTCGACGCCCGCGTACTGCTTGCGCCACGCGGGCATCTGGGCGCGCAGGTAGCTCTGAATCTGCTCGGCCAACTCCTGAAAGTACGTGCTCGTGGTCCGGCCGCAGCCGGGACAGCTTGTGACCTGGGGCATGAAGCTGCGGATGCCGAGCGACTGCAGAATCTGCTGCGCGGCCTGGACCTCTTCGGTGCGGTCGCCGTTGGGCTTGGGCGTAAGGCTGACGCGGATGGTGTCGCCGATGCCGGCGAGCAGCAGCGGCGCGAGGCCGGCGGTGGAGGCGATTACGCCCTTGGTTCCCATGCCGGCTTCGGTGAGGCCGAGGTGCAGCGGGTAATCGCAGCGGGCGGCGAGCGCGGTGTAAACGTCAATGAGGTCGCGGACGCCGGAAACCTTGGCCGAGAGAATAATCATGTCGTGGGCGAGGCCGTAGCGCTCGGCGGCGGCGGCGGAGTTGAGCGCGCTCGCCACCATGGCTTCCATCGTCACGTCGCGGGCGGGTTGCGGATCTGACCGTCGGCTGTTCTCGTCCATCATGCGCGTGAGCAGCGCCTGATCGAGCGAGCCCCAGTTGACGCCGATGCGCACGGGCTTGTGGTTCTCGACGGCGCACTCGATCATGATGCGGAAGTTGTCGTCGTTCTTGCGCCCGACCGAGACGTTGCCGGGATTGATTCTGTACTTGGCGAGGTCGCGGGCGGCGGCGGGAAACTTCCTGAGGAGCAGGTGGCCGTTGTAGTGGAAGTCGCCGATGATGGGGACGCGGATGCCGCGCTTGTCGAGGCCCTCGACGATGTGAGGAACGGCGGCGGCGGCTTGCTCGTTGTTGACGGTGACGCGGACAAGCTCGGAGCCGGCGAGAGCGAGCGCCGCGACTTGCTCAATGGTGCCGGGAATGTCGGCCGTGTCGGTGTTGGTCATCGACTGGACGACGACCGGAACTTCCCAGCCGACGCGAACCTGGCCGATCGAGACGGTTGGTGTTTTTCTGCGCTGAATCTCCGCCATGCTGCTAGTTTACTCGGAAGCGAGCGGGAGCGCTGCCTTCAGCCCTTGGCGGTCGAGATTCGCAACTGCCCCAGCGCTGAAGCGGACCCCGTCCCGCTCTACCATTTGGACTCAGCCGGGCACCCGAAATGCGGTGGAATCGGGCCGAACGCGATAGCTTAAAATAAATAACAGATTGCGCGGAGTTTTTACCTGCTGTCAGGGGCAAATTGACGCGCAATCACACCCGCCTATGACCGATCCGGCTCCCACGCAAAACCGCTATTACCTGACCACGCCGATTTACTACGTGAATGCGCGGCCGCACCTGGGGCATGCTTACTCGACGATTGTTTGCGACGCGATGGCGCGGCGGAAGCGGGCGCTGGGCGTGGAGACGTGGTTCCTGACCGGGACCGACGAGCACGGGCAAAAGATCGAGCGGTCGGCGAAGCTGGCGGGATGCGCGCCGCAGGAGTTTACGACCGCCATTGCCGCCGAGTTTCGCGGGCTTTGGGACCGGCTGGGGCTGAGCTACGACGACTTTATCCGCACGACTGAGGAGCGGCATAAGCGCGGCGTGCGGAAGCTGTTCCGGACGCTCAAGGAGCGCGGGTTCATTTACAAAGGCTCGTACACGGGGCAGTATTGCGTGTTCGACGAGGCGTATGTGGAGGGCCCGCCGGGGACGCTGTGCCCGGATTGCGGGCGGCCGACGGAGACGGTGAGCGAGGAGAACTACTTCTTCAAGCTGTCGGCGTTCGAGCGGAGGCTGCTGGAGTTTTACGAGGCGAATCCGGAGTTTATGGGGCCGGAATCGACGCGGCGCGAGGTGATCAGCTTTGTGCGCGGGGGCCTGAAAGATTTGTCGGTGAGCCGGACCAGCTTTTCGTGGGGGATTCCGGTTCCGGGCGACGAGAAGCACGTGATTTATGTGTGGCTGGATGCGCTGGCTAACTATATTACGGCGCTGGGGTATGGCTCCGATGCGCCCGAAGATAAGGCGCGGTTTGAGCGGTTCTGGCCGGCGGATCTGCACTTGATTGGGAAGGAAATCAGCCGGTTCCATTGCGTGTACTGGCCGGCGTTTTTGATGGCCGCCGGGATCGCGCCGCCGCGCGCGGTGCGGGCGAACGGGTGGCTGCTGTTCGACCAGGGAAAGATGTCGAAGTCGCGCGGGAACATTGTGCGGGCGGAGACGGTGGACGCCGTGCTGGGCGCGGATGCGCTGCGCTATTTCCTGCTGCGCGAGATTCCGTTTGGGCAGGATGGGAATTTTTCATTCGATGCGCTGGTGGCTCGGTATAACGGCGATCTGGCCAATGGGTACGGCAACCTGGTGAGCCGGGTTGTGAATATGGTGCATAAGTATTTTGGCGGAATGGCGCCGGAATCGGGTGCGTCGACCGAAGCCGAACTCGCCGTGCGCGCGAACGCGGAGAGCGTCATTGCCGCTTTCGGGCCGGCATTCGACGAGTTGAATTTCTCCGACGCGCTGAAAAGCTTGTGGGCGCTAGTTGCAGAGACCGATGGGTACTTGACGGCGAATGCGCCTTGGAAGAGGCCGGCGGAGCGCTCCGAGGCGGATCACGCGCAGTTGCAGGCGCGGGTGCTGGCAACGGCGGCGGAGGCAATCCGCATCATAACGGCGCTGGTTTATCCGATTTTGCCGGATGCGGCGGCGAAGGTGTGGCGGCAGTTGGGGCAGGGCGAGATCGAGGACGCGGCGAAGCAAGGATTTTTGACGAAACTGGCGTGGGGCGGATTGAAGGCGGGGGCCAAATTTGGCGAGCCCGCGCCGCTGTTTCCCCGCGCGGAAAAGGATGCGGTAGAGCGTATGCAGAATCTGGAAGACGAGAACACAAAGAGCGCGGTGGAAGCGGCCGGCAAGGGTACGGTAACGAAGGATGCGGGGATGGTGGAGCCGCCGCCGGCGCCGGCCGAGCCGTCGGTGGTGTCGGTGCGCACGGAGCGCGGGGCGCATGTGGAACGCGAGCCGGGCGAGACCGCTCCGACGACGACCACCGCGGCTCCGCTCGATGGGGACAAGCCGGTGAATGCGATCCCGGTGGCGCCGGTGCCGCCGGAGCAGGCAAGCCGTTCGCTCGACCCTACCCCGGCGACGTCGGCACACGAAGCGCCGGCGGCGCAGACGATCGCGATCGAAGACTTCGCAAAGGTGGAGCTGAGGGTGGCGCAGGTGCTGGTGGCGGAACGGATTCCGAAGGCGGATAAGCTGCTGCGGCTGGAGGTCGACCTGGGCTATGAGAAGCGGCAGATTCTGGCCGGCATTGCCCAGTACTACGAGCCGGAGAAGCTGGTTGGAAGGAAGATTGTGATTGTGGCCAACCTGGCGCCGAGGAGGATGCGGGGGCTCGAGTCGAACGGGATGCTGCTGGCGGCTTCGCTGCCCGATGGCGCGCCGGTGCTGGCGGGTTTTTTGGAGGAGGTTCCGCTGGGGGCGCGGTTGAAGTAGGCGAGCCGATTGGCGAAGTACGGCCGGGAATATACACATCGTCCGTGCTATCCTTACACATCGGAGGAACAGCCGATGCGCACCAACATCGACATTGACGACAGGCTCATGCGTGCGGCCATGAAGGCGACTGGCACGCGGACCAAGCGCGCTGCCGTCGAGGCCGCATTGCGCCGGCTCGTTGAGCTACGAGCTGAGGAGGCCCAACGCAGGGAATTGATTAGGCGTCGACGGGGAACGGGAGCGCCAGCCTTCGACGACGATTGGCTGGAAAAATGGCTCGCTAGCGGGTGGGATTTAATCGCTGGGCAGCGCCGCCAGGTCGTGGCCGAAGGAGACAAGGGATGAGAACCAACATCGAGATCGACGATGCACTGCTCCGCAGAGCGGTGGAGCTAAGTCCCAGGGCGACCAAGAAGGCGGTCGTTGAGGAGGCTCTGGTCCTTGCCGTTATGCTGCACCGGCAGAAGCAGGCGCTTAGGAAACTACGCGGGATCGGCTGGGAAGGCGATTTGAACGCCATGCGGCAAAGCCGTTTTCCCGAATGGGACGATTCTGCTCGGAATCGCCCAGAGGACGTGGAGCATCCAGCGGCATAAGGAGCGGGCCGAAAGAGAGAGTATGGTGATCGTTGATTCGTCGGTGTGGATCGACTTTTTTCGCAGCGAGGTCAATGAGCATACCGTCTGGCTGGAGGCGTCGTTTGGGCTACGCCCCATCGGGTTGACAAACCTGATTCTCTGCGAAGTCCTTCAAGGAGTGCGGCGCCAGCCGCAGTATCGCAGCGCCCTGAAGCAACTCACATTTCTTCCTTTATTCGACCTGCCTGGGACTGGGCTTGCGATCACTGCCGCGGCAAACTACCGGGCATTGCGAAGCCAGGGCATAACCGTGCGTACCACCATCGATTGCCTGATCGCAACCTTCTGTATTGTCGAGGATTTTGAGTTGCTCCATCGCGATCGCGATTTCGACGCCTTCGAACAGCACCTGGGGCTCGTGGTCGTGAAAGCATGAGGTTCAGGGCTTTTCGGGGTTTCGGCCCGGAGAACCTACGCTCATTCCGAGGTTCGTTTGCTCATCGATTCTCACGCACATTTGGATAGTCCGCGGTATGCGGAGGACCGCGAGGCGATGCTGAGGCGCGCGTTCGCGGCGGGCGTGGGCGCGGTGCTCGGGATCGGCATTGGCGAGGGGCCGGTGGAGATGCACCGGGCGCTGGAGATTTGCCGGGAGTTCAATGGGAAGGCCGGCACTCCGAGGCTGTATGCGAGCGCGGGGATTTATCCGCATACGACAACGGAGGCGAACGAAGCGGCGCTGGCAAAGCTCGACGGCCTCTTGGCGGAGCCGGAGGTGATTGCGTGCGGAGAGATTGGGCTGGACTACTACCACGAGGGCGCGCCGCATCAGGTGCAGCAGGCGGGGCTGATCAAGCAACTGGAGATTGCGGCGGCGCGGAAGAGGCCGATTCTGATCCATTGCAGGCCGAAAGAGGGAGCCACCGACGCGTGGGACGAACTTTTTTCGATTTTGGACGAGTATTGGCGAGGCACCGGATTGGGCGGGGCGATGCACTGCTTTGGCGGGGAGTGGGAGCAGGCGCGGAGGTCGCTCGATCTGGGTTTTTTGATTTCGTTTGCGGGGAATCTGACTTATCCCAAGGCGCAGGCGCTGCGCTACGTGGCGGCGCAGGTGCCGCTGGACGCGCTGCTGGTGGAGACGGACGCGCCGTGGCTGGCTCCGGCACCGGAACGGGGAAAGCGGAACGAGCCGGCGCTTGTGGTGCGGACGGCCGCGGTTCTGGCGGAATTGAAAGGCGTGAGCGGCGAGGAAATTGCCGCGGCGACCACGAAAAACTTCCTCAGACTGTTTTCCCTGCCGCCGGACGTGGGAAACTGAAAGAGTTACGCCGGCGCGGGCCGGGGATGGCGACTTGGCCGCGGGCGTCCCTCAGCGGCTAAAGCCGGATCGATTTTTGACGTGTTTCTGGCACGACTAAAGTCGTGCCCTTTCAAAGCGGTGGAGTTTCGCGGCACGGCTAAAGTCGTGCCCTTTCAAAGCGGTGGAGTTTCGCGGCACGACTAAAGCCGTGCCCTTTCAAAGTGGCGGCGTTTCGCGGCACGATTGACGTCGTGCCCTTTCAAGGCAACGGCAAATTTGCAATCTGGCGGGAAGTGGATTATGGCACAGGACAATTCATTCGACATTGTGAGCAAGGTGGACGTGCAGGAGGTCCGCAACGCGATCGACCAGGCGCTCAAAGAGATTCGGCAGCGGTTCGACTTGAAGGATTCGCACTCGGAAGTCAATCTCGAAGGCGCGGATGCGATCCAACTGGCTTCGGCGAACGAGTACAAGCTCGAAGCGGTGAAGGAGATTCTGGGGCAGAAGATGGTGAAGCGCGGTGTGTCCTTGAAGAATCTGACGTATGGCAAGGTGGAACCGGCGGCGGGGCAGAGCGTGCGGCAGAAAATTTCCTTGCAGCAGGGGATTCCGACGGAGAAGGCCAAGGAGATTGTGCGGCTGGTGAAGGAGTCGAAGAAGAAGGTGCAGGGGAGCATTCAGGGCGATACGGTGCGGATTTCCGGCAAGGACCGGGACGATTTGCAGGCGATTATCGCGCTGCTGAAGAGCAAGGACCTGGGAGTGGATTTGCAGTTTACGAATTACCGGACGAATTGAGATTGATAAGATGCCCCGTTTTGGTGAACCCCACCCTAGCCGCAAAAACAAGAGCGCGGCGAGGGTGGGGCACCCGGTTGGCGGCAGTGGCTTCCCACCCATTTCGCAAAAAGCGCGAAATGGATGGGGCACCCAGGGTGGTGAAGATCGGCGCGCTGGGGGCTTGGGGCCAGTCCCATCCCGGTGACGTTGTGCAGGAACAGCATCACGGAGAACGATTGAGCGCATTGGCGATAGCGACGGCGAGGGAGGTTTTCGATCTGCTGCGGGAGGATCTCGTGGCGGTGGAGCAGGAACTGGGCCGGGACGCCGCTTCGAGCGTCAGCACCATTACCGAAATTGCCGAGTATCTGCGCGAGGGCGGCGGGAAGCGCATCCGGCCGTCGCTGCTGCTGCTTTCGGCGCACGTGCTGGGTTACACGGGCCAGGGCGCTGTGCGGCTGGGCGCGGTGGTGGAGATGGTGCACACGGCGACGCTTGTGCACGACGACATTATCGACGGGGCGGACACGCGGCGCGGGCGGTCCTCGGCGAATACGCGGTGGGGCAACGAGAAATGCGTCCTGGCCGGCGACTGGCTCTACATGCAGGCTTACCGCGTGGCGCTGGAAGAGCAGAACCTGCGCATCCTGGAACTGCTGGTGGGTCTGACGCAGCAGATGGTGGAGGGCGAGCTTTTGCAGATTCAAAAACTGGGCAAGGCCGTCTCCGAGGCCGAGTACTACGACTTGATTTTCCGTAAGACGGCGTGTTTGTTTTCGGTGTCGATGCGCATGGGCGCGGTGCTTGCCGGGGCGACCGAGGCCGAGGAGACGAACCTGGCCGCTTACGGGCGCGCGGTGGGACTGGCGTTCCAGATTGTGGATGACGTGCTGGACCTGACGGCCAGCGAAGACATTCTGGGCAAGCCGGTGGCGAGCGATCTGCGCGAGGGCAAGGCGACGCTGGCGGTCGTCCACTCGATCGACCACGGCACGGCGCGGGACCGGCAGGCGATCCAGCGGGTGCTGGACGACCGCAGCTTTGAGAACGTAAGCCGGGGGCAGATTCAGGAGATCCTGGCGCGGAACGGGTCGGTGGAGTATGCGATGAGCGCGGCGGACCGGTACGCCGGGCAGTCGCGCCAGGCGCTGAGCGCGCTGCCGGACTCGGAGTTCCGGCGGGCGCTGTTGTGGGTGCCCGACTTTGTGGTGGCGCGGGAGAAATAGATGGCGCCGAGAGAAAGAGAAGTCAAGAAGATCTGGCGGGACGTCGATGGCTATTTTGGCGATCTGCTGGCGCCTTCCGATGAGGCGCTCGACGCGGCGTTGCGGGCGAACAAGAAGGCCGGGCTGCCGGCCATCGACGTTTCGCGGGTGCAGGGAAAATTTCTGCATTTACTGGCGCGGATTGCGGGGGCGCGGCGGATTCTGGAGATCGGCACGCTGGGCGGGTACAGCACCATCTGCTTTGCGCGGGCGCTGCCCACGGGCGGACGGATTGTGACGCTGGAGGTCGATCCGCGCCATGCGGAGGTGGCGCGGGAAAATTTGCGCAACGCCAAAGTGCTTGGGCGCGTGGACCTGCGCATGGGGCGCGCTCTGGATAGCCTGGCAAAGCTTGCGGCTAAGGGCGCAGAACCGTTCGATTTGATTTTTATCGACGCTGACAAGGAGAACAATCCCGCCTATTTTGAGTGGGCGCTGAAGCTTTCGCGGACGGGGACAGTGATTGTGGTCGATAACGTGGTGCGGGACGGGCGGGTTGTTGAAGAAAAGAGCCGCGATGCGGAGGTGATTGGCACGCGGCGGATGACGGAGATGATTGCCACCGAGCCTCGGGTGAGCGCAGCCGCGCTGCAGACGGTGGGCACGAAAGGGTACGACGGGTTTGTGATGGCGGTGGTGGTGCGGTAACGGCTTCCCTCCCAGGTCTGAAAATCCAGACCTGGGGCACCCGTGCAGGATAGCCGGGCGGGCGCGAAAGGGCCTACAATTTCAATTGTCGAACTTGGATTGCTATGGCGAAGGCGAAAGAAATTACGTTTGAGGTTGCTTGCCCGGATTGCGGGGCAATGCTCAGGATCGACGGGGCGACGGGGCTGGTGGTGAGCCACACGCCGGCGCCGCGGAAGCGGATGTTCGAGGACCTGGAGACGGCCGCAAAGGCGATGCGCGAACAGAACGAGCGGAAGGAGTCGATCTTCCGGCAGAGCGTGGACGCGGAGAGAAACAAGGCCGATCTGATGGAAAAGAAGTTTGCCGACGCGCTGCGCAAGGCCAAGGACGCGCCGGAGGGCAAGCCGCTGCGGGAGTTCGATCTGGATTGAGCGGGAGCTCGAACGAGAAAGTTTTTTGCAAGGCCGGCATTTTGCGCGATACTCTTAGCATCGGTCCTGCGCGCTAACGGAGCAGCGCTGCCGGGCGGGGGCTGAGCAAGGACGAAGGAGAAGCCATGGTGGTTGTGCCGCTTTCAAAACCAGCAGAGGATCCAGCCGGGATGCCGGAGAGTGCGCAGAGCGGCTTGCGGGTGGATCGTGCAAATTTAGTTCGTTTTGCCGCGGCGGGTTCGCTGTTGGCGGGTGGCGCGCTGCTGCTGAGCGGCAACCGGCGCGCGGGGATGGTGGCTGCGGCGGCGGGCACGGCGCTGGCCATGCTGGACGAAAAGGAAACGCTGCGGCTGTGGTGGGATGCGCTGCCGGTTTATCTGGATGAGGCGCAGGCGCTGCTGGGACGGGTGCAGGGGGCGGTTGACGATATCGCCACACAGCGCCAGAGGCTGCGGACTGTCCTCTCGCGGTAGCGCGGCGGGGATCGGAGAGCGAACTTTGGACCAATCCCACCCATTCCGCAAAAAGCGCGAAATGGATGGGGCACCCATATTCCTATTCTGCCCGCGGTTTCTCCGTTCAGCTCATTACGCTCAGTTTTTCCGTTCAACTAAATAGCGGGCGACGGACTTGAGGCCGTCGGCGCGGCTGCCGTAGGGGGCCAGGGCGTCGAAGGCTTCTTCGATGAGCTGCGCGGCGTCGCGCCGGCTCTGCTCGATGCCGTAGACGGCGGGCCAGGTGGCTTTTTCGGTGGCCTGGTCCTTGCCGGCGGTTTTGCCCAGGTGGGCGGAATCGACGGTCATGTCGAGGACGTCGTCGACGATCTGGAAGGCGAGGCCGGCTTTGCGGCCGAAGCGGTCGAGGCGGGCTGTGTCTTCCGCATTGGCGCCTGCGTAGACGCCTCCGGAGACGACACTGACGCGGATGAGGGCGCCGGTTTTGGCGCGATGGATGGCTTCGACGAGCTCGGGAGTGGGCTTGAGGCGCTCGCTTTCGAGGTCGAGGACCTGGCCGCCGATCATGCCATCGACGGTGCCGATGGCGTTGGCGACGAGGGCGACGATTTGAACTGTCGCCGCGGGTGGGGAGTCGAGGTTGGCGAGGACTTCAAAGGCGCGGGTCTGGAGCGCATCGCCGGCGAGGATGGCGATGGCTTCGCCGAAGGCGACGTGGCAGGTGGGCTGTCCGCGACGGAGGTCGTCGTTGTCGAGGGCGGGCAGGTCGTCGTGGATGAGCGAGTAAGTGTGAAGCATTTCAAGCGCGGCGCCGAGGCGCTCGATCCCCGCGGGGAGGGCCCCGGCGATGGTGACGCCGGCCTGGATGGCGAGCACCGGGCGCAGCCGCTTGCCGCCGGCAAAGACGGAGTGGCGCATGGCGCCGTGGATGGACGCGGGGACCGTGCCGGCAGTGGGGATCAGCGCTTCGAGGGCGCGATCGGTCAGCTCCGCGCCTTCCTGGATCAGCGACTTTACGTCGGCAGGCATCGAACTCATGATAACCGAGGCGGAGAGAGCTTTCGTTCGAATATCGAGAGGCCGATGAGCGCCAGGCCGGCGAAGGCGCTGAGCCAGCGGGCGGCGAGCACGTCGGGGGTGGCGGTCCAGTCGACGGTGAGGTCGATGGGGCCTGCGGGAACGGGGACGGCGAGCAGGCCGTCTTCACGCTGAGGCAGATTGGTAGCGGGACGGCCATTGACGCGGACTCGCCAGGCGGGAAACCTTACCAAACGCAAAACCAGGAAGCCGGGCTGACTTGCGACGCCGGCGATGCGCAGGTGCTCGGGCGGCGGGCCGGTGGCGGGCGTCGCGGCGGGGAAGGTGGCCAGGCAAGTGTGCTGCTCCGGAAGCCAGACGCGGGGCATGTAGGGGTCGGGCGGCTGCGGACCGCCGAGTTCGGTGAGCGGGTCGTCAACCAGGCAGCCCTCGGGCAGGCCGGAAGCGAGGTCTGTGCCGTCGGCGCCCTGGGGCTGGTACTCGTCGTCGCCCTCAAAGCCGGTGTGGGTGCGGTAAGCGCTCAGCGTGGCCGCAACTGTGCTCTCATTGTCGCAGGCCAGGAAATAGGCCGAAGAGGCGTAGAAGGTTGCGCCCAGAAAAACGGCGACACAGGCGGCGGAGACGGGGAATCGCAGGCGCGGGCGCGAGGGCCAGACGGCGGCGGCGAAGAAGGCGGCCATGGGGGCTTCAAGAGCTACGAGCCAGCGCCAGGGAAATTGCAGGAAACGGAGGTCGGGCAGGAGATTCCAGACGGGCAGCGAGATGGGGAGCAAGAGAAAGAGGATGGCGAAGGGAACGAGGGCGAGGGGAATCCAGAAGTGACGGCCGTTTGGCCCAGCAAGCAGGCCGCGGCGCCAGCAGATGAGCAGGCCGGCGAGGGCGACGGCGATCATGATGACGGCGGCGATGGAGGCGGTGCGATTGACGAGGTCGTGAAGCCTGAGGGCGGGGTCGGCGTTGCGGGCGAAGAGAAAATTGTTTTGGATTTCCAGGCCGGGATCGTCGACGGCCTGGCGGATTTCGACCCAGCGCTGCTCCCATGCGGCGGGGAGGACGTAGACGGCGGCGAGGGCGAGGCCTAAGGCGGTGCTTGCCGCGGCGCGGAGGATGGGAGCCCAGGAGCGGGCGGTGAGGGCAGCGGCGAGGGCGACGGCGGCGAGGAGGTAGCAGGCCATTACGCCGACGGGGTCGTTGGAGAGCCAGGCGCCGGCGATGGCGATGGCGAGCGGGACGGCGGAGCCGTTGAAGGCGCGGCCGAAGAGCGGTTTGGTGGGGTTGCGGCTGCGCAGGGCGAAGAGGAGGACCAGGGGAATCCAGAAGCCGCCGGTGAGCTCGGCGAAGGCGGAGCGCTCGTAGGCGGCGAAGAGGGCGTAACTGGAGAAGATTGCGGCGCAGCCGGCGAGGGTGGAGGGACCTTCAGGAAGCAGTTGGCGGGCGAGGGCGCGCGTGGCGAAACCGGTGGCGGCGAGAAGCAGAAACGTGAGCGCGATGGGGGCGAGGGTCCAGGGCAGAAATGTGCCGAGTGCGGCGCCAAGCATCCAGGTGAGGGGAGGGTAAAAGACAAAGCGGGGCGAGCCTGCGCTGTAGTTGGGGCTGGGAGCCCAGTGGGGGTAGAGGATTCCCTGGCGCCAACTGTGCAGGGCATCGATCCAGGAGACGAGGTGGAAGTCGAAGTCGTGGCCGCAGGAGTTGCCGCGGATGAGTTGGGGGACGATGGCGACGAAGGCGGCGAGCAGAATTACGGTGGGAACAGTAAGACGGCGCCATTTGATCATCCCAAGTTTCAACATCGAGACCAGGGGCACCCAACGGATAGCGGCCCGCAAAATGATGGCAGGACCGAACGATCTTCGGCTTGATCCTCGATTCCCGTTCCCACTTCCCTGCCCTTTCATGGCACGAGCCGCAGCGTGTGGCTTGTCTGGGCGGCCACGGCGGCCTGGCTGAATGGGAAGGCGAAGGTTCTGCCCGTGTACCAGTCGCTCCACTGGTCGCGGAAGTAAGTGCTGAGCGGGTTGCCGCTTTCGCCGAGGACGATGTTTTCTGTGGAGGCGTCGATGTTGCTCCAGTCCATGGTGAAGCGCTGCGAAGCGCCGAAGGCGCGGCCGGACTCCGTGACGGTGGATCGGTCGCCGCCGATCGGGAGAGGGCCGACACCGGCGACGCGACTCAAACAAGGCAGGAAATGGACGAGCGGGTGCTCAAGCTGGACGACGTGCCAGCTTCCGTAGGCCCACTCGGAGAGATCGCGCGGGGCGTGGCCGTCTTCCAATGCTTTCGCGACGGCCGCGGCGAGCAGCGCGTTCCAGTTCTTGTAGCCGGGCGGGAGCCAAGTTGTGCCGCCGTTCATGACGATCTGTTCCTCGGCGTAGGCGCCTTCTGTCCAGTGGTAGTCGTGAGCGCCATCCTTGCCGATCTTGGGGTCGAGGATGAGCGGCATCAAGGCTGCACGGGCCCAAACGACTACGGACGCAGCGGCGGAGTTGACGGTGAGGCGACCGTCCCAGACGCGCATGAGGTTGGCGGCCTGGCGGAGGCGCGGGCCAGCGTCCGGGGTCTGGTCGATGGCGTAAGCAAAGCGCTGGCCGAGTTCCTGGTCGAGGGCGCTGTAGATATCGGTCTGGACGGCGAGCATGTCGGCGGGCGTGAGGCCATTGCGGCCCTGGAGCAGCTTGTAGATGCGCTCGGTGCGATAGGGATCGGCCCACTCGAGGGTGATGGGATACGGCGTCTGGTCCGTGGTGACGCGCGAGTTGGCGGTGGCCAAGAAGCCGGAGGGCGGATCGACGGCGCTGGGCAGGTCGCTAAAGGGAATGTAGCCTTGCCACTCGTCGTTGCCGTTCCAGATGGGCGCTTCGGTGAGTCCGGCGGAGCGGATGGGGATGCGGCCGACGGCCTGGTATGCGATGTGGCCCTGGTCGTCGGCGTAGACCACATTCTGCGTGGGGAAGCACCACTGGGCGAGGGCTGCGGAGAACTCCGGCCAGTTGGAGGCGACATTCATCTGGAAGAGCGGGATGGTGTTTAGCGCGGGATCGTAGAGGGTCCACTTGAGCGCCACGGGCGGCTCGGATTTGGGCAGGAGGGGATTGAGAAGCGGGCCGTGATCGGTGGACTCGATGTCGAGGGTCACGTTGCGGCCGGCGCGGACGACGAAGGTTTCGCGGTCGTGAGCGAGGGGCTTCCATTGGCCGGGCGAAGTTGCGGTGGGGAATTGGTAATAGTCGCCTTTGCCGTTGAGTTTTTCGATGTAGAGGTCCTGAACGTCGCCGCCGAGGGCGGTGAAACCCCAGGCTGCATGCTCGTTGTGGCCGGCAATGATGTAGGGGACGCCGGGGAGGGTGACTCCGGCAGCGTGGTAGCCGGGAGCACGCAGGTCGGCCATGTACCAAATGTTTGGGACGGTGAGGTCGAGGTGCATATCGTTCGAGAGCAGCGGTTTGCCGCCGGCGGTGTGGGCTCCGGAGACGACCCAGTTGTTGGAGCCGGCGATGCAGTCCGAGCAGGTGGGCAGGCCGAGGAGACCGCGGAGGAAAGGCGGAACGGTTTGGGGGCGGAGTTGGATGTTGGCGGCGGATAGAGAGACTGCGGAAAGATGCGGGTTTTGGAGCGAGGTTGACGGAAAGCGTCCCTCAGGGGCTAAAGCCCGCGTCCTTTTTGTGGCGTTTGCGGCACGACTGAAGTCGTGCCCTGAGACTTTTCCCAGCCCCGAAGGCGCTCTTTGGCGTTCTGCGAAGCCGGCGCCCTTCGCGCCAAAGCGTGCAAGCTTCACGATGGGGCCTGCGCCGTTCATGGTTTGCTCGTCGGGCGCGGGCGGGGGTGGGGGCTGGGGTTTGGTCAGGTCGAGGATCTGGCCGGTGGGGGGATGGTCGCGCCAGGAGCCAACGGGGTAGAGGTCGGATTCGAGCTGCGGGTTGTTGTGAAGCCTGGCGTCGACGATGGCGCGGTCGAGCTTGGTTTCGATGTGGGTGTCGAGGGTTTCGACGAGGGTCATGCCTACGGAGACTGAGTCGGGGCCGGTCCAGGGGGCGGGCTTGTAGAAGAGCAGCTTGAATTCGGGAGGGAGCGTGTTGGTCTGCTCGCAGTGGGCGATGTATTGGTTGACGCCGCGGGCGTAGTCGTCCCAGCGGCGGCGCTCATCGGGGGGCATGGCGGCATAGAGACGCTGGGCTGTCGAGCGCAATTGCAGGACGCGCTGCTCTTCGTCGTGCTTGAGGAGCGATGGGCCGAGGATGGCGGCGAGAGTGCCGTCGGCGTTGCGGCGGTAGAGGTCCATCTGCCAGAGGCGGTCCTGGGCGGTGACGTAGCCTTGCGCTGTGAAGAGATCGTCCTGAGTGGCGGCGTCGATGTGAGGGACGCCGTGGGCATCGCGGCGGACGGTGACGGGCGCGGAGAGGCCGGCGAGCTGGACGGAGCCGTCGAGCGTGGGCAGCGCGGCGAGTGCGGCGTGACGGAGCCAGTGCAGACCGGCGACGACGCCGAGCACGACGATGGCCAGGAGGCCGGCGACGGTCCACAACAGGACGCGCGGCCAGCGGCGGGTGCGGCGGCGCGAGGAGAGCTGTTGCGGTGAAGATGGGGTGGGCATCGGTCACCAACAGGATACCTCCCCGCCAGCCAGTCCCAGGTCTCAAAATCGAGACCTGGGGCACCCAGTGAAGCGACAGCCGACGCGCTGGGGCACGGGCGCGTTGGTGGAGATTGAGGCGACGGGGGGGGAGTTCAGCTCACCGACTGTATTGCAGCCTCGGTGGGCATCGCTGGCGCTTTTTTGCGACGGTAAAAGACCAGCAGGATCAGAAGAATCAGGGCGATCGCGCCGAGGACGAGGACGCTGCCCTCGGGTCCGTCGGTGCCGCCGCTCCAGAAAACATTGCCGGCGGGGTGGGTGGTCAGGAAATGGCCTTTGGCGATCATGCCGCTGTCGGCAGTGCCGTAGAAATAGGTTTCGGCCCAGTCCCAGGCGGCGTGGCAGCCGATGGCCCACCACGCCGAGCCGGTGACCCAGACGCTGACGCAGAAGACAAAACCAATGGCGGCGGCGGAAAAGATTCCGATCCAGTTTTCGCCGTTGTTGCTTGTGTGCAGGAAGCCGAAGTAGGTTGAGGTGACCCATGCGGCCTCCCAGAAGCTGGCGCTGGGGGCGCGCTTGAGATGGAGGATGAGGCAGGGAACGAGGAGCAGGAGCGCAATGACGTAGACGCCCCAGACGCCGTTGCCTTTGGCGCGCAGCACCAGATCCAGACAGGCGGCGGCGACGAGCGCGAGGGCCCACCAGAAGTTGAGGCCGCGCGTGAGCGTGTAGAGGAAGAAACAGCGGAAGCTGCCCTCCTCAAAGAAGCCGGTAAGAAGAAACGCCAGGGCCCAGACGGCGCCGAAGCCGAGGATTTGAGGGCCGGAAATCGCGACGGCGCCGAAGTGCAGCCATTTGCCCCAGGCCAGGGCACCGACGAGGGCCGAAAGCGCGACGAAGCCCGTGGCCAGGCCGCCGAGAAAGTTTGTGAAGCGGTGCGGTCCGCGCAGGTTGTAGTCGAGGATGCGGCGGCGCTCGATGAGAGCGACCAGCGCGCCGGCGCCGAGAATGGCCAGCACCTGAAGAGTCTCGCCCAGGAGGGCGATGTAAGGCGTGAGGGTGGTCATCGGGCCACGATGCTTATGCCCTGTCACGATTCCCGCGACCACGGCGATGGCGGCAAAGAAAATGGCGGTAAAGAGCAGAAACAGCAGCACCGACCAGCCGGAGCGCAGACCTTGAGGACCGATGAAGATGCGGGTCAAGCGGTGCGGATTTTGCGTTGCGGGGCTGAGGGCGGGCTCGGGCGAGAGCAACGGGGCGAAACCGGGCTCTGGGCCGGGCTCGGCAGGCGGCTGTTCGGGCGGGGTGGGCTGGTTCTCCGGGTCCATTCAAGCTCCTTGAGAGGCAGATATTTCCTGTGTCAAGCATTGTAAAGATGAAATGCGGGTTACGGGAAAATTGCTCGCGAGGTTCCCCGACACGGATTACTCGATCAGGAACTGCCGGGCGCCTTGACACAAACGGCCCGGACCTTGATGCTTAACAGTTCCGGCCTATCAAATTCCGGCGCGGGGAGAGATGAGGGGGTTTTGCGAGTTCGCGTCTTCTACCATGACAAATGTTTCGACGGAGCTTGCTCAGCCTCGCTGTTCACGCGCTTTCATCGCGAGCGAATGGGCGCGGGAGCGAGCTACGAGTACCATGGGCTGGTTCATCGCGCCGGGGCGCTGTTCGACGAGAGCGAGTTCACGGGCGAGGAGAACGCCATCGTCGATTTCAAGTACTCGCCTTCGCCGCGGATCACGTGGTGGTTCGATCATCATCTTTCCGCGTTTCTGACGGCGGAGGACCACGAGAATTTTCTCGCCTGCCAGCAGGACCCGGACTGCGCCGCGCACAGGTTCTTCGACCCGGATTACACGTCGTGCACCAGCTTTCTGGCGCACATTGCCTCGACGCGGTTCGGGTTCGACACCGGGCCCGTGGCGGAGCTGATCCGGTGGGCGGACATTGTGGACGGAGCGCAGTACGAGAGCCCGGAGGCGGCGGTGGAGATGGCCGCGCCGGCGATGAAGCTGACGCTGATTATTGAGTCGGCGCAGGACGCGGAGTTCATTCCGCGGCTGATTCCGCTGCTCACTGAAATGCCGCTTGCCGAGGTGCTGCGGCAGCCGTTTGTGGCAGGGCTGCTGCCGCCGCTGCTCAAGCGGCACCGGCAGGCGATCGAGCTGATCCGCGAACGCAGCGAGGCACGCGACGGGACCATCTATTTCGACATTTCCGACCATCCGCTGGAAGGGTTCAACAAATTCATTCCGTATTACCTGCACCCGGAGGCGACTTACTCGATCGGGTTGTCGAAGTCGAGCTTCAGGACGAAGGTGGCGGTGGGGTCGAACCCGTGGACGAAAGCGGATGCGGAGAAGATGGTGAACCTGGCGGAGATTTGCGAGCGCTACGGCGGGGGTGGGCACGCGCGGGTAGGGGCGATCAGCTTTCCGCCGGACCAGGAAGAGAGGGCGCGGGCGGCGGCGAAAGAGATTGTGGCGGAGCTGCGGGGGAAGAAACCGATGTGACGCTCGGCGACGATGAGAATTCAGGCCATTCCGCCAGGTTCGTCGAGATGGCGGAAGAGCTCGGATAATTCTACGTAGATCGGCGTGCCGGGAACGTCGAGACGTGGCGCGGCAATCCAGCTTTGGCCCAAGCACATGCGGCCCGTCCGAGTCTTCGGGTCGATGATCCAGACAGCTCTTACGCCCATGGCCAGGTAATCCGACGCGCGCTCCTCGGTGTCGGAGTAGGTGTCGTCCGGCGACAGAATTTCGACAGCGAGAATGGGTGGGTTGCTGAGGATCTCGGGATGGGGTCCGGACTGGATCAGGGCCACGTCTGGGATGCGAATGCGGGTCGCGGAGACGCGCACTCTTTGCTCGGTAACCACCATGGCGGACCATGAGGCTTCATGCCGGCCGAACCACATGGCCAGCAGCGCTTGAATTCTCGCGTGCTCGTACTTTCCCACGTTCCGCTCCCGCACCTCGCCATCCACGTATTCGCGGTCGGGCCGGTAGCTGGTCTCGAGGTACTCGCCGACAGGGATGTGGATTGCGCTCGCCATAGGCTTGATTCTACCTTGGCCGCAAGATAGAGCGGGGTTACTTGCGACGCGGTTCGATTTTTCGGAGAAACGGAAGATCTGCGTTCAACGGAGGGTAAGCTGGGCCAGCGCGCCGCTTACCAGCCATAGTTGCGCGACGCCGAGGAAGTGGAACAGGAGAACCTCGCGCGCGACGTCAGGCACGGTGACGCTGTTGCGGAGGACGTAGCGCGCCAGCAGGCCCTCGATGGGGAACTGGGCGTAGACCGCGATCAGGGGAAGGATGCGCGAGACCTCGCCGTAAAGGTGAAGCTCGGGGCGGCCGGCGAGTATGGCAAAGGGAAAGACGAGCCACATGACCCACTGCGGCAACTGGGCGAGAAGTTTGTGCATTTGCGGAGCGTAGCAGCCCATGCCGAACCCCAACGCAACGGGCCAGAGGGCGCCCAACTGCAGGAGGCGCAGGCGGAGGCGCTCCTCGATTTCCTGGGTGTGGATAGTGGCGCGGGCGGCCTTCAACTGGAACCGGGAAAGAAGATGGTGAGCGGCGAGCGCGTCCTCAGGCTCGCGCGGGGAACGGCGGCTAAGGCCCGTCGTGCTGTCAAAGTGCTCCTGCATCGATTTCGACCCCGGATCCATGGCAAGGCGGCGGAGGGATCCTGCAACTATGGTCGACCGGAAGTACCACTTTAGGCAACAGAATCCTGGAACTTTCGTAACATACGCATTCCGGATCGCAGGCTGAGGATTCGTGTCCTCGCCGAAGATTTGCCGCTATGCGCCAGCGGTTCCGGCCAGGCCCAGGTCCGCGGCTCGTCTCTTCATGGCCTCGATGCAGAAGCCAATGTGGGCGTCGAGATCGACGCCGAGCTCGGCGGCCCCCTGGATGACGTCCTGGCGGTTGACGCCGCGGGCGAAGGCTTTGTCTTTCATTTTTTTGCGCACGCCGGCGACTTCGACGTCGGCGATGGCTTTGGAGGGCTTGACGAGCGCGCAGGCGGTGAGGAAGCCGGCCAGCTCGTCGCAGGCAAAGAGGACTTTGGCGAGGTGCGTCTGGCGGGGTACGCCGGAGTAGAGGGCGTGGCCAAGGATGGCGGTGCGCATGGCGGCAGGCCAGCCAAGGCGCTCGAGCTCGCGCACGCCGACGAAAGGGTGCTCTTCGGGGGTGGGATGGCGTTCATAGTCGAAGTCGTGGAGAAGGGCGGTCGTGGAATAGAGCTGGAGAAGAGCGTCGCGCTCTTCGCCGCTCAGCCGGAGTCGATCGGCTTCGGCTTCCCCGCAGGCCGAGACGCAGGCTTCGACGGCGAGAGCGTGTTTGCGCAGGCTTTCGCTCGCGGTCCACTCGGTGAGCAGCTTCCAGGCCGCATCGCGGCCAAACATGGAATTTTCTTTTACGCACATCAAATTTTTCTCCCTGTTGCTGCTTTTGGTTCGTGATTCTTCGGGATTTTAGGGGTATGATGGGGGAATCTTAGGTTTGAACCTAAGTTTTCACTTGACAATTATGATTCCTCTCACTCAAAGTAGCATTTATCGCGGTGCAAAAAAGCACCCCGGAGACCAAGCTCTGGCGCTCCGCACACGGCCTATGGTTACCACCCTTGTAAGCGTGGAGACGCGCGAGGTAGTGCGGTGTGAGAATCCCGATTGTAATCTGGTCCAATTCAGGACCCGCAACTCCCTTTGCAGAAGATGCCATAAACCCCTGGATACGGAGGAGTCGGCGCGGCTTCCGCAACTGGTCAGCAGCCAGTCGGCGCGCGCATCGGCCGAGGCTGGGATGCAGGTGGCCGGCCAGGTGCGGGAGATTCGCCGTGCGCGGCACCTGAGCCAGCGGCAACTTGCGGGGCGGATGCAGGTGCCGCGCACGTATATATCGAAGATCGAAAACGGCAAGGCGATTCCGACATTGGGTTCGCTGGAGCGGCTGGCGGCGGCGCTTGACGTGGCGGTGTGCCAGCTTGTGCGCGACGCGCGGAGCCAGCGGGAGGAAGAGGTTGCCGCCATTCTGGCCGATCCGTTTCTGGGCGAGGTTGCGTTGCTGCTGCCACATATGGACTCTCTGCGGCGGACGCTGTTTTATGGAGCCGTTCGCGATGCGGCGATGGGACGCAGGCGCACGGCGTAGAGCTTGACCGCATGGGGTCTTAGAGGAGCATCGGACCTGGCTGGCGGCGATGGCGCCGCTGGTGGGATCGCTTTTGGTGTGCTGCGCGAATCTGGGTGTGCTGCGCGAATCCCTGGGTGCGCTGCGCGAATCCGCGATTGATGCGAACGATTGCAGCGCTTGGTTGCATGTGCTACGGTCGAAAGGGTACGGCTTGGTTTCGGCTCGCGAGACGCGGTTGCGCCGATCGGAGCTTTTGTCCGTGGGTTGAATGGCGCCTTTTTAGGCCGTCCGTTCCCAGGACGCCCGATTTAGGGCAAGTTGGGCGCCGGCCTTGAAGCCGCATGAGCAACCAAGAGGCGAGACTTTTGTATCCTGCTGGCGCATTGCGCATCGATGAGTTGAACGCCGATGAACGCGCCGTCTACGCGACTCTGAGGGCCGAAAGCCTTCCCGAGCACGTGGCCATCATCATGGACGGCAACGGCCGCTGGGCGGGGCGGCGGATGCTGAAGCGCTTCCAGGGGCATCTGCAAGGCGCCAAGAGCGTGCAGATGGTGACCGAAACCGCTTCCAGGATCGGATTGCCCTGGCTGACACTCTACGCATTCTCTCTTGAAAACAACCTGCGCCGTCCGCGCGCCGAAGTCAACTTCCTGATGCGGCTGCTGAGGAGTTATCTGGAGAGCAACCTGCAGCGGATGATGGACAACAATGTACGCATGAAGTACATCGGCCGCACGCGGGACCTGCCGCCGGAGGTGCAGGAGAAGATGCAGTGGGCCGAGGAAGCGACGGCTCGCAATACCGGCACCACGCTGACGCTGGCGTTGAACTACGGCTCGCGCACCGAGCTGGTGGACGCTTTCCGCGCGCTGGCAGCGGAGATGAAGCGCAAGCACATTGCGCCGGAACACATCACCGAGGAGGACATCCACCTTCATCTTTACACGGCGCACATGCCCGATCCGGACCTGCTGATCCGTACCTCGGGAGAGATGCGGCTCTCTAATTTTCTACTTTGGCAGAGCGCGTATACGGAGATTTTTGTGACGGAGCGGTTCTGGCCGGATTTTCGCGGCATTCATCTTCTGGAGGCGATCGGGGCGTTTCAGCGGCGGGAGCGGCGGTACGGCGGCCTGAGCGAGGGGTGCGGCGAAGTGGAGCACGATGCGGACCGGATCGAAATTGCGGCGGGATGAAGGCGCGCGTCCGGGCTGCCCCCCTTTGAAATAAACCCCGGCAGTGTATCCTCTAACCTGTCCATGAAACGAATCCTTACCTCTGTTGTCCTCGGTCCCGTTGTATTGTGTCTGGTGTTTCTGGGGCCGCGCTGGCAGTGGGCGTTTGTCCTTTTCGTCGCGACGGTGGCATTGCTGGCAGGGTGGGAAATGCTCAGCCTGGCACGGCGCGATGATTTTCGGCCACCGCGAATCGCGGTAATGGTGGCTTTGCTGGCGCTTTTTGCGGGCAACTACGAGTGGCCGGACCGCACCATTGTGCTGTTCGGGGTCCTCAGCCTCGGGCTGCTGGTCTATTGCACATTCGGACGGCCCCCGGAGCGGGTGATGGCCGACGCCGGCTCGTCCATCTTCTGCCTTTTGTATGTGGGATTCACGCTGATCTCCGTGCCCGCATTGCGGGAACAGGCGAACGGTCCTTCGATGGTGGCTTTTCTGCTCTGCGTGGTGTGGGCAGGAGACATCGCGGCCCTCTACGTGGGCCGGCGCTTTGGCCGGCACAAGATGGCGCCGGTAATCAGCCCCCAAAAGACGTGGGAGGGCGCGGCGGGGTCGATGGCCGCGAGCCTGCTGGTTGCCTGGGGGCTGTTCGCGCTGGCCACGAGCATGGAGAATTGGAATTCTCCGCTGCTCTCTTATCCCGACGACCTCTGGTACTGGCTGGTGCTGGGGGCGCTGGTGAACGCGGCGGCGCAGGTGGGGGACCTGGTTGAGTCGGCGCTGAAACGCTCGGCCGGCGTGAAGGATTCCGGCGACCTGCTGCCCGGCCATGGGGGGGTGCTGGACCGCATCGACGCGCTGCTGCTGGCCGCTCCGGTGCTGTGGTACGCTCAGGTTGTTCATCAGATGTTTTAGGCCGTTGCCGCATCGTTTACAATCTGGCGATTGCCAGTCCCAGGTCTCAAAATCGAGACCTGGGGCACCCAGTTCGGTATCTAGACAAGCAGAAACCCAGGCCATTATCTCTGCCTTGAAGCGACTCGCCATTCTCGGTTCCACGGGCTCGATCGGGCAGAGCACCCTCTCTATCGTCGAGCAGTTTCCGGAGCGGTTCAGGGTTGCGGCGCTGGCCGCCGGCCGCAACGTTGACGAGGCCTTTGCACAGGCGGTGCGCTGGCGGCCAAAGGTGGTTTCGCTGGCCACTGAAGACCTGGCGGGACAATTGGCCGCGCGGCTGCGCGAGGCACGGGTTGGCGGGATCGACGTTGCGCATGGCGCTGCGGGGACGGTCGCTTGCTCGACGCTGGCCGAGGTGGATTTTGTGGTGTCGGCGATTGTGGGCGTGGCCGGCCTCGAAGCTACCCACGCGGCGATCCTGGCCGGCAAATCCGTAGGCCTGGCCAATAAAGAGTGCATGGTGGCAGCGGGAGAGATTCTGACGGCGGCGGCGCGCGAGCGCAACGTCCCGATTCTGCCCATCGATAGCGAGCACAATGCCGTACACCAATGTTTGCGCGTGGGCACGCACGCTGAAGTGAAGACCATCTGGCTGACGGCTTCGGGAGGGCCGTTCCGCCAGCTTCCGCTCAACCAATTCGACGGCATCACGCCGGAGCAGGCGCTCAAGCACCCGACCTGGGTGATGGGGCGGCGGATCACCATCGACTCGGCGACCATGCTCAACAAGGGACTGGAGGTGATCGAAGCCTGCCGGCTGTTCGATGTGGCGCCGAGCCAGGTGCGGGTCGCGGTTCATCCGCAATCGACCGTACACTCGCTGGTGGAGTACGTGGACGGGTCGATTCTGGCGCAGATTTCGGTGACCGACATGCGGCTGCCGATCCTTTATGCGCTGGCCTACCCGGAGCGGCCGGCCTCCACGCTGACCTTCGACCTGGCCGCGCTGCGGCATCTGGAGTTCGAGCCGCCGGACTTCGAGCGCTTCCCTTGCCTGCGGCTGGGGTTTGAGGCGGCGGAAAAAGGCGGGGCGCACTGCATTGCGCTGAACGCCGCCGACGAGGTGGCCGTCGAGGCATTCCTCGAAAGGCGCATTTCCTTCATGGGAATCCCGCGTACAATTGAGAAAGTGCTCGCATCCACGCCGGAAGCGCATCCCGCAACCATCGCGGAGGTGCTGGCCGCCGACCGGGAAGCGCGTCAAACGGCTCATGCCCTGCTCGGGTGAGCCTCAGGAAAAACGCCGGCGCTCCAGCCTTTCACGGCCCAATGCGGCAAGGATGGCAAGGTAACGCTCCCGGTAGATCGAGGTTCGAGGGACTAACCGCAAAACTATGCATGACTTTCTGGTTTCTGCCGCAGCCTTTATTGTCCTGATCGGCATCATGGTCGTAGTCCACGAGTTTGGTCATTTTGTGGTCGCCAAGCTTTTTGGCGTGCGCGTCGAGGCATTTTCGCTGGGCTTCGGACCGAGACTTTTCGGCGTGAAATACGGCGAGACCGACTACAAGGTGTGCCTGCTTCCGCTGGGCGGTTTTGTGAAGATGACGGGCGAGAGCCCGGAGCAGAATCTTGAAACGCCGGGCAAACCGGTGGTTCAACAGAGGGTCGAGAATGGCCTTGAGGCAAGGGCCTCGGGCGCAGCACAGGAAGTGCCGGCATTCGACCCTGGAGCGTTTACCTCGCATCCGCGCTGGCAGCGGATGCTGATCGGGTTCGCCGGACCGACAGCCAATTTTCTTTTGGCTTTCGTGCTGATGGTCTGGTACTACGGCTGGATCAACGAAGTGCCTTCGGTTGAGGTGCAGTCTACGACCGTGGACTGGGTGATTCCGGGTTCAGCCGCGGCGCAGGCCGGCATTGAGCCGGGGGACACGATCACGGTGTTTGGCGGGGTGCGCAATCCTTCGTGGGACCAGGTGTACGAGCAGTCGGTGATCAGCCCCAACCAGTATGTGCCGGTGGACGTGGAACGGGGCGGCAAGGCGCTCGATCTTACACTGCACGTTCCGGCGGATGCAAAGTCGAGCGACTTTGACCTGGGCAAAGCGGGACTGCTTCCCAAATATTTGCCGGGAGCGGTCGCGATTTACAGCGTCGAGCCGGGAACGCCCGCGGCGCGCGCCGGGTTTCAGCCGGGAGATGGGCTTGTCTCCATTGACGGGCACGACTTTCACAACATCGCTTCGGTGCAGTCGTTTTTGCAGGAGGACCAGGGGAAGCCTGTTTCGGTGGTGCTGAAGCGCGGTGACAGGATGCTGCCTCCGATCGAGGTGCGGCCAGCGAAACCGCAGGGGGCCTGGGAGTTCGGGTTCGAATGGGTTCCGCCGACTATGCACGACGCCCCTGTCGGCTTAAGCCGCGCGCTTCCCAAGTCCCTTGCCTACTGCCAAGACAACTCATTCCTGATTGTCGAAGTAGTGGAGCGCATTTTTGCGCGCAAGGTATCGGTATCGCAGTTGAGCGGGCCGATCGGGATTGCGCAGATGGCAGGCGAGGCGGCGCAGATGAAGGGCTGGTACCCGAAGTTCACCCTGGCGGGCGAGATCAGTTTGAACCTGGGCATCCTGAACCTGCTGCCGTTTCCAATACTGGACGGGGGCATGATCATGCTGCTGCTGATCGAGAGCTTTTTGCGCCACGACATAAGCATCATTGTGAAGGAACGGATCTACCAGGTGGCCTTTGTAATGCTGGTGGTGTTTTTCGCATTTATCATCTTCAACGACGTGACCAAGCTGCCGATCTTTGCGCACGGAAGGCCGTGAAAAACAGTGATCAGTGGTCAGTGAACAGTGATCAGTGGACGGAGAGCAGAGAATTGGGACTAGAAGACCCGAAACTCGCTTGGCGGGTCACTGTCAAGGGACGAAACCCGGATAAAGGCCTAAGATATGTGGAAAAAAGGCTGTTCCACGTGGAAAATCAGACAAAAAATTATTGCAATGGTTACGTTAGGTTTACGGTTCAGGTTTGAGGGACGGCGCCATGCCTGTGAATACGCATGAGGTGAGGGTCCGCTACGCCGAAACGGACCAGATGGGCATCGTCTACTACGCCAATTACCTGGTCTGGTTTGAGCTGGGGCGCGTGGAATTGCTGCGCTCGCTCGGCCTCGCCTACAGCCAACTGGAGACCGAGCACGAGTGCATTCTGCCGGTGGTTGAGGCCACCTGCCGGTATCGCGCGCCGGCGCGGTACGACGATGAGATTCTGATCGAGACGCGGCCTTCGCTGCTGCGTGGGCCAGTGCTGAAGTTTTCCTATCGCATCTACCGCAAACCAAACCGGGACGAAGAAGAGCGGAAGCTGCTGGCGGAGGGCGAGACGGTGCACGTGGTGTGCGACGACCGGCTCAACCGCAAGCCGCTGCCGGAGCGCTATGCGGCGGCGCTGCGGGCGATGATGAGCGAAGAGGCGCGCTGAAGCGTACATCTTGTACATTCCAGAGCGTACATGGTGTACAATCTGCGCATGGAAGTCCCGATCACCGAATTTCGGCGGAATATTTTCGAGCTGGCCAACAAGGCGCTGGATGGGGCCGAGGTGTGGGTGACGCACAAGGGGCGCAGGTTCCGCATTGTGCCGGAGGGCAGACCTGCCGGCAAGCTGAGCCGGGTTACGCCTATGGACATCATACCTTCCGGCGTGGACCTGGACGACGATTCCTGGAAGGTGGAGATGATGCGCGAATGGGAGCGGAAGTGGGACCGCCGGCTCGGCCCGATATCGGCTTCTCCGCTTAAGGCATCGGCGCCGAAGCGAGGCAAAACACGCCCGGCTCGCGGCAAAGCATGATTGCCTATCTCGACACCAACGCGGTCATTCGGCTGGCGCATGGCAGTACGCGCCATATCGGCCGCGAAGTTTCCCGGCTGATCGAACGAGCCGAGTTGCTCATCTCGCCGATGGTGCTATTCGAGCTGGAATTGCTTTATGAGATAAAACGGGTCAAGCTGCCGGCGCGCGATCTCCATCGCAAGGTGGAGCATGAGCTTGGCGTTCAGGTCTGCGATCTGCCATTTGCAGTCGTGGCCGAGGCGGCGCTGGACGAGAAGTGGACGCGCGATCCGTTCGACCGGATGATTGTGGCGCAGGCTAAGGCCAACGGATTCGCGTGGCTGATCTCTTCCGACGAAGAGATGCCAAAGCATTATCCGCGGACGGTGTGGTAGCAGGCCGGCCTTCGGCCATTCAGTTCTGGCAAGCACGCAGGACTTCAGTGCTTCTCGACGGCGGAGGCGATTTTGGCTTCGGCTTCGGAGATGACGCGGAGGGCTTCGTCGTAGGCGGCGGGGCTTTCGCCGGCCTCGCGCCACATTCTGAGGCCGCGTTCGAGCTGCTGCTCGGCGCGCGGCACGTCGATCTCATCGGGCCTGAGGGCGTCGTTGGCGAGAATGGTTACGCGGTCGGGCAGGACTTCGGCGAAGCCCCAACTGACGTTGTAGCGGGTCTCACCCGGCGTGGCGGCCGAATCTCCGCCTGCCGCCGCGCCCGTACCCGCGCCCGCGGCCATACTGTGGATGGTCACGTCGCCCGCGCCCAGCTCGGCCAAAAGCGGCGCGGCGCCGTAGAGCACTTCCATGTAGCCGGACTTCGAGGGCAGCTCGACCGCCTCGGCGGGACTGTCGAAGAGAGTGCGTTCGGGAGTCACGAGGCGGACGCGAAGTTGGTTGGGTTCGTCAGACATGGGGATCCTTTCGTCGCCGAGGGAGTAGGGAATAGGGAGTAGGGAGTAGGGAGTAGGGAGTAGAAAACCAAGGCGCGATACATTGGCGCGAGCCGCTTTCTATTCCCTATTCCCTACTCCCTATTCCCTGCCTTTACACCGTTGCCTTCAGCTTCTCTGCGGTTTCGAGCACTTCCTCGATGCCGCCCTTCATGTAGAAGGCTTGCTCGGGGACATCGTCGTGCTTGCCTTCGATGATCTCTTTAAAGCTGCGCACCGTATCGGCAATCTTGACATAACGGCCCTCGATGCCGGTGAACTGCTCGGCAACGTGGAAGGGCTGCGAGAGGAACTTTTGCACTTTGCGCGCGCGGGCTACCGTCAGCTTATCGTCTTCGGAGAGCTCGTCGATGCCGAGGATGGCGATGATGTCCTGGAGGTCCTTGTAGCGCTGAAGGATGCGCTTGACGCCCTGGGCCACGTCGTAGTGTTCCTGGCCGACGATGCGCGCGGAGAGGATGCGCGAGGTGGACGCGAGCGGATCGACGGCGGGGTAGATGCCCAGCTCCGACAGCGGCCGCGAGAGCACGGTGGTGGCGTCGAGGTGGGCGAAGGTGGTGGCCGGCGCGGGATCGGTGAGGTCGTCGGCGGGAACGTAGACGGCCTGAACGCTGGTGACTGACCCTTTGCTGGTGGAGGTGATGCGCTCCTGGAGCTCGCCCATCTCGGTGGCCAGGTTGGGCTGGTAGCCGACGGCCGAAGGCATGCGGCCGAGGAGGGTCGAAACCTCGGAGCCGGCCTGGGTGAAGCGGAAGATGTTGTCGATGAAGAGAAGCGTGTCCGAGCCTTCGACGTCGCGGAAGTACTCGGCGACGGTGAGCCCGGTGAGGGCGACGCGGAGGCGCGCGCCGGGCGGCTCGGTCATCTGGCCGTAGACGAGCGCAGTCTTGGAGTTTTCCCAGTCGCCGGGCTTGATGACGCCGGACTCGGTCATTTCGAGCCAGAGGTCGTTGCCCTCGCGGGTGCGCTCGCCCACGCCGGCAAAGACGGAGTAGCCGCCGTGGCTTTTGGCGACGTTGTTGATCAGCTCCATGATGACGACGGTTTTGCCCACACCGGCGCCGCCGAAGAGGCCGATTTTGCCGCCTTTAAGGAAGGGCTGGATGAGGTCGATGACCTTGATGCCGGTCTCGAACATCTCCTCTTCCGTGGCCTGCTCGTCGAAGAGCGGCGCGGGGCGGTGGATGGGCATGCGCGATTTTTCGCCGATGGGGCCAAGCTCGTCGACCGGCTCGCCGATGACGTTGATGATGCGGCCCAGCGTCTGTTTGCCCACGGGCACGCGGATGGGGCCGTCGAGGTCGATGGCCTTCATGCCGCGGACCATGCCGTCGGTGGCTTCCATGGCCACGGTGCGGACGCGGCCCTCGCCAAGGTGCTGCTGGACTTCGAGGATCACGTTGATGGGCGTGGGGACGGTAAAGCCGTCGCTGACCACGCGCAGCGCCTGGTAGATGGGCGGCATGGTCGCTTCTTCGAATTGAACGTCTACGGCGGGGCCGGAGACTTGGATTACTTTGCCGATGTTTTCTGCCATTTGGTTGCCTCGGGGGCTGCTGTTAGGGATCAGGGGTCAGGGATCAGGGATCAGGGTTGCAAGAGCCTGACGCCCGTCGCTTTTTCCTTGATCCTCCTTGCTCTTGCAGGGGCTAAAGCCCGCATCTCTTGTTGCTGTCTGCGGCACGACTAAAGTCGTGCCCTGTTACAAAACTTTGACCTTTTGCGGCACGGCTGAAGCCGTGCCCTTTCAAAGCGGCGAATCTTTCGCACCTCGTGAGCCGGCCGATTTCCCTCAGGGGCTAAAGCCCGCGTCCTTGTTGTTGCTGCTCGATGTACGGGCTAAAGCCCGCACCCTTCAACGAGAAACTTGCTTTTTCGGCACGACTAAAGTCGTGCTCTGTTACGTTTCCCAACTACGGATGTCTTTTTCGGCAAGCTCTAGCGTCCGGCAATCTCGCCTCGGGGGCTAAAGCCCAGGTGATTTTTGTTGCTGCTCAATGTACGGGCTAAAGCCAGCTTCCGTTGTGTTGCCGTCTGCGGCACGACTAAAGTCGTGCCC